>NZ_JBEZHO010000018.1:0-152599 GCF_040650615.1 Streptomyces sp. NPDC048643
ACGAGTTCGTCAAGGAGACCGTCGCCCACGGCGGCACGGTCATGTTCGTCGGCACGAAGAAGCACCGGGGTGCCGGGCCTCACGGCTCAGTCGGTTGCGGCGGGACTACAGGCCCGCGGCCTTGCGGAGCGCGTCCACCCGGTCCGTCCGCTCCCAGGTGAAGTCCGGCAGCTCACGGCCGAAGTGGCCGTAGGCGGCGGTCTGGGAGTAGATCGGGCGGAGCAGGTCGAGGTCACGGATGATGGCCGCCGGGCGGAGGTCGAAGACCTCGGAGATGGCGGTCTCGATCTTCTCCGCGTCGACCTTGGCGGTGCCGAAGGTCTCGACGAACAGACCGACCGGCTCGGCCTTGCCGATGGCGTACGCCACCTGGACCTCGCAGCGCGACGCGAGACCCGCGGCGACGACGTTCTTCGCGACCCAGCGCATCGCGTACGCGGCGGAGCGGTCGACCTTGGACGGGTCCTTGCCGGAGAACGCGCCGCCGCCGTGGCGGGCCATGCCGCCGTACGTGTCGATGATGATCTTGCGGCCGGTGAGGCCGGCGTCGCCCATCGGGCCGCCGATCTCGAAGCGGCCGGTCGGGTTCACCAGGAGGCGGTAGCCCTCGGTCTCCAGCTTGATGCCGTCGTCGAGGAGGGCCTTCAGCTCCGGCTCCACCACGAACTCGCGGATGTCGGGGGCGAGCAGCGACTCCAGGTCGATGTCCGACGCGTGCTGCGAGGAGACGACGACGGTGTCCAGACGGACCGCCTTGTCGCCGTCGTACTCGATGGTGACCTGGGTCTTGCCGTCGGGGCGCAGGTACGGGATGGTCCCGTTCTTGCGGACCTCGGACAGCCGGCGCGAGAGCTTGTGCGCGAGGTGGATCGGGAGCGGCATCAGGTTCGGGGTCTCGTCCGTCGCGTACCCGAACATCAGGCCCTGGTCGCCCGCACCCTGCTTGTCCAGCTCATCCTCATCACCTTCGACACGGGACTCGTACGCCGTGTCGACACCCTGCGCGATGTCCGGGGACTGCGAGCCGATCGACACCGACACGCCACAGGACGCTCCGTCGAAGCCCTTCTTCGACGAGTCGTAGCCGATCTCCAGGATCTTGTCCCGGACGAGCTGCGCGATCGGCGCGTAGGCCTTGGTCGTGACCTCTCCGGCCACATGCACCAGGCCGGTCGTGATGAGCGTCTCCACGGCGACCCGGGACGTCGGGTCCTCTCGCAGAAGCGCGTCGAGAATGGTGTCGCTGATCTGGTCAGCGATCTTGTCGGGGTGACCCTCGGTCACGGACTCCGAGGTGAACAGGCGACGGGACACAACGCTCCCTGTGGTTGCAGCGGCTGCTGGCTGATCATGGGTGGACGGGCTGGGGGCTGCGCCCGGCGTCGTCCGAGAACAGTTTATCGGTCGCGCTCAGCCGCCGGACGCCTGTCTCGCCTCTCGGGAAGCCTGTGACCTGCGGCACGGGCATTCTGCGCCATGGCCAGGGGGGTCCGCCAGGGTCGCCACGCCCGATTTCGCGGGCTTCGCGGCTTCCGGAGGGGTGGATGAGACATTCACCCCAGTCGGCGTGTCACGAGGTCCCAGACCGTGTCGGCCAGCGCTTCCTTGGGTCCGTGGGCCACCGGCGTCTCGCTTCCGTCGGCCCCGAGCACCACGGCCTCGTTCTCCTCGGAGCCGAACGTGCGACTCTCGCCGACCTCGTTCACCACCAGCAGATCGCAGCCCTTGCGTGCCAGCTTCGTCCGTCCGTTGGCGAGGACGTCGTCCGTCTCCGCCGCGAAGCCGACGACCACCTGGCCGGGGCGCGCCCGTTCGGCGGAGATCTCCGCGAGGATGTCCGGATTACGGACGAGCACGATCGGCTCCGGCTCCCGGCCGTCCTTCTTCTTGATCTTTCCGGCCGCGTACGTCTGGGGGCGGAAGTCCGCCACCGCGGCGGCCATCACCACGGCGTCGGCGTCGGGGGCCGCCTTGAGCACGGCCTCCCGCAGCTGCACGGCGGTCCCGACCCGGATCACGTCGACGCCGGCCGGATCCGGGAGGCCGGTGTTCGCGGCGATCAGGGTGACGCGGGCGCCCCGCGCGGCGGCGGTGCGGGCCAGGGCGTACCCCTGCTTGCCGGAGGAGCGGTTGCCCAGGAAGCGGACGGGGTCGAGGGGCTCGCGGGTGCCGCCGGCGCTGACGACGACGTGCCGTCCGGCGAGATCCGGCTCGGTGACACCGCGGGCGAGGACGCGGCGGCAGACCTCGAAGATCTCCCCCGGGTCGGGGAGCCGTCCCTTGCCGGTGTCGACGCCGGTCAGGCGGCCGACGGCGGGCTCGACGACGACGGCTCCACGGCGCCGCAGGGTCGCCACGTTCTCCTGAGTGGCCGGGTGCTCCCACATCTCGGTGTGCATGGCGGGCGCGAAGACGACCGGGCAGCGGGCGGTGAGCAGGGTGTTGGTGAGCAGGTCGTCGGCGAGGCCGTGGGCGGCCTTGGCCAGCATGTCCGCCGTCGCGGGGGCCACCACCACCAGGTCGGCGTGCTGCCCGATGCGTACGTGCGGGACCTCGTGGACGTCCGACCAGACCTCGGTGGAGACGGGGTGGCCCGAGAGGGCGGACCAGGTGGCGGCGCCGACGAAGTGCAGGGCGGACGCGGTGGGCACGACCCGTACGTCGTGACCCGACTCGGTCAGCCGTCGCAGCAGCTCACAGGCCTTGTACGCGGCGATGCCACCGCTGACCCCCAGGACGACCCTCGGCTTGTCCACCGTCTCTCCCCGCACTAGGAAACGTACGACTCCATGACACACCACAGGCCCGGCGGTCGCGCCGCCGGGCCTGGGATGAGGATGTGAACGACTACTGGGCGGGGCCCTCGACGGCCTCGGACGTCAGCAGTCCCGCGTTGATCTCGCGCAGGGCGATCGACAGCGGCTTCTCGTGGACGTGGGTGTCGACGAGCGGACCGACGTACTCGAGGAGGCCCTCGCCGAGCTGCGAGTAGTACGCGTTGATCTGGCGGGCACGCTTGGCCGCGTAGATCACCAGGCTGTACTTCGAGTCGGTGGCCTCGAGAAGCTCGTCGATCGGAGGGTTGATGATGCCCTCGGGAGCGGTGATGGAAGAGGACACGCTCTGCCTTCCGAAAGGTGGAAAAAGACCTGAAAGATCAAACAACTTCCACCAAGGCTAGCAGCTCACGCGCCACGTCCTCGACGGAGGTGTTGACCAGGGTGACATCGAACTCCGGCTCGGCCGCCAGTTCGATCTTCGCCGCCGCGAGGCGACGCTCGATCACCTCGGGGGATTCGGTGCCACGACCGGTGAGCCTGCGCACCAGCTCCTCCCAGGAGGGCGGGGCCAGGAAGACGAGCAGCGCCTCCGGCATCGACTCACGGACCTGGCGCGCGCCCTGGAGGTCGATCTCCAGGAGGACGGGCACACCCGACTCCAGGTGCTCCAGGACGGCGGCACGCGGGGTTCCGTAGCGGTTGCCCGCGAACTCGGCCCACTCCAGCAGCTCGCCGTTGGCGATCAGCTTGTCCATCTCCTCGTCGGAGACGAAGAAGTAGTGCACCCCGTGCTTCTCACCGGGGCGGGGCCTGCGGGTCGTCGCCGACACCGAGAGCCAGACCTCGGGGTGTTCCTTGCGCATATGAGCGACGACCGTGCTCTTGCCGACCCCTGAGGGGCCGGAGAGCACGGTCAGCCGCGGACGTTCACTCATGCAGCGATTATTCCAGCAATCCCGGGGTGCCCAGGACTCAGGCGCCGGAACCGCCGAACTCGCGCTCCAAAGAGGCGATCTGGTTCGAGCCGAGACCGCGAACCCGGCGGCTCTCGGAGATCCCGAGTCGCTCCATGATCTGCTTGGCGCGGACCTTGCCCACGCCCGGCAGGGACTCCAGAAGGGCGGAGACCTTCATCTTGCCGACGACGTCGTTCTCCTGGCCCTGCTTGATGACCTCGTGGAGAGAAGCACCGGAGTGCTTGAGTCGATTCTTGACCTCGGCCCGCTCCCGGCGAGCCGCGGCGGCCTTTTCGAGCGCGGCTGCGCGCTGTTCAGGGGTAAGGGGCGGAAGAGCCACGCCTACGTCACCTCGGATGTCGAACTGTCGGATACGGACCGGTGAGGAACCTGTTCGCCCCACACCTGGGGAGGTACGAGCAACACGCTTGCCCGTTCTCTCGACGGAGACTAGCGGGCAAGTGCGCCAGAGTCAGCGAGAACAGCGGAAAAGTCCTGGTCAGCCTCCCTGGAGCCCGACATTTCCGACATAACGCCCCGGATTTGAGAATGTATTCAGACTCGGGGCGCCCGGAAGACCGTCGCCGGGGCTGTTCCGGAGCGCCGCGAAGGGCTCAGACGGCCGTCACGGCGGCCCTGATCTCCTCCGCGAAGCGGTCCGCGGAGGAGCGCAGCGCGACCACGTCGGGACCGAACCGCAGGACGCCCCGGCTCACGTTCGGGACGACGTTGCGCACCGCGGGCCCGAAGACGCCCGCCAGATCGGCCGCCGTCGCTCCCTGGGCGCCGATGCCGGGCGCGAGGAGCGGGCCGTTGATGTCGAGGTCGTAGGAGGACAGATCGCCCAGCGTGGCGCCGACGACCGCGCCGAAGGAGCCGAGCGGCGCCTCGCCCGCGTTCTCGACGGCCAGGTGCGCCAGCATCGTCGCCCCGACGTTCCGGCCGTCCTCGCGCAGGGCGTGCTGGACCTCGCCGCCCTCCGGGTTGGAGGTGAGCGCGAGGACGAAGAGCCCGGCCCCGCTCTCGCGCGCCAGCTCGACCGCGGGCAGCAGCGAGCCGTACCCGAGGAACGGCGACACGGTCAGCGCGTCCGAGAAGAGGGGCGCGTCCTTGCGCAGGAAGGTCTCGGCGTACGCGGCCATGGTCGAGCCGATGTCGCCGCGCTTGGCGTCCATCACGACCAGTGCCCCTGCCGCGCGGGCCTCCTCGACCGACTTCTCCAGGACGGCGATCCCGCGCGAGCCGAACCGCTCGAAGAAGGCGCTCTGCGGCTTCAGGACGGCGACCCGGTCGGCCAGCGCCTCGACGACCGTGCGGCTGAAGCGCTCCAGGCCGGCGATGTCGTCGGCCAGGCCCCAGTCGGCGAGCAGGGAGGCGTGCGGGTCGATGCCCACGCACAGCGGGCCCCGCTCGTCCATGGCGCGGCGCAGGCGGGCGCCGAAGGGTTCCAGGCTCATACGGACTTCCTCACGTCGGCGCCGACCGCGTCGGCGAGGGTGGCGTACGGGCTCGTCCGCAGACGGGCGGCGAGCCCCTTGTGGAGGGCGCGGCCCCAGAAGGGCCCCTCGTAGATGAAGGCGCTGTAACCCTGGACGAGCGTGGCGCCGGCCAGGATGCGCTGCCAGGCGTCCTCGGCGTTCTCGACGCCGCCGACGCCCACCAGGGTGATGCGGTCGCCCACGCGCGCGTAGAGGCGGCGCAGCACCTCCAGCGAGCGCGCCTTGAGCGGTGCGCCCGACAGCCCGCCGGTCTCCCCCACCAGGGCCGGGTCGGACGACAGGCCGAGTCCCTCGCGCGCGATGGTGGTGTTCGTCGCGATGATCCCGTCGAGGCCGAGTTCCACGGCGAGGTCGGCGACCGCGTCGACGTCCTCGTCGGCGAGGTCGGGCGCGATCTTGACGAGGAGCGGGACGCGCCGGCCGGTGACCGCGCGGTCCGCGGCCTCGCGGACCGCGCTCAGCAGCGGGCGGAGCGCCTCGGTGGCCTGGAGGTTGCGCAGGCCGGGCGTGTTCGGGGAGGAGACGTTCACGACGAGGTAGTCGGCGTGCCGGGCGAGCCGCTCGGTCGACTTCACGTAGTCGCCGACGGCCTCCGCCTCGGGAACCACCTTGGTCTTGCCGATGTTGACGCCGACGACGGTCCTGAAGACGGGCGTGCGGGCCGCCAGGCGCTCGGAGACGGCCGCGGAGCCCTCGTTGTTGAAGCCCATGCGGTTGATCAGCGCGCGGTCCGGGACGAGGCGGAACAGCCTCTTCTTGGGGTTGCCGGGCTGCGGCTCCCCGGTGACCGTGCCGATCTCGATGTGGTCGAAGCCGAGCATCGCCATGCCGTCGATGGCCACGGCGTTCTTGTCGAACCCGGCGGCGAGTCCGAAGGGGCCGTGCATGCGCAGTCCGAACGCCTCGGTGCGCAGTTCTTTGTGGCGGGGGGCGAGCGCGGCGGCGACGAAGGTGCGCAGGACGGGGACGCGGGCGGTGAGCCGGATCCAGCGGAAGGCGAGGTGGTGTGCCTGCTCCGGGTCCATCCGCTTGAAGACGAGGTTGAAGAAGAGCTTGTACATGATCGTGTCCTCGGAAGAGCCCGGTACGGGCCTCAGGCGGGATAGGGGCCTCATGAAGAGGGGGACACCGTCTCCGGTGTCCCCCTCTGGGCTGCTAGTCGCGCGCGGCGGTCAGATGCTCGGCGTGTTCCTGGAGTGAGCGCACGCCCACGTCTCCGTGGTTGAGCGCGTCGATGCCCTGGACGGCGGCGGCGAGCGCCTGCACCGTCGTCAGGCACGGGACGGCCCGGGCCACGGCCGCGGTCCGGATCTCGTAGCCGTCGAGGCGGCCGCCGGTGCCGTACGGCGTGTTGACGATGAGGTCGACCTCGCCGTCGTGGATGAGCTGGACGATGGTCTTCTCGCCGTTCGGGCCGGTGCCCTCGCTCTGCTTGCGCACGACGACGGCGTTGATGCCGTTGCGCTTGAGCACCTCGGCCGTGCCGGAGGTCGCGAGCAACTCGAAGCCGTGGGCGACGAGTTCACGTGCCGGGAAGATCATCGAGCGCTTGTCGCGGTTGGCGACCGAGATGAACGCGCGGCCCTTGGTCGGCAGCGGACCGTAGGCACCCGCCTGGGACTTGGCGTACGCGGTGCCGAACACCGAGTCGATGCCCATGACTTCACCGGTGGAGCGCATCTCCGGGCCGAGCACCGTGTCCACGCCGCGGCCGTGGATGTCGCGGAAGCGCGACCACGGCATGACGGCCTCCTTGACGGAGATCGGCGCGTCGAGCGGCAGGGTGCCGCCGTCGCCCTCGGCCGGGAGCAGGCCCTCGGCGCGCAGTTCGGCGACGGTCGCGCCCAGCGAGATACGGGCGGCGGCCTTCGCGAGCGGCACCGCGGTCGCCTTCGAGGTGAAGGGGACGGTGCGCGAGGCGCGCGGGTTGGCCTCCAGGACGTAGAGGATGTCACCGGCCATCGCGAACTGGATGTTGATCAGGCCGCGGACGCCGACACCCTTGGCGATGGCCTCCGTCGAGGCGCGCAGCCGCTTGATGTCGAACCCGCCGAGGGTGATCGGAGGGAGCGCGCACGCCGAGTCGCCGGAGTGGATGCCGGCCTCCTCGATGTGCTCCATGACGCCGCCGAGGTAGAGCTCCTCGCCGTCGTACAGCGCGTCGACGTCGATCTCGATCGCGTCGTCGAGGAACCGGTCGACGAGGACCGGCCGGGAGGGGCTGATCTCGGTCGACTCGGCGATGTACGAGGAGAGCCGCGTCTCGTCGTACACGATCTCCATGCCCCGGCCGCCGAGGACGTACGAGGGGCGGACGAGGACGGGGTAGCCGATCTCGTCGGCGATGGCCTTGGCCTGGGTGAAGGTGGTGGCGGTGCCGTGCTTGGGGGCGGGCAGGCCCGCCTCCGCGAGGACCTGGCCGAAGGCGCCGCGGTCCTCGGCGGCGTGGATCGCCTCGGGCGAGGTGCCCACGACCGGCACGCCGTTGTCCTTGAGTGCCTGCGCGAGGCCGAGCGGGGTCTGGCCGCCGAGCTGCACGATCACACCGGCGACGGGCCCGGCCAGCGTCTCGGCGTGCACGATCTCCAGCACGTCCTCGAGCGTCAGCGGCTCGAAGTACAGGCGGTCGGAGGTGTCGTAGTCCGTGGAGACGGTCTCGGGGTTGCAGTTGACCATCACGGTCTCGTAGCCCGCCTCGCTGAGCGCGAAGGAGGCGTGGACGCAGGAGTAGTCGAACTCGATGCCCTGGCCGATGCGGTTGGGCCCGGAGCCCAGGATGATCACGGCGGGCTTCTCGCGCGGCGCGACCTCGCTCTCCTCGTCGTAGGAGGAGTAGAAGTACGGCGTCTTCGCGGCGAACTCGGCGGCGCAGGTGTCGACCGTCTTGAAGACCGGGCGCACACCGAGGGCGTGCCGGACCTCGCGCACGACGTCCTCGCGCAGTCCTCGGATCTCGGCGATCTGGGTGTCGGAGAAGCCGTGCCGCTTGGCCTCGGCGAGCAGCTCGGGGTCGAGCTTGTCGGCGGCGGCCAGCTCGTCCGCGATCTCCTTGATCAGGAACATCTGGTCGACGAACCAGGGGTCGATCTTCGTGGACTCGAAGACCTCCTCGGGCGTGGCACCGGCACGGATGGCCTGCATGACGGAGTTGATGCGGCCGTCGGTGGGCCGGACGGCCTCCCGCAGCAGCTCGGCCTTGTCGCCGGGCTCGCCGACGAAGGTGAACTGGCTGCCCTTCTTCTCCAGCGAGCGCAGCGCCTTCTGGAGCGCCTCGGTGAAGTTGCGGCCGATCGCCATGGCCTCGCCGACCGACTTCATGGTGGTCGTGAGGGTGGAGTCGGCGGACGGGAACTTCTCGAAGGCGAAGCGCGGGGCCTTCACGACGACGTAGTCGAGGGTCGGCTCGAAGGACGCCGGGGTCTTCTCGGTGATGTCGTTCGGGATCTCGTCGAGCGTGTAGCCGACGGCCAGCTTGGCGGCGATCTTGGCGATCGGGAAGCCGGTGGCCTTGGAGGCGAGCGCCGAGGACCGCGAGACGCGCGGGTTCATCTCGATGACGATGATGCGGCCGTCCTCGGGGTTGACCGCGAACTGGATGTTGCAGCCGCCGGTGTCGACACCGACCTCGCGGATGATCGCGATGCCGATGTCACGCAGCCGCTGGTACTCGCGGTCCGTGAGCGTCATCGCCGGGGCGACGGTGATCGAGTCACCGGTGTGGACGCCCATGGGGTCGAAGTTCTCGATGGAGCAGACGACCACGACGTTGTCGTTCTTGTCGCGCATCAGCTCCAGCTCGTACTCCTTCCAGCCGAGGATGGACTCCTCCAGGAGCACCTCGGTGGTCGGGGAGAGCGTCAGGCCCTGGCCGGCGATGCGGCGCAGCTCCTCCTCGTCGTGGGCGAAGCCGGAGCCGGCGCCGCCCATGGTGAAGGAGGGGCGGACGACGACGGGGTAGCCGCCGAGCGTGTCCACGCCCGCGATCACGTCGTCCATGGTGTGGCAGATCACGGACTGGGCGGACTCGCCGTGGCCGATCTTCTCGCGGACGGCCTCGACGACTCCCTTGAAGAGGTCGCGGTCCTCGCCCTTGTTGATGGCCTCGACGTTGGCGCCGATCAGCTCGACGCCGTACTTCTCCAGCACACCCTGCTCGTGCATGGAGATCGCGGTGTTGAGGGCCGTCTGGCCGCCGAGGGTCGGCAGCAGGACGTCGGGGCGCTCCTTGGCGATGATCTTCTCGACGAACTCGGGGGTGATCGGCTCGACGTACGTGGCGTCGGCGATCTCCGGGTCGGTCATGATCGTCGCGGGGTTGGAGTTGACGAGGATGACCCGCAGGCCCTCCGCCCGCAGGACGCGGCACGCCTGGGTGCCGGAGTAGTCGAACTCGGCGGCCTGGCCGATGACGATCGGGCCGGAGCCGATGACCAGGACGGACTGGATATCGGTGCGCTTAGGCACGCTGGCCCTCCATCAGGACTGTTTCCATCAAAGACGTGAAGCGGTCGAACAGGTAGGCGGCGTCGTGCGGTCCTGCCGCCGCTTCGGGGTGGTACTGCACGCTGAAGGCCGGCTGGTCGAGCAGCTGGAGGCCCTCCACCACGTTGTCGTTGAGGCAGACGTGGGAGACCTCGGCGCGGCCGTAGGGGGTCTCGGAGACCTTGTCGAGCGGGGCGTCGACGGCGAAGCCGTGGTTGTGAGCGGTGACCTCGACCTTGTTGGTCGTACGGTCCTGCACCGGCT
Organism: Streptomyces sp. NPDC048643; assembly: GCF_040650615.1. NCBI lineage: Bacteria > Bacillati > Actinomycetota > Actinomycetes > Kitasatosporales > Streptomycetaceae > Streptomyces > Streptomyces sp. NPDC048643. Next base: position 9,982 of record NZ_JBEZHO010000018.1, read on the forward strand.
GGTTGATGCCGCGGTGGCCGTACTTCAGCTTGTAGGTGCCGAAGCCGAGGGCGCGGCCGAGGATCTGGTTGCCGAAGCAGATGCCGAAGAGCGGGGTCTTGCGGGCGAGCACTTCCTGCATCACCGCGACCGGGCCGTCGGCCGTGGCCGGGTCGCCGGGACCGTTGGAGAAGAAGACGCCGTCCGGGTTCACGGCGTAGACGTCCTCGGCGGTGGCCGTCGCGGGCAGCACGTGCACCTCGATGCCGCGCTCGGCCATCCGGTGCGGGGTCATGCCCTTGATGCCGAGGTCGACGGCGGCGACGGTGAACTTCTTCTCACCGATCGCGGGGACGACGTACGCCTCCTTGGTCGCGACCTCGGCGGCGAGGTTCGCGCCCTTCATCTCGGGCGCCTGGCGGACCTCGGCCAGCATGGTGCCCTCGTCGGGCAGCGCGTTGCCGGAGAAGATGCCGACGCGCATGGCCCCGCGCTCGCGGAGGTGGCGGGTCAGGGCGCGGGTGTCGACACCGCTGATGCCGACGACGCCCTGCGTGCGCAGTTCCTCGTCGAGGGAGCGGCGGGAGCGCCAGTTGGAGGGGACGCGGGCGGGGTCGCGGACGACGTAGCCGGCGACCCAGATCCGCTTCGACTCGGGGTCCTCGTCGTTCACGCCGGTGTTGCCGACGTGCGGGGCCGTCATCACGACGACCTGCCGGTGGTAGGACGGGTCGGTGAGGGTCTCCTGGTAGCCGGTCATGCCGGTGGAGAACACCGCTTCGCCGAAGGTCTCCCCCACGGCCCCGTAGGCGCGGCCGCGGAAGACCCGGCCGTCCTCCAGGACGAGTACGGCGGGAAGCGCCTTTTTCCTCTGCGAGGCGTTCCCCTGGGTGGAGGTCGTCATCGTGCGCCTTCCGTTTCCGTCGTGTCGATCATGGTGTTCAGGGTCTCGACCCAGGCCGCGTGCTCGTCCGCCCGGTCCGAGCGGAAGCCGGAGTCGAGCAGCCGGTCGCCGTGCTGCCAGGTGACGACGAGCAGTCCGCCCTCGGTGAGGACCTTGCCCGCGATGCCCTTGTCGAGCCGGGCCTCGCGCAGTTGCGAGGCCGGGACGAAGAAGTCGCTCGCACCGGGGCGTACGACGTCCAGTCCCGCGTCCGTCAGCGTGAGCTCGGCCCGGCTGCGGGTGCCGAGGCCGTGCGCCACGATCCGGTCGAGCCACTGCCCGGCGGTGGTGGAGCCGTGATAGCGGCCGCTCATGTTCAGTCTCACCGGGCCGGTGTCTTCCGGCGCGGTGGGGAGCTCGGGCAGGTCGCCCTGGAGGGTGCCGCGCCACTTCCAGCCCTCGCGCATCAGCCAGTAGACGAGCGCGATGAAGAGGACGATGCCGACGAGCCAGCCGATGCGGGCGGCCCAGTCGGTCACTTCCGCCGACTTCTGTTCGGCGGCCAGGGGGAGGAGAGGTGTCACGCGAGCTTCCCGTCGACGAGGGTGGCCTTGCCCCGCAGCCAGGTGTGGGTGACCCTGCCCGGCAGCTCGCGGCCCTCGTAGGGGGTGTTGCGGCTGCGCGAGGCGAAGCCCGCGGGGTCCACGTCCCCACGGTATGCGGTGTCGACCAGCGTGAGGTTGGCGGGCTCACCCTCCGAGACGGGGCGTCCGTGGCCGGTGGCCCCGCCGATCAGCGCGGGCTTGGCGGACATGCGGTCGGCGACGCCGGCCCAGTCGAGCAGGCCGGTCTCGACCATCGTCTGCTGGACGACGGACAGCGCGGTCTCCAGGCCGACCATGCCCATGGCGGCGGCGGCCCACTCGCAGTCCTTGTCCTCGTGCGGGTGCGGCGCGTGGTCGGTGGCGACGATGTCGATGGTGCCGTCGGCGAGCGCCTCGCGGAGCGCCATGACGTCCTTCTCGGTGCGCAGCGGCGGGTTGACCTTGTAGACCGGGTTGTAGGTGCGCGCCAGCTCGTCGGTGAGCAGCAGGTGGTGCGGGGTGACCTCGGCGGTGACGTCGATGCCGCGGGACTTGGCCCAGCGGATGATCTCGACGGAGCCGGCGGTCGACAGGTGGCAGATGTGGACGCGGGATCCGACGTGCTCGGCGAGCAGGACGTCGCGGGCGATGATCGACTCCTCGGCCACCGCGGGCCAGCCGCCGAGACCCAGCTCGGCGGAGACGACGCCCTCGTTCATCTGGGCGCCCTCGGTGAGGCGGGGCTCCTGGGCGTGCTGGGCGACGACGCCGCCGAAGGCCTTCACGTACTCCAGGGCGCGGCGCATGATCACCGCGTCGTCCACGCACTTGCCGTCGTCGGAGAAGACCGTGACGCCGGCGGCGGACTCGTGCATGGCGCCCAGCTCGGCGAGTTTCTTGCCCTCCAGGCCGACGGTGACGGCGCCGATCGGCTGCACGTCGCAGTAGCCGTGCTGCTGGCCGAGCCGGTAGACCTGCTCGACGACGCCGGCGGTGTCGGCGACGGGGAAGGTGTTGGCCATGGCGAACACGGCCGTGAAGCCGCCACTGGCCGCCGCGCGCGTGCCGGTGAGCACGGTCTCGGAGTCCTCGCGGCCGGGCTCGCGCAGGTGGGTGTGCAGGTCGACCAGGCCCGGCAGGAGCACCTTGCCGTCGGCCTCGACGACCTCGGCGCCCTCCGCCGACAGTCCGGTGCCGACCGCGGCGATCGTGTCGCCGTCGATGAGGACGTCCTGCGGCTCGCCGCCGAGCACCTTCGCACCACGGATAAGGATCTTGCTCATGGTTCTTACTTCTCCTCGGTACGGGTGTGGGTGACGGCGGGCTCGTTGCCGCCCAGCAGCAGGTAGAGCACGGCCATGCGGATGGAGACGCCGTTGGCGACCTGCTCGACGACGGTGCAGCGGTCGGAGTCGGCGACCTCGGCGGTGATCTCCATGCCGCGGACCATCGGCCCGGGGTGCATCACGATGGCGTGCTCGGGCATCTTCGCCATGCGCTCGCCGTCGAGGCCGTAGCGCCGCGAGTACTCGCGCTCGGTCGGGAAGAACGCGGCGTTCATCCGCTCGCGCTGGACGCGGAGCATCATCACCGCGTCGGACTTGGAGAGCGTGCTGTCGAGGTCGTAGGAGATCTCGCAGGGCCAGGACTCGACGCCGACCGGGACCAGCGTGGGCGGCGCGACGAGGGTGACCTCGGCGCCGAGGGTGTGCAGCAGGTCGACGTTCGAGCGGGCGACCCGGCTGTGCAGGACGTCGCCGACGATCGTGATGCGCCGGCCGGCCAGGTCCTGGCCGATCCCGGCGTCCCGGCCGACCAGCCGGCGGCGCATGGTGAAGGCGTCGAGCAGGGCCTGCGTGGGGTGCTGGTGGGTGCCGTCGCCCGCGTTGATCACGGCGGCGTCGATCCAGCCGGAGGTGGCGAGCCGGTACGGGGCTCCGGAGGCGCCGTGCCGGATGACGACGGCGTCGACCCCCATGGCCTCCAGGGTCTGGGCGGTGTCCTTGAGGGACTCGCCCTTGGAGACGCTCGACCCCTTGGCGGTGAAGTTGATGACGTCGGCGGAGAGGCGCTTCTCGGCGGCCTCGAAGGAGATCCGGGTCCGGGTCGAGTCCTCGAAGAAGAGGTTGACGACGGTCCGGCCGCGCAGGGTCGGCAGTTTCTTGATCGGCCGGTCGGCGACCCGGGCCATCTCCTCGGCGGTGTCGAGGATCAGGACGGCGTCGTCGCGGGTGAGGTCGGCGGCCGAGATGAGATGACGCTGCATCTGTCAGGCTCCGTAGGGAAGTTCAGGGAGGATTCGGGCATGCGGGCGCGCGGGAGCGCACTCGGCGGCGTGGGCCGGAGTGCTACCGCTGCGCGTCCGGGGCGGTCCGCTTGGCACCGAGCAGCACGGTGTCGCGACCGTCCTCCTCGGCGAGCTGGACCTTGACCGTCTCCCGCAACGACGTGGGGAGGTTCTTGCCGACGTAGTCGGCGCGGATGGGCAGTTCGCGGTGGCCCCGGTCGACCAGGACCGCGAGCTGCACGGCGCGCGGGCGGCCGATGTCGTTCAGCGCGTCGAGCGCGGCGCGGATGGTGCGGCCGGAGAAGAGCACGTCGTCGACGAGGACGACGAGGCGACCGTCGATGCCGTCACCGGGGATCTCGGTGCGGGCCAGCGCACGCGGCGGGTGCATGCGCAGGTCGTCGCGGTACATCGTGATGTCGAGGGAGCCGACAGGGATCTTGCGGTCGGTGATCTCTTCGAGCTTGTCGGCCAGCCGACGGGCGAGATACACGCCCCGGGTCGGGATGCCGAGGAGCACGACGTCGTCGGCGCCCTTGGCGCGCTCGACGATCTCGTGGGCGATGCGGGTCAGCACCCGGGCGATGTCGGGCGCCTCCAGAACGGGCCGCGCATCGGCTTCGTACTGCTGCTTGTCCTGCTCTGAGTCCATAGGAAACGGACCTCCTTCTCCGCCTCACGGGACGGATCATTAAAGGACGTCGGAATTGCGCCATCCACGGTACCAGCCCGGCAACGCGCCTGATCACCCCCCTTTGAGCCACCCCCCGCCGACCCCCGTGCGGGGACCGGGTCCGACCCCTTCCGCTTGACGGGGGAGAGTAACGCTGCGTAACCTCACAGTGAGTCACCAGAGTCACCAGCCGCGCGGCGGAGCCGCACGTTGATACAGCGTCCGGGGAGCTATATGTCCAGCGAATACGCCAAACAGCTCGGGGCCAAGCTCCGTGCCATCCGCACCCAGCAGGGCCTTTCCCTCCACGGCGTCGAGGAGAAGTCCCAGGGACGCTGGAAGGCCGTCGTGGTCGGTTCGTACGAGCGCGGCGACCGCGCCGTGACCGTCCAGCGCCTCGCCGAGCTGGCCGATTTCTACGGGGTCCCGGTGCAGGAGCTGCTGCCCGGCACCACGCCCGGCGGTGCCGCCGAGCCGCCGCCGAAGCTGGTCCTCGACCTGGAGCGGCTGGCCCACGTGCCGGCCGAGAAGGCGGGCCCCCTCCAGCGCTACGCGGCGACGATCCAGTCGCAGCGCGGTGACTACAACGGCAAGGTGCTGTCGATCCGCCAGGACGACCTGCGCACGCTCGCCGTCATCTACGACCAGTCCCCCTCGGTCCTGACCGAGCAGCTGATCAGCTGGGGCGTCCTGGACGCCGACGCGCGCCGCGCGGTCGCTCACGACGAGGGCTGATCCCGCAGTACAGCCCAGCAGAAACGTGCCGCCGGGGTGGCCGGAACCATCAGGTTCCGGCCACCCCGGCGGCTTTCTGCGCTCTCAGGGGCCTCAGGAGCACCAGAGGCACCATGAGGGGCCGGAGAGCGCCCCGGGCGCCCGGACCCCGGGAGGAACGCCGGAGGGCCCGCAGCGGTCGGCTGCGGGCCCTCCGGCGATGCCTACGTCCCCTGCGGGCCGTACGCGTCCGTCGTCTAGTCCTCGTCGCGGCGCAGCGACGGCTTCAGCTCCTTGAAACGGCCGAGCAGGCCGTTCACGAACGAGGGCGACTCGTCCGTGGAGAACTCCTTGGCCAGCTGCACCGACTCGTCGAGCACCACGGCGTCAGGGGTCTCGTCGACCCAGATCAGCTCGTAGGCGCCGAGACGCAGGATGTTGCGGTCGACGACCGGCATCCGGTCCAGCGTCCAGCCGACGGCGTACTGCGCGATGAGGTCGTCGATCCGGCGCACCTTGGTGGCGTACCCCTCGACCAGCTGCATCGTGTACTCGCTGACCGGCGGCTGCCGGGTGTCGGACCGGGAGTGCCGGATCCAGTCCGCGAGGACTGTCAGGACGTCCACGCCGCGCTGGTCGCCCTCGAAGAGGATCTGGAAGGCGCGCTTGCGGGCCGTGTTGCGGGCAGCCACGGTTAGCTGTTCACCCGGCCGAGGTAGTCGCTCGAGCGGGTGTCGACCTTGATCTTCTCACCGGTGGTGATGAAGAGCGGGACCTGGATCTGGTGACCGGTCTCCAGGGTGGCGGGCTTGGTGCCACCCGTGGAGCGGTCGCCCTGGACGCCCGGCTCGGTCTCCTGGATGACCAGCTCGACGGCGGCGGGCAGCTCGACGAAGAGCACCTCGCCCTCGTGCTGGGCGACGGTGGCGGTGAAGCCCTCGATCAGGAAGTTGGCGGCGTCACCGACGGACTTGCGGTCGACCATGAGCTGGTCGTACGTGTCCATGTCCATGAAGACGAAGTACTCGCCGTCCATGTACGAGAACTGCATGTCGCGCTTGTCGATCGTGGCCGTCTCGACCTTGACGCCGGCGTTGAACGTCTTGTCGACGACCTTGCCGGAGAGCACGTTCTTCAGCTTGGTGCGCACGAAGGCCGGGCCCTTGCCGGGCTTGACGTGCTGGAACTCGACGACGGACCAGAGCTGGCCTCCGTCGAGCTTGAGCACCAGGCCGTTCTTGAGGTCGTTCGTGGAAGCCACGGTTGCGGAATCTCCTGGACTGACGTGGACGACCCCGGCGCAGGCGCACAGCTCGGTGAGCTAGAGCGCGAGCAGCTCCTTGGTCGTGATGGTGAGTAGCTCGGGTCCGCCGTCCGCCTCAGGGCGTACGACGAGCGTGTCATCGATCCGGACACCGCCCCGTCCCGGGAGGTGGACCCCCGGTTCGACGGTGACCGGCACGCAAGCGTCCAGTTTACCCATGGCCGCGGGGGCAAGCTGCGGGTCCTCGTCGATTTCGAGCCCGACACCGTGCCCGGTGAGGGACGAGACGCCTTCCGTGTGCCCCGCGGAGTCCAGCACCTGACGGGCCGCACGGTCCACGTCGCGGTAGGCGGCGCCCGGCAGGAGCGCCTCCCGTCCGGCGCGCTGAGCGGCGAAGACGAGGTCGTACAGCTCGATCTGCCAGTCGGCGGGCGAGGTGCCGATCACGAACGTACGACCGATCTCACAGCGGTAGCCTCGGTAGGTCGCGCCGAGACAGACGGAGAGGAAGTCGCCTTCCTCCACTCTCCGGTCGGTGGGCCGGTGACCCCGCCTGCCCGAGTTCGGGCCGGTGCCCACCGAGGTCGCGAAGGCCGGGCCGTCCGCTCCGTGGTCGACGAGCCTGCGCTCCAGTTCCAGCGCGAGATGGCGTTCCGTCCGGCCGACGAGGATGGATTCGAGGAGTTCGCCGAGCGCCTGGTCGGCGATCTCCGCACCGATCCGCAGGGCGGAGATCTCCTCCTCGTCCTTGATGACGCGCAGCTGCTCGACCGCGCCGCCCAGGTCCGCGAGGCGCAGCCGGGGCGCCACCGAGCCAAGGGCGCGGTGGCGGGTCACGGTCAGGTGGTGCTCCTCGACGGCGAGGGACTCGGCGCCCTGCCCTGTGGCCATGCCCGCGGCGGCGACGGCCGGATCGCCGCCGGCCCGTGGCAGCACCCTGACGTCCACCGCCTCGTCCGGGCGTCCTTCGACGGCGTCACCGGTCGGCGGTCCGCCGCACAGCAGCACGTCCTCGCCGCGGCCGAGCAGCAGCAGGACGGAGCCGTGCGGGGCCGCTCCGGCGAGATACCTCACGTTGGCGGGACGAGTCACCAGCGCGGTCGCGCTGCCGCTCGCCGTACAGCGCTCCCGGAGCCGCTCTCTGCGGGTCGCGTACACCTCTGACATGAGACCGAGCGTACGAGCGGCGGGCGGATGGCGCCGGTCCAGAGGGCCGGACGGGTCCGCCGGGGAGGCCGGACGGGTCCGTGACGGGCGGGACGATCGGTGCCGTACGGCTTCAGCGGTGCGTCACCACTGGGGCGGGCTGGCGATCGACCGGGCGAGGACGTCGTCCAGGACGCGGGCCGTGGCGGCCACGTCGAGCTGGGAGTTGTCGATGATGGGCAGGCCCGAGCCGTACCACCCGGCCATCCGGCCGTGGATACGGGCGACCTCCTCGTCACTGAGGCGGCGGTTCCCCGAGCGCTCCGCGTTGCGCTCCAGGACGATCTCCAGGCCCGGCAGCAGCACGACCGGCAGCAGACCGGGTCCGACGTGCCGCTTCCAGCCGCCGAGGCCGACGACCGGGCGGTCCGGGAAGACCGCGTCGTCGAGGATGCAGGAGATGCCGTTGGCCAGGAAGTTCCGCGCGGCGAAGCCGCAGGTGCGGCGGGCCAGGCGGTACTGCGCCTCGGAGTGGTCGTTCCACCCTGTCTGCGGGTCGGCGAAGCCCGAGCGCACCCACTCGCGTACGTCGTCCAGGCTGATGTGGGCGGTGGGCACACGGCGGTGGTCGGCCCAATACTTGGCGACGCTGGTCTTCCCGGCGCCCGCGGGGCCGATGAGCAGGACCGCGAGGGTGGTGGCGGCCGGGTCGGGGGTGCCGGGGGCCGGCGGCGGGCTCGGCATGGCGACCGGGCCGCCCGGAGGCAGCTGGACATGACCGGTGGTCTCCGGCGGCGGCCCGGGGAGGTGCTGCGGGGGCTGCGCGGAGGGGTGCTGCGGGGGCTGCGCGGAGGGGTGCTGCGGGGGCTGCCCGGGCGCGTGGTGCGGCGCCATGGGGTGCTGCGGGGGCTGAGCGGGAGGGGCGCCCGGAGGGACCGGTCCTCCCGCGAATCCCGGAGCAGGTGCCGGACCCGGCTGCCCCGGGTGGTGTCCGGCCGGTGACCAGCCGGCGGCCGGTCCGTGCCCCGGCTGATGGGGCGGCGGCAGCGGAGCCCCCACTGCGTGCTGCATCCGGTGCCACTCCGTCTCGTACAGGCAATGGGCGCTGGCGAACGGGACACCGGTCCCGCCGCTACCGAACGGTACCTTCCCCGGCCGTCGTTGTGTGAACGGCCGGGGAACGCGCGAAGTGCCCAGGGGACAGAACGGGTTGAGCAGGGTGTTCCCGGTGCGTACGCGCGCCGGGGCCGTCGCGTCCTACTCCGCGACCTCGCCGTACGCCGCGAGGAGGACGGCCGGGTCGGGGCCCTCCAGGACGGTGGGCTTGGCCAGTCCGTCGAGGACGATGAAGCGCAGCAGGTCGCCGCGGGACTTCTTGTCGACCTTCATGTTCTCCAGGAGCTTCGGCCACTGGTCGTAGCGGTAGCTCAGCGGGAGACCCACGGACTCCAGGACCGTGCGGTGGCGGTCGGCGGTCGCGTCGTCCAACCGGCCCGCGAGGCGGCCCAGTTCGGCGGCGAAATGCATGCCGACGGAGACGGCCGCGCCGTGCCGCCACTTGTAGCGCTCGTTCTTCTCGATGGCGTGCGCGAGCGTGTGGCCGTAGTTGAGGATCTCGCGCAGCCCCGACTCCTTGAGGTCGCCGGAGACGACCTCCGCCTTGACCTTGATGGAGCGCTCGATCAGCTCGGCGGTGTGCGGGCCGGCGGGCGTCCGGGCCGCCTGCGGGTCCGACTCGATGAGTTCGAGGATCGCCGGGTCGGCGATGAAGCCGGCCTTGATGACCTCGGCGAGCCCGGAGACGAAGTCGTTGACCGGCAACGAGTCGAGCGCGGCCAGGTCGCACAGTACGCCGGCGGGCGGGTGGAAGGCGCCGACGAGGTTCTTGCCCTCGGCGGTGTTGATGCCGGTCTTGCCGCCGACCGCCGCGTCGACCATGCCGAGCACCGTGGTGGGGACGGCGATCCAGCGCACCCCTCGCAGCCAGCTGGCGGCGACGAAGCCGGCCAGGTCGGTGGTGGCGCCACCACCCACTCCGACGATCACGTCGGTGCGGGTGAAGCCGGACTGGCCGAGCGCCTTCCAGCAGTAGGCGGCGACCTCGACGGTCTTGGCCTCCTCGGCGTTCGGCACCTGGATCGCGACGGCCTCGTAGCCCTCGTCCGCGAGGTCGGCGCGGAGCGCCTCTCCCGTCTCGGCGAGCGCCTCGGGGTGGACCACGGCGACCCGCTTGGCCTTCTCGCCGATCAACCCGCCCAGTTCACCCAGGAGTTGACGGCCGACCAGGACCTCGTAGGGATCGGTGCCCGCGGTGCCACCGACCTGGATGCGGGTCACTGCCTCGCTCATGCTTCCTTCAACTCCAGTGCGTCGAGGACCGCTCGGGCGACCTCATCGGGGGTGCGGCCGTCGGTCGCCACGACCGCGCGGGCGACTTCGGTGTACAGGGGGCCGCGGGCTTCCATGAGCTCGCGCCACTGCCGGCGCGGGTTGACGGCGAGCAGCGGCCGAGCCGCGTTCAGGCCGGTGCGCTGGACCGCCTCCTCCACGTCCATGGAGAGGTAGACGACCTGGTGGCCGGCGAGCAGCGCGCGGGTGTCCTCGTCGAGGATCGAGCCGCCGCCGAGCGCGAGGACGCCGTCGTGTCCGGCGAGCGCCTCGTGCACGGCCCGCTTCTCGATCGCGCGGAAGGCGTCCTCGCCCTCGTCCACGAAGATGTCCGCGATGGTGCGGCCCTGTGCGGTGACGATGTCGTCGTCCGTGTCCCGGTAGGCGCAGCCGAGCCGCTCCGCGACGAGCGCGCCCACCGTGGACTTGCCGACCCCCATCGGGCCGACGAGGACCAGACGTGGCGCGGTCACCGGATGGCCAGGTTCTCGAGGTAGCCGGTCACGTTGCGGCGGGTCTCGGGGACGCTGTCGCCGCCGAACTTCTCCGCGACGGCGTCGGCCAGGACGAGCGCGACCATGGCCTCGGCGACGATGCCGGCGGCCGGGACGGCACAGACGTCGGAGCGCTGGTGGTGGGCCTTGGCGGCCTCGCCGGTGGCGACGTCGATGGTGGCCAGTGCGCGCGGCACGGTGGCGATGGGCTTCATCGCGGCGCGGACGCGCAGCAGTTCGCCGGTGGTGAGGCCGCCCTCGGTGCCGCCGGAGCGGCCGGTGGAGCGCCGGATGCCGTCAGCGGTGTGGACGATCTCGTCGTGCGCCTGGGAACCGGGCACGCGGGCCAGGTCGAAGCCGTCGCCGACCTCGACGCCCTTGATCGCCTGGATGCCCATGAGCGCGGCCGCGAGCCGGGCGTCGAGGCGCCGGTCCCAGTGCACGTGCGAGCCGAGGCCCACCGGCACGCCGTACGCGAGCACCTCGACGACGCCGCCGAGGGTGTCGCCGTCCTTGTGGGCCTGGTCGATCTCCGCGACCATCGCCTTCGACGCGTCGGCGTCGAGGCAGCGCACCGGGTCCGCGTCGAGCTTCTCGACGTCGGAGGGCTTGGGGAGGACGCCGTAGGGCGCCTTGGCGGCGGCCAGCTCGACGACGTGGGACACGATCTCGATCCCGGCCGTCTCCTTGAGGTACGAGCGGGCGATCGCGCCGAGTGCCACACGGGCCGCGGTCTCGCGGGCGGAGGCACGCTCCAGGATCGGCCGGGCCTCGTCGAAGCCGTACTTCTGCATGCCGGCGAGGTCGGCGTGGCCGGGCCGGGGACGGGTCAGCGGGGCGTTGCGGGCGAGGTCGGCGAGGATCTCCGGGGCGACCGGGTCGGCCGCCATGACCTGCTCCCACTTGGGCCACTCGGTGTTGCCGACCATGACGGCGATCGGGGAGCCGAGGGTGAGTCCGTGCCGGACACCGCCGAGGAAGGTGACCTCGTCACGCTCGAACTTCATCCGGGCACCGCGTCCATAGCCGAGGCGCCGCCGGGCCAGGTGGTCCGCCACCATGTCCGTGGTGATCGGCACGCCGGCGGGAAGTCCCTCCAGCGTGGCCACAAGTGCGGGACCGTGGGACTCCCCCGCGGTCAGCCAGCGCAACCTGCTCAACGGTGCTCCTCATGCTCGCGCCCTGGTGCTGCTGCTGCGTACGCGCGTCCTCGCGTACGGCGACGGCGCGACCGGGTGCGCGGCCCTGGCCCGCCATCCCCGATCCTCCCACGTCCGACGGCGGGAACCGGCCGCAGGTCCATCAGGCGGACGCGGCCGTCCGGGGCACGGCGGACCCCGAGCCCCGTGCCAGGGCGGGCCGGAGGGCGTACGGGGCGTCCTGTCGCCGGGCCCTAGCGGGCGGCGAGGGCGTGTTCGCCGGCCTTGCGCATCGCGTCGAGCGGGGCGGGGCCGCGCCCGGTCATCTGTTCCACCTGCAGCACCGCCTGGTGGACGAGCAGGTCCAGCCCGCCGACGACGGCACCGCCGTACGCCGACCAGCGGGCCGCGAGGTCCGTGGGCCAGGGGTCGTAGAGCACGTCGAAGAGGGTGGCCGGGCGTTCCGGGACGGCTCCGGCCAGGGCGTCCGTGGTGCCCGCCGGGGTCGTGGCGATCACCAGCGGTGCCCGCAGCGCCTCGGCGGCGTCCGCCCAGTCGGCGGTCCGCACCCCGACGCCGAGTCGCTCGCCCCACTGCCGCATCTCGGCGGCCCGTTCCGCGCTGCGGACGTAGGCGACGACCTCGCCGGTGCAGATCCGCGCCAGGGCGGCGAGAGCGGAGGAGGCGGTGGCGCCGGCGCCGAGGATCGCGGCCGAGTCGACCTGCTCGATCCCGCGCTCGCGCAGCGCGGCGACCATCCCCGGGATGTCGGTGTTGTCACCGGTGCGCCGCCCGTCCTCGGTGAACACGACGGTGTTGACGGCCTCGACGGAGGCGGCCGTCTCGGTGACGTCGTCGAGCAGCGGAATCACGGCCCGCTTGAGCGGCATGGTCAACGACAGCCCGGCCCACTCGGGGCCGAGCCCGTCGAAGAACCCGGTCAGCGACTCCTCGTCGACCTCGAAGCGGTCGTACGACCAGTCGGCGAGGCCCAGCTCCCGGTACGCGGCGCGGTGCAGCACCGGCGAGAGGGAGTGGGCGATCGGCGACCCGAGCACAGCGGCCCGGCGGGCATCAGTTGCCCGAGCTGTCATTGAACTTTTCCTTGAGCTTCTCGAATTCGGCGTTCGTCTTGGCGAATTCGGTCTTGCTGTGACCGTCGGTCGCCACGAAGTACATCCAGCCGTCCTTCGTCGGACTGAACGTCGCATTCAGGGCTTCGACGCCCGGATTGCCGATCGGTCCGGGCGGCAGACCCCGCTGCGTGTACGTGTTGTACGGGTCCTTGTTGCTGTTGATCTCGGACTCGCTGATGTGGATGTTGCTCTGACCCTTCAGATAATTGAAGGTCGAGTCGAACTGGAGCAACTGATTCGTCTCGGTGTTTCCGGCCTTGAGACGGTTGTAGACGACCTCGGCCATCTTCCGGTAGTCGTCGTGCGTCTTGCCCTCGGCCTGCACCAGACTCGCGACCGTGACGACCTGCAACGGGTCCGCGAGCTTCATCGCCTTCGCCTTCTCGGCGAGCCCCATCGACGCGTAGTTGCTCGCGGCCTGCTTGACCATGCTCTTGAGCACGTTCTCGGGCTTCATCCCCTTGGCCGCCGGATAGGTGGCGGGCCAGAGGAATCCCTCCAGCGGATCCTTTATGTCGTTGTTGCTGTTCGCCCAGCTCGGAAGTCCGAGACTCTTGTAGTCCTTCTTGGCGACACCACTCGTGGCGCCCTTGGAGAGGCCGAGCTGCTTGTCGATCGCCGCATAGACCGTGGCATTCCGGTTTCCGGGAGCAACGACGACATTGTTCTGACTCTTGGGATCGAGCATCAAATCGACGGCACTCGCCGCGGACATCCCCTTGCGCAGCAGATAGGCGCCCGCCTGGATCTTCTGACCCTGCGGATTCTCCTGCTGGGCGGAGACAAAAGCGTCCACGCTCTTGACGACCCCGAGCTCCTTGAGCTTCTGGCCGATCTCGTAGCCGCCCGCGCCCTTGTTGATCTCGACCGTCACCTGGCCCGAGCCGTCGCCCGCGTAGTCGGGCGCCGAGCCGAAACGGTTCTGGTAGTAGTGGTAGCCGAAATAGCCGACACCGGCGAGGCCGCCGCCGAAGACCGCGACGACCACCAGGCACGCGCAGCCGCTGCGGCGCTTCTTGCCCTTGCCGCCGCCCCGGCCCTTGCGGTCACCGCGGCCCCGGCGACCCTTGGGGTCGTCATCGTCCTCGAGGTCGTCGTCATCGTCGCCGCCCGCGAAGAAGGCGTGCTCGCCCTGGTCGGGGCCCGGGTCCCAGTCCGTCTTCGGCTCGGGCTCGGCACGTCGCCGCGCGGGGGGCTCGGGCGGCGGATAGGCCTCGGGAGTGTTGTAGAAGTCGGGCTGCTCGCCGGTGTACTGGCCCGCGTAGGGGTCGGTCGGGTCGGCGCCGTAGGACACCTGGGGATTACCCCCGGTCTGCCATTCGCCGTCCTCGTACTGCTGCCCGCCCTGACCGCCGTACTGCTGCTGTCCCTGGCCGTCGTAGTGCTGCTGCGCCTGATCCGCGTACGGGGGGTGCCCCTGGCCGGGGTACTGCTGCTGACCCTGGTACTGCTGCTGCCCGTGGAACTGCTGCTGGCCCTGGCCTTGGCCCTGGTACTGCACGGGACCGCCCTGGGGCTGCTGGTACTGCTGCTGCCCCTGGTCGTACGGCTGCCCGCCGTTGCCCCAGTCGCCCTGCTGCGCCTGAGCCTGCGGATAGTGCTGCGGCTGGCCGCCGTCGTAGGCGGACCGGCCGTCGGCGGCCTGTCCGCCCCATCCGCTGTCCCCGTACAACGGGTCCTCCGGATGCCACGGTTCGGAGCCTGGGCCCCGGCCATACTCAGTCATCGATCCCCTACGAGCCGCGAGCCGGCAGCTGCCGGCTCAAGTGGCTCGGCTCCCGTCCGCCTCTTTTGCTGTGCGGGGGCTGTTCGAACACCACCGCATCGCGCGGAACGTTACCGTATCGCGATCACATGACCACTTCGACGCCCTCGCCGGGAGATTTACCTGACACCCGTTCGGATTCCAGGGCCTGCTGCAGAATGACGACGGCGGCAGCCTGGTCGATGACCGACCGGCCCTTCTTCGACTTCACGCCCGAGGCGCGCAGCCCCTGACTGGCCGTCACCGTGGTCATCCGCTCGTCCACGAGCCGCACCGGTACGGGAGCGATCCCCCGCGCGAGCTCCTGGGTGAAGGCACGGACCTTGACGGCGGCGGGCCCCTCGCCCCCCTTGAGGGAGCGAGGGAGACCGACGACGACCTCGATCGGCTCGTACTCCTCGACGAGCTGCTTCAGCCGGCGGTGGGCGGCCGGGACGTCACGTCCCGGGACCGTCTCCACCGGTGTCGCGAGGATCCCGTCGGGGTCGCACGAGGCGACCCCGATCCGGGCGTCCCCGACGTCGATCGCGAGTCGGCGTCCTCTGCGCATGTCCGCGAACCCCTACTTGGCCGTCTCGGCGACGAGGCGCTGGACCGCGTCGACGGCGTCACCGATGGCGGCCGGGTTCTGGCCGCCGCCCTGGGCGACGTCCGGCTTGCCGCCACCGCCGCCGCCGAGGGTCTTGGCCGCGGCCCGGACCAGCTCGCCGGCCTTGAGCCCGCGCTCACGGGCGGCCTCGTTGGTGGCGATGACCGTCAGCGGCTTGCCGCCGGACACGGTGAACAGGGCCACGACGGCGGCCCGTCCGCCCTGGATACGGCCGCGCACGTCGAGGACGAGCTTGCGCAGGTCGTCGGCGCCCGTGCCGTCCGGTACCTGACCGGTGACGAGGGCGACGCCGTTGACGTCCTGGGCGGACTCGACGAGACCGGCGGCGGCCTGGAGGACCTTCTCCGCGCGGAACTTCTCGATCTCCTTCTCGGCGTCCTTCAGCTTGCCGAGCATGGCGGAGACCTTCTCCGGAAGCTCCTCGGCGCGGCCCTTGACCAGCTCCTGGAGCTGGGCGACGACCGTGTGCTCACGGGCGAGGAAGTTGTACGCGTCGACGCCGACGAGGGCCTCGATGCGGCGCACGCCGGAGCCGATGGACGACTCGCCGAGCAGCTTGACCAGGCCGAGCTGGGCGGTGTTGTGCACGTGCGTGCCGCCGCACAGCTCCTTGGAGAAGTCGCCGATGGTCACGACGCGGACGCGCTCGCCGTACTTCTCGCCGAACTCGGCGATGGCGCCCTGCTTCTTGGCCTCGTCGATACTCATGACCTCGGCCTCGACGTCCAGGTCGCGGGCGAGCACCTCGTTGATCTGCTGCTCGACGTCGGTCATGACGGCCGTGGGGACGGCCGACGGGGAACCGAAGTCGAAGCGGAAGCGGCCGGGCTGGTTCTCGGAACCGGCCTGGGCGGCCGTCGGGCCCAGCGCGTCACGCAGCGCCTGGTGCGTGAGGTGGGTGGCCGAGTGGGCGCGGGCGATGGCCGTGCGGCGCCGCACGTCGATGACGGCCTGGGCCTTGGCACCGACGGTGGCCTCGCCGACCTGCACGACGCCCTTGTGGACGTACACCCCGGGAACGGGCTTCTGGCAGTCGCGGATCTCGATGATCGCGCCGGACTCGACCCGGATGCGGCCGGTGTCGCCGATCTGGCCGCCGCCCTCGGCGTAGAAGGGGGTGCGGTCGAGGACGATCTCGACCTCGTCGCCCTCGGTGGCGGCCGGGGAGGAGACGCCGTCGACGAGGATGCCGACGATGGTCGACTCGCCCTCGGTGCGGTCGTAGCCGATGAAGTCCGTCTCGCCGGCGGCGTCGGCGATCTGACGGTAGGCGCCGAGGTCGGCGTGACCGGTCTTCTTGGCGCGGGCGTCGGCCTTGGCCTTGTCCCGCTGCTCCTTCATCAGGCGGCGGAACCCGTCCTCGTCCACCGAGAGGCCCTGTTCGGCGGCCATCTCGAGGGTGAGGTCGATCGGGAAGCCCCAGGTGTCGTGGAGCAGGAACGCCTTGTCGCCGGCGAGGACCGTGCCCCCGGACTCCTTGGTGTCGGAGATGGCGGTGTCGAGGATGTTCGTGCCGGCCTTCAGCGTCTTGACGAAGGCGGCCTCCTCGGCGAGGGCCACGGTCTCGATCCGCTGCCGGTCGCTGACCAGTTCGGGGTACTGCTGGCCCATCATCTCGATCACGACGTCGACGAGGTCCTTGACGACGAGACCGGTGGCACCGAGCAGGCGCATGTTGCGGATGGCGCGGCGCATGATGCGGCGCAGCACGTAGCCGCGGCCCTCGTTGCCGGGGCTCACGCCGTCGCCGATGAGCATGACGGAGGTGCGCATGTGGTCGGTGACCACGCGCAGCGAGACGTCGGAGTCGGGGGCGGCGCCGTACTCGACACCGGTCAGCTCGGTGGCCTTCCTGATGACGGCCATGGAGGTGTCGATCTCGTACAGGTTCTGCACGTCCTGCAGGATCATCGCCAGACGTTCCAGGCCGAGGCCGGTGTCGATGTTCTTGCTGGGCAGTTCGCCGAGGATCTCGAAGTCGTCCTTCGAGATGCCCTCGCCACGCTCGTACTGCATGAAGACCAGGTTCCAGATCTCCACGTAGCGCTCGTCGTTGACGGCCGGGCCGCCCTCGACGCCGAACTCGGGGCCGCGGTCGTAGTTGATCTCGGAGCACGGGCCGCAGGGGCCGGGGACGCCCATGGACCAGTAGTTGTCCTTCTTGCCGAGGCGCTGGATGCGCTCGGCCGGGACACCGATCTTGTCGCGCCAGATGGCCTCGGCCTCGTCGTCCTCCAGGTAGACCGTGATCCACAGGCGCTCCGGGTCGAGCCCGTAACCACCCTTGTCCCGGGGCAGCGTGAGCAGCTCCCAGGCGTAGGTGATGGCGCCTTCCTTGAAGTAGTCGCCGAAGGAGAAGTTGCCGCACATCTGGAAGAAGGTGCCGTGCCGGGTGGTCTTGCCGACCTCTTCGATGTCGGGCGTGCGCACGCACTTCTGCACGCTGGTGGCGCGCGACCACGGCGGCTTGACCTCACCGAGGAAGTACGGCTTGAAGGGGACCATGCCGGCGGGGACCAGGAGCAGAGTCGGGTCGTCCGCGATGAGCGACGCCGAAGGGACGACGGTGTGACCGCGCTCCTCGTAGAAGCTCAACCAGCGGCGGCGGATTTCAGCCGACTCCATCAGTGGTCCTCATTCCGGTTGTACGTGTACGTCGTGTTCTCGATGTACTTGATCTGCTTGTCGTTGCCGGGCTGCCCGGCGTCGCCGATCGCGGCGATCCGGCGCTGCGTGGGGAGTTCGGGGTCGGTGCGGCCGTTGAGGCCGAGCACCTCGCCGAGTTCGGCCTCCCGCTGGGCCATCCCGTCACGGACGTCGAGGGCGAATTCCTTGAGCCGGTGACCCGCGTCGATCGCCTTGTTGGCGGCCTGCGCCGCGAGGCTCTCGGGGGTCAGCGCCCGGATCTTGCGGTTGACCTTGGTGGTGGCCCATACACCCGCGGCTGCGCCTGCGGTGAACCAGAACGTACGGCGGAACATCGCTGCGTCAGTCCTTCTTCCGCTTTCCCCGTCGCGACGACGGGACGGTGCGGCCCACGATCACGGTTCGCCGGGACGCCTTGTCGGGCTCGTTCTCTCGACGGCCTCCGATGGCCCGGCGCACGCCGTAACCGAACGCCGCGACCTTGACCAGGGGGCCGCCGAAGGTGGAGGCGACGGTCGTCGACAGTGCCGACGCGTTCGACGTGACCTCCTGGACGTCCGAGGCGATGGCGTCGACGCGGTCGATCTGGGTCTGCGCGGAGCGCACGGCCGCCGACGCGTCCGCCAGGAGCGGGACGGCCTGTTCGGTCACGTCCGCCACGAGCTTGGTGGTCGCCCGGAGCGTCTGGGCCAGCCTCGCCAGCGCGACGGCGAGGAAGGACACCAGGATCGCCCAGAACACGGCCACCAGGATCCCGGCCACCTCACCACCGGTCACTGTCGCACCCGCTCCCTGACTGCCTGATCATCGAAAAGTCGTCACCCGAGCCTATCGCGCCGACACCGCGGCTCCGTACCGCATTACCGGCTGCCGCACCTGGAGTTGCGCGAAGCGATTGTACGGAGTGCTCACAGGTCAGTACGCTCCGTATCCCATGCAGCGTTCTCAGCCCGCCCGGCGCTCCGCTCCCGCGACATCCGGCAATCTGCCCCTGGAACTCGACGCGTTCGTGGGTCGCTCGGCCGAACTGGCGCGGCTGGCCGAGCTGCTGGAGACGGTCAGGCTGGTCACGGTGACCGGGGTCGGTGGCGTGGGAAAGTCCCGTTTCGCGGTGCACGCGGCGGCGTGCGCGGAGGGGCTCGACGGGGTGTACCGCGTGGACCTGTCCGCGGTGCACGATCCGGGACTCGTCGAGTACGCGGTGCTCGAGGCCCTCGGCCTGACGGACCACACCGCGAAGCCACCGCGTCAGGTGCTGCTCGGCCACCTCGCCGACCGGCGCCTCCTGCTCGTGCTGGACGGCTTCGAGCACCTGGTGGAGGTGACCGCCTCGCTGGTGGCCGAGCTGCTGCGCAAGGCGCCGGAGCTGCGGGTGCTGGCCGTGGGGCGCCGGCCGCTGGATCTCGGCGGCGAGCGGGTGTTCCCGCTGGCCCCGCTGGCCGAGGCGGAGGCGGCGGAGCTGTTCGTGGACCGGGCGGCGGCGCGGGTCCCCGGGTTCACGCTGGACGAGGGGAACCGGGCCGACGTCCTGGAGCTGTGCCGTCGCCTGGACGGGATCCCCCTGGCGGTGGAGCTGGCGGCCGGACGCCTCAGCGCCCTCTCCCCCGGTCAGTTGCTCGCGCGGCTGGAGGACCGGTTCCGGCTGCTGACCGGGGGCGGGCGGGACGCGCTGCCCCGGCATCAGACGCTGCGGACCGCGATCGGCTGGAGCCATGAGCTGTGCACCCCGGAGGAGCGCCTGCTGTGGTCGCGGCTGTCGGTGTTCGCCGGCCGGTTCGACCTGGAGGCCGCCGAATACGTGTGCAGCGGGGACGGGCTGCACGCCGACGACGTCCTCGACGTACTGGACGCGCTGCTCGCGCAGTCCGTGCTGTCCCGCGAGGAGACGGCGGCCGGGGTGCGCTACCGGATGCTCGACACGGTCCGGGCGTACGGCGCCGAGTGGCTGGAGGCGACGGGGGACGCGGAGCGGCTGTGCCGCCGGCACCGCGACTGGTACATGGGGCTCGCCACCTGGTGCGAGCTCGACTGGTTTTCCCCGCGCCAGGGCGAGGTCGCGGCGCGGGTCGAGACGGAACTGCCGAATCTGCGCTGCGCGCTGGAGTTCTCGCTGACCGAGCCGGACGACGCCCATCTCGGCCAGTACCTGGCGGGCGCCCTCTGGTTCTACTGGGTGGGCTGCGGCCGGCTCTCCGAGGGTCGGCACTGGCTGGAGCGCAGTGTCGAGCTGGACGGCGACCGCGACCAGTCGCGGCTGAAGGCCCTGTGGGTGCTCGGTTACGTGGCGGTCCTCCAGGGTGACTCGGTGCCCGCGCTGTCAGCACTCCACGAGTGCCGTGAGGAGGCCGAGCGCTCCAAGAACGCCGTGGCGATCGCGTACGCCGAGCACCGCACCGGCTGTCTGGCCCTGGTCACGGACGACATGACGCGCGCCGAGACCCTGCTGCGCTCGGCCCTCGACCGCTATCACGAGATCGGCGAGCTGAACAGCAACGTGCTGATGGGGCAGGTCGAGCTGGCGATGGCGCTCGCCTTCCAGGGCGATCTGCCGGGCGCGGTGAAACTGTGCGAGGACGTCCGCCGGGTCTGCGAGGACCACGGGGAGCGCTGGGCGCTCGGGTACGCGCTGTACGTCCTGGCGTACGAGGCCCAGGTGGGCGGCGACCCCGCGCGCGCCCGGGACCTCCTGCGACGGGGGCTCGGTATCGCGCACGCCTTCCACGACCTGCTCGGCGCCGTCCTCGCGGTCGAGCTGCTCGCCCTGATCACGGCGGTGGAGGGCGATCCGGCCGAGGCCGCGTTGCTCCAGGGGGCCGCGTCGCGGATGTGGCCGTCGGTGGGCCTGCCGCTGTTCGGCTCGGCGTACTACAACGCCCCGCACGAGCGCTGCGCGGCGCTGGCCCGGCAGTCGCTGGGCGACGAGCGGTACGAGGAGTGCGTACGGGAGGGGGAGTCGCTCGGGCAGGAGGCCGCTGTCGCCCGGGCGCTCGGCGAGGCGGGCGCACCGCCGCTCGGGATGGTGCCGTCGCCGCGCAGACTGCCCCCGGACAGGCGAAAGCCCGCCGTCTCCCCCACCGTGAAGGGCGGGGAGACGACGGGCTGACGCTGACGCGCAGGTGGTGCTACGTCCGCCGGAAGAAGATCAGCGGGCGTAGTACTCGACGACGAGCTGCTCGTCGCAGATCACCGGGATCTCCTTGCGGTTCGGCTCGCGGTCCAGGCGGAACGCCAGGGCCGGGAGGTTCACCTGGAGGTAGCGCGGGGTCTCACCGTCGGGGGCGAACCCACCGGCACGGGAGACCTCGAACAGGGTCTTGCTGCGGCTGCGCTCGCGGACCATCACGACGTCGTCGGGACGGACACGGAACGACGGCTTGTCGACCTTGCCACCGTTGACCTCGATGTGGCCGTGGACGACCATCTGGCGGGCCTGGTAGATCGTGCGGGCGATGCCCGAACGCAGCACCAGCGCGTCGAGACGGCGCTCGAGCTCGATGACCAGGGCCTCACCGGTCTTGCCCTGCGTCTTGGCGGCACGCTCGTAGGCGCGGACGAGCTGACGCTCGGACACGTCGTACTGCGCGCGCAGACGCTGCTTCTCCAGCAGACGGACCTTGTAGTCCGAGTTCTGCTTGCGGCCGCGGCCGTGCTCGCCCGGCGGGTAGGGGCGGGCCTCGAAGTACTTGACGGCCTTCGGGGTCAGCGCGATGCCGAGGGCACGCGACTTCTTGACCTTGGGGCGGGACTGGTTCGGCATGAACCAAACACCTCATGTTTCGGATGCGAATACGGCTTCACCAGGGTTAGGGGAGGTCGCAATCCGCAGCCCGGGAAACCCTTTCCGTCGACGTGAGGATCCACGTGGGCGGGGCGGGCAGCCGCTCCTGGGTCTGGGCACATACGTGCAGCACGCGAGTGACCCACCGACCGGTCCCGGAGATCCGGGTGGTGGTGGGTTGCCCGCGACACCTTCGACGGTGCGCGACGCTCCTGGAATCCCTCCATGACGGCAGGGGCTCCGGCTGAATGTCCCGTTCTGGTGGTGCCGACCGGAGCCGGACACGGGACGCAGCGCTTCGAGACATCGTACAGGGTGCTCAGGAGCGCCCTCGACCGAGGTGCTTCCTGGTCCACTCCACGGCGTCCGCGTAGCGCGCCTCGGCTCCGTGTCGGGTCGGGGTGTAGTACTCCCGGTCCTTGAGCTCCTCCGGCGCGTACTGCTGGGCGGCGATTCCCTCGGGCAGGTCGTGCGGATACACGTAGCCCTGGGCGTGGCCGAGCTTGGCCGCGCCCTTGTAGTGCCCGTCGCGCAGATGGGTCGGCACGGGTCCGGCGTGGCCCTTGCGGACGTCCTCCATCGCGGCGCCGATGGCGGTCGTCGCGGCGTTGGACTTCGGGGCGAGGGCGAGGGCGATCGTCGCGTGGCTGAGGGTGAGCGCGGCCTCGGGGAAGCCGATCATCGCGACCGCCTGGGCGGCGGCGACGGCGGTCGGCAGCGCGTTCGGGTCGGCGAGGCCGATGTCCTCGCTGGCGGAGATCATCAGGCGGCGGGCGATGAAGCGGGGGTCCTCGCCGGCGTCGATCATCCGGGCGAGGTAGTGCAGGGCGGCGTCCACGTCGGAGCCGCGGATGGACTTGATGAGCGCGCTCGCGACGTCGTAGTGCTGGTCGCCGTCGCGGTCGTACGTCACGGCGGCGCGGTCGACGGTCTCCTCCAGGGTCTGGAGGGTGATCTCCGGCTCGCCCTTGTCGAGGGCCGCGCCGGCGGCGGCCTCCAGCGCGGTCAGGGCCCGGCGGGCGTCCCCGCCGGCGATCCGCAGCAGGTGGCCCTCGGTGTCCTCGGGAAGGCCGACGGCCTCCTTGAGGCCGCGCTCGTCGCCGAGCGCCCGGCGCAGCAGGGCGCGCAGGTCGTCGTCGGTGAGCGGTTCCAGGGTGAGGAGCAGGGAGCGGGAGAGCAGGGGGGAGATCACCGAGAAGTACGGGTTCTCGGTGGTCGCGGCGATCAACGTGACCCAGCGGTTCTCGACGGCCGGCAGCAGGGAGTCCTGCTGGGCCTTGCTGAAGCGGTGGATCTCGTCGAGGAAGAGGACGGTCTCCTTGCCGAAGCCGCCGGTGGCCCGGCGGGCGCCGTCGATGACGGCGCGCACCTCCTTGACGCCGGCGGTGATCGCGGAGAGCTCGACGAATCGCTTCTCGGTGGCTTTGGAGACGACGTACGCGAGGGTCGTCTTTCCGGTGCCGGGCGGGCCCCAGAGGATGACCGAGGACGGCCCGGCCGGACCGCCGCCGCCCTCGGCGACGAGTCTGCGCAGGGGTGAGCCCGGCTTCAGCAGATGCTGCTGGCCCACGACGTCGTCGAGGGTGCGCGGGCGCATCCGCACCGCCAGGGGACTGCTGGACGGGTCCTTCTCCTGGCGTTCTTCTGCTGCGGCGGTGAACAGGTCGGGCTCCACGTCCAAAACCCTATGTCACGCCACTGACAATCCCCGCAGGGCCGTCAGCTGGTCCAGAAGTCCCACCAGCGGGTCAGGATCAGCATGCCGATGATGCCGATGTGCAGCACGGGCAGGACCCAGGTGAACTCGCCGAGGAAGCTCTTCGCCCAGCGCGGGGCGGGCAGGAAGCCGTTACGCACGTTGAAGGACGTCACGTACCAGAACATGGTGATCGTGGCGACCCAGGCGAGGCTGCACCACAGGCACAGCGAGTTGATCCGGTACAGCGACTGGAACTGGAGCCAGGTGCAGAACGCGACACCGAAGAGCGTGCCGAAGTTGAAGGTGAGCCAGTACCAGCGGGGGAAGGTGGCACGGGCGAGCAGGCTCATGCCGACGCAGATCACGATGCCGTAGGCGACGAGACCGAGCATCGGGTTCGGGAAGCCGAAGGCGGATGCCTGGTCGCTCTTCATGATGTTGCCGCAGGAGACCACCGGGTTCAGGCTGCACCCGGGCACGAAGTTCGGGTTCTCCAGCAGCTTGAACTTGTCGATCGTGATGACCCACGCGGCAAGGAGACCGGCCGCACCCGTGATCACCAGCAGCAGGGCGAGGGCGCGACTGCCGCCGGCCGTCCGGGGAGCCGCGGGGCGTTCCTGCTCGGTCGGGACGTCCTTGACTGTCGTCTTGCTCATCACGCCGTTTCCGTTGCTTCGAAGGGGCCTGCGGGCAGGCTCATTGTGCCGCACCAGCCCCCTTGTCCACCGTTCGGTGGACATAAGAAAGTACGCACGGTCGTCCCGGAGCGTTCGGTTCCGGGGGGATGCTCGTCGCCATGACGACACACGGGGAACAACTCGCGGTGGACGTACGGGGGCTGCGCAAGCAGTACGGGGACGTGACCGCCGTCGACGGCATCGATCTCGGCATCCGGCGGGGGGAGGTGTTCGGCCTGCTCGGGCCGAACGGAGCGGGCAAGAGCACCACGGTGGAGATCCTTCAGGGCAACCGGCGCCGGGACGCGGGCGAGGTGTCGGTGCTGGGCTCGGACCCGGCCACGGGCACGCGCGCGTGGCGCTCGCGCGTCGGCATCGTCTGGCAGGACGAATCCGCGCCCGCCGAGTTGACGGTGAACGAGACGGTGCGGCATTTCGCCCGCTATTACCCGAATCCGCGTGATCCCGAGGAGGTCATCGGACTCGTCGGACTGGAGCAGAAGGCCGGCAGCAGGATCAAGTCGCTGTCGGGCGGCCAGCGCAGGCGGCTCGATGTCGCCCTCGGTGTCATCGGCGGTCCCGAGCTGCTGCTCCTGGACGAGCCGACCACGGGCTTCGACCCGGCGGCGCGGCGGCAGTTCTGGGAGCTGATCCGCAGGCTCGCCGACGAGGGCACGACGATCCTGCTGACCACGCACTACCTGGAGGAGGCGGAGGCCCTCGCCGACCGGCTGGCGGTGGTCGCGCGGGGCAGGGTCGTCGCCGAGGGCGAACCGGCCGCGCTGCGCGAGCGCTTCGGCACGGAGGCGACGGTCGCGTGGACCGAGACCGACGGCACCGCGCGCAGCGAGCGCACGGACACGCCCACCAAGACCGTCGCCGAACTCGTCCACCGCTTCGACGGGGAGATCCC
Organism: Streptomyces sp. NPDC048643; assembly: GCF_040650615.1. Taxonomy (NCBI): domain Bacteria; kingdom Bacillati; phylum Actinomycetota; class Actinomycetes; order Kitasatosporales; family Streptomycetaceae; genus Streptomyces; species Streptomyces sp. NPDC048643. The sequence continues at coordinate 34,757 of NZ_JBEZHO010000018.1, forward strand.
CGGGCTCCGGATCAGCCGGCCGACCCTGGAGGACGTCTATCTGCGACTGACCGGCCAGGAGGACGCGCGATGACCACGACCGACGTACGCGAACGCACCGGGACGGCGGCCGGAAGGCTGCCCGGCGCCTGGGGACTGGGGCTGCGGCGCGGTGCCCTGGAGATCAAGCAGTTCTTCCGGCAGCGCGACCAGGTGATGTTCACCTTCGCCTTCCCGGTCGTCTTCCTCTTCCTGTTCGCGTCGATCTTCAGCGACGACGTGAAGGGCGCGGGGATCACCGCCTCGCAGTTGTACGTCCCGGCGATGATGGCCGCGGGCATCATGTCCACCAGCTTCCAGTCCCTCGGCATATCGATCGCGATCGAACGGGACGAGAAGGTGCTGCGCCGGCTGCGCGGCACACCGATGCCGCCGGCCGCGTACTTCCTCGGCAAGATCTGGCTGGTTCTCGTCACCGGCGCGCTGGAGACGGCGATCCTGCTCCTCGTCGGCACCACGCTGTACGACGTCGACCTGCCCGCGAACGCCGGCAAGTGGGCCGACTTCGCCTGGATCTTCGTCCTCGGCCTGACGGCCTGCGCGCTCCTCGGCATCGCGGTCAGCTCGGTCCCGAAGACGGGCAAGAGCGCCACCTCGGTGGTCGTCCTGCCGTTCCTGGTCCTCCAGTTCATCTCCGGCGTCTACATCGCCATCGACACCATCCCGGACTGGATGCTGAACATCGGCGCCCTGTTCCCCCTCAAGTGGATGTGCCAGGGCCTGCGCGGGGTGTTCCTGCCCGAGTCCGCCCAGGTCCTGGAGCAGACCGGCGGCTGGGAGTTCGGGCGGATCGCTTTGGTGCTGGGGGCGTGGTGCGTCGGAGGACTGCTGCTGTGCCTGCTGACCTTCCGCTGGAAGAACCAGCGCGACGGATGACCTTCGGGCTCACGCCCCGGCCCCGTCCGCTCGGGACAGCGCCCGGGAGTCGACCACGGGAGGGCGCTCGTTCCGGCTGTGGGACGCGTACTGCGCCGTCGTGTGGGTGGCCGCCCTGGTGTTCGTGCTCGGCACGGCCCACCCGGGGTGGCACGTCCGGCTCGCGGCCGGCGGGCCGCTCCTGCTGCTCGTCCCCGGGTACCGGGCGGTCGGACGCCCCGCCCTGACGGCCGACGTCCGCGACGAGCGGATGCCGGCTCTTCGTTGGCGAGTCCACCGTGAAGACCCATCTGCCGTGGGCCTTCGGCACGTTGGGGGTGGACGACCGCACGGCGGCCGTGCCGAGCGCGATGCGTTGCGCACTGCTGGACCGAGGCTCCCGCCCCCTCCGTTCGAGGAGGGGGCGGGAACGGGCCGGTCAGCCCAGGCGCGACCGCAGTTCGCCCACGATCTCGCCCACGCCGACCGCCGCCTGCTCACCGGACTCCATGTCCTTGAGCTGCACGACGCCCTCCGCGAGGTCACGCTCGCCGGCCACGACGGTGTACCGCGCGCCCGACCGGTTGGCGTTCTTCATCGCGCCCTTGAGGCCCTTGGCGCCGTACGAGAAGTCGGCCGGGACACCGAGCTTGCGCAGTTCGGTGACCACGCCGAACAGCACCCGGCGCGCCTCCTCCCCGAGCGGCACCGCGAACACGCTGGTGGACGCGGGGATTTCGAGCTCGACGCCCTCCGCCTCCAGCGCCAGCACCGTGCGGTCGACGCCGAGGGCCCAGCCGACGGACGGCAGCGCGGGGCCGCCGATCATCTCGGACAGCCCGTCGTAACGGCCACCGCCGCCCACCGCGGACTGCGAGCCGAGACCGTCGTGCACGAACTCGAACGTGGTGCGCGTGTAGTAGTCCAGGCCGCGCACCAGCTTCGGGTCGTCCTCGAAGGAGACGCCCGCGGCCGTGATCAGGTCGCGCACCTCCTCGTGGTACGCCTTGCACGCGTCGCACAGGTAGTCCCGCAGCAACGGCGCGCCGGTCAGCTGCTTCTGGACGTCGTCACGCTTGTCGTCGAGCACGCGCAGCGGGTTGATCTCCGCGCGGCGCAGCGTCTCCTCGTCCAGGTCCAGGCCCCGCAGGAACTCCTGCAGCGCGGCCCGGTAGACGGGACGGCACTCCTTGTCGCCCAGGCTGTTCAGCAGGATGCGGAAGTTCCGCAGGCCCAGCGAGCGGTACGCCTGGTCCGCCAGGATGATCAGCTCGGCGTCGAGCGCCGGGTCCTCGGCACCGATCGCCTCGGCGCCCACCTGGGAGAAGTGGCGGTAACGGCCCTTCTGGGGACGCTCGTAGCGGTAGTACGAGCCGGAGTACCAGAGCTTGACGGGGAGGTTGCCCGCCTTGTGCAGGTTGGCCTCGAGGGCCGCGCGCAGCACGGAGGCGGTTCCCTCGGGGCGCAGAGCCAGTCTGTCGCCGCCCTTGGTCTCGAAGGCGTACATCTCCTTGGTGACGATGTCGGTGGACTCACCGACACCGCGGGCGAAGAGTTCGACGTTCTCGAAGCCGGGCGTCTCGATGTAGCCGTAACCGGAGTTGCGCAGCGGCGCGGAGATGGCCTCGCGGACCGCGAGGTACTTGGCGCTCTCCGGCGGGATCAGGTCGTACGTGCCCTTGGGGGCCTTGAAGGTGCTCACGGAAGTCTCGTCACATTCCTCGTCGAGGAGCGGAGGCGGGGTCCGCTCCGCGTTCCTGGCGGTTCGCCGCCACCTGCCGCAGATACGGGTTGGCGGCGCGCTCCTGGCCGATGGTCGTCTGGGGGCCGTGGCCGGACAGCACCACGGTCGAGTCGTCGAGCGGCAGGCACACACGGCCCAGCGAGTCGAGCATCTCGTCCATGTCGCCGCCGGGCAGGTCGGTGCGTCCGACGGAGCCGGCGAAGAGCAGATCCCCGGAGAAGAACACGGACGGGATGTCCGCGTTCTCGGGCATCCGGAACGTCACCGACCCCTTCGTATGGCCCGGCGCGTGCGCGACGGACAGGTCGAGGCCCGCCAGCTTCAGCTCCGCGCCGTCGGTCAGCGTCCGCACGTCGTCCGGCTCTCCCACGGTCAGTTCGCCCATCAGCGGCATCCCGATGGAACGGCCGAGCGCCCGCTCGGGGTCGCTCATCATGTACCGGTCCTCGGGGTGGATCCAGGCGGGCACGTCGTGCGCCCCGCACACGGGAACGACCGAGGCGACGTGGTCGATGTGGCCATGGGTGAGGATGACCGCGACGGGCTTGAGCCGATGCTTGGCGAGTGCTTCCTCGACTCCCTGGGCGGCCTGATGGCCCGGGTCGATGATCACGCACTCCTCACCCGCGGCGGGGGCGACCAGGTAACAGTTGGTCCCCCAGGCCCCGGCGGGGAACCCGGCAATGAGCACGATCGTCCTTCGTGGTGGCGTACGCGCTGGTGTCGTACGGGGCGGGTGGCTGTGGATCAGAGCCTACCGGCGCTGCCGATTCCTCAGCGAACCCATATACGGTACGGGGCACACGCAGGCGGTCGGCTCACAAGACGCACGCGTCCCATCGACGTACGAGACGCACGAGGAGAAACCCGGTGGTCAGCCAGGAACAGCGGCGGCGTCAGCTCGCCCGGGAGAAGTTCTTGCGACAGCAGCAGCGCCGCACGGCCGCGCGACGCAAGACCCATACACGCAACGCGGTGATCGCGTCGGTCCTCGGCGTCCTCGTCGCGGGCGGTGCGCTGTCGTTCGCGACCGGGGTCTTCAAGAACGACGACAAGAAGACCAGTGCCGGTTCCGAGGTGTCGCCGAGCGCCACCCCGAGCAAGGCGTCCGACCCGTGCGAGAAGCCGGCGGCGGGCAAGGTGAAGTCGCTCAGCTGGAAGAAGGAGCCGGCGGTCACCATCGACAAGTCCGCTGCCTACACGATGAAGATGGCGACGACCTGTGGCGACATAGACATCGCCCTCAAGGCGTCCGCGGCCCCGCACACGGTGAACTCGTTCTCGTACCTCGCCGGCAAGGGCTTCTTCGACCACACCAAGTGCCACCGGCTCACCACCAACGGCATCTACGTCCTGCAGTGCGGCGACCCGACCGCCCAGGGCTCCGGCGGTCCCGGCTACACGATCCCGGACGAGAACCTGAAGGACAAGGCGCTCAAGGACGGGGTGTACCCGGCGGGCACGATCGCCATGGCCAACACCGGTCAGAAGCACACCGGCGGCAGCCAGTACTTCCTCGTCTACCAGGACAGCAAGTTGCCGCCCAGCTACACACCGTTCGGAACTATTTCCAAGTCCGGCATGACGGTCCTCAAGAAGATCGCGGGCGCCGGTGAGAGCACGGGCCAGGGCGACGGCGCCCCCAACGCGACCGTCGTGATCAACAAGATGACCGTGACGAAATCCTGACCGCCGCCTGCTTAATTTTCGGTCGCGCGGGATGCGGACAGCCGCCCCGCCGGTCGCCTATGTTGGCCGTGACGAAACTGTGGACGATGCCCGGGGGCGCTGACGCCCCTCGCAGGCATCATGTGGAGGAGGCGCTGTGAGCAGCGACCCGTGGGGACGCGTCGACGAGACGGGGACCGTGTACGTGCGTACGGCCGACGGCGAGCAGGTCGTCGGTTCCTGGCAGGCCGGCTCCCCCGATGAGGCGCTGGCCTACTTCGAGCGCAAGTACGAGGGCCTGGTTGTCGAGATCGGCCTCCTCGAGAAGCGAGTGAAGACCACCGACCTGTCGGCGAAGGACGCCCAGGCCGCCATCGATCACATCCGTGAGCAGGTGGTGGCCCACCACGCGGTGGGTGACCTGGACGCCCTGAAGGTCCGTCTCGACAAGCTCGTCGAGACGGTCGACGCGCGTCGTGAGGAGCGCAAGGTCCAGCGGGCCAAGCAGTCCGACGAGGCGCGGCACTCCAAGGAGGCGCTGGTCGTCGAGGCCGAGGAGCTGGCGCAGAGCGACCAGTGGCGCTCGGCGGGCGAGCGGCTGCGTGCCCTGGTGGACACGTGGAAGGGGCTGCCCCGGCTCGACCGCAAGTCGGACGACGAGCTGTGGCACCGCTTCTCGCACGCCCGCTCGGCGTTCTCCAAGCGGCGCAAGGCGCACTTCGCCTCGCTGGACGCGCAGCGCGAGGAGGCCCGCAAGACCAAGGAGAAGCTGGTCGCGGAGGCCGAGTCGCTGTCCGGTTCGACGGACTGGGGTCCGACGGCCGCCCGTTACCGCGAGCTGATGGCGGACTGGAAGGCCGCGGGCCGCGCTCAGCGCGAGCACGAGGACGACCTGTGGAACCGCTTCCGCGGCGCCCAGGACGTGTTCTTCGCGGCACGCGGTTCGGTCTTCGCCGAGCGGGACGCGGAGCAGACGGAGAACCTCAAGCTCAAGGAGGAGCTGGCCGAGGAGGCCGAGAAGCTCGTCCCGGTGCAGGACCTGAAGGCGGCCCGTGCGGCCTTCCGCTCGATCAACGAGCGCTGGGAGGCCATCGGCCACGTGCCGCGTGACGCCCGCCCGAAGGTCGAGGGGCGGATGCACGCGGTGGAGCGGGCTCTCCAGGACTCCGAGGAGACCGAGTGGCGCCGGACGAACCCGGAGGCACGCGCGCGTGCCGAGGGTCTGACCGGCCAGCTGCAGTCCGCCGTGGACAAGCTCCAGGGCCAGATCGAGGCGGCGCGCACCGCGGGCAACTCCGCGAGGGCCGACAAGCTCCAGAAGGAGCTCGACGGCCGTCAGGCGCTGCTGGACCAGGCGCTGAAGGGCCTTCAGGAGTTCGGAGGCTGAGGCTTCGGCCGCGACGGCTCACGCGAAGGGGCTCCCGTACGGTGCGTACGGGAGCCCCTTCGCGTGCTGCCCGCGCCGCCCGGCCGGGCGGCGCGCAGGTCAGGCGTCCGAGGGCCTGCGGGCCGAGGTCACGCGGTACACGTCGTACACGCCCTCCACGCCCCTGACCGCCTTCAGGACGTGCCCCAGGTGCTTGGGGTCGCCCATCTCGAAGGTGAAGCGGGAGGTGGCCACCCGGTCGCGGGAGGTCTGGACGGCCGCCGACAGGATGTTGACGTGCTGGTCGGACAGGACGCGTGTGACGTCCGAGAGGAGACGGGAGCGGTCCAGCGCCTCCACCTGTATGGCGACGAGGAAGACCGAGGACTGGGTGGGCGCCCACTCGACCTCGAGAATGCGCTCCGGCTCACGGGACAGCGAGTCGACGTTGACGCAGTCGCTGCGGTGAACCGATACGCCGCTGCCGCGGGTGACGAAGCCGATGATCGGGTCGCCGGGCACCGGGGTGCAGCACCGGGCGAGCTTGACCCAGACGTCGTCGACGCCCTTGACGACCACACCGGGGTCGTTGTTGCTGCGCCGCTTGCGGCCGCGGCCCCGGGCCGGAGGTACGGACTCGTCGATCTCCTCGGTGGCGGCCTCGTCGCCGCCGAGTGCCTGCACGAGCTTCTGGACGACGCTCTGCGCGGTGACGTGGCCCTCGCCGATCGCGGCGTACAGCGACGAGATGTCGGGGTAGCGCATCTCGTGCGCGAGGGTGACGAGGGAGTCGCCGGTGAAGATGCGCTGGATCGGCAGGTTCTGCTTGCGCATGGCGCGCGCGATGGCGTCCTTGCCGTGCTCGATCGCCTCGTCGCGGCGCTCCTTGGAGAACCACGCGCGGATCTTGTTCCGGGCGCGCGGCGACTTGACGAAGCCGAGCCAGTCGCGGGAGGGACCCGCTCCGGCCGCCTTGGAGGTGAAGACCTCGACCAGGTCGCCGTTGTCCAGGGTCGACTCGAGGGGTACGAGCCGGCCGTTGACCCGCGCTCCTATGGTCCGGTGGCCGACCTCCGTGTGGACCGCGTACGCGAAGTCCACCGGTGTGGCACCGGCCGGGAGCGCTATCACGTCGCCCTTGGGCGTGAAGACGAAGACCTCGTTGCGCGACAGGTCGAAGCGCAGGGACTCCAGGAACTCGCTGGGGTCCTCGGTCTCCTTCTGCCAGTCGAGCAACTGGCGCAGCCACGCCATGTCGTTGACGGTGTCCTGGCCCGCGCTGCCCTTGGCGGCACGGGGCACGTCGGTACGGATCTTGGAGGATCCGGCGACGGTCTCCTGCTTGTACTTCCAGTGCGCCGCGATGCCGTACTCGGCGCGGCGGTGCATGTCGAACGTGCGGATCTGCAGCTCGACGGGCTTGCCGTTCGGACCGATGACCGTCGTGTGCAGCGACTGGTACATGTTGAACTTGGGCATCGCGATGTAGTCCTTGAACCGGCCGGGGACCGGGTTCCATCGCGCGTGCACGGTGCCGAGTGCCGCGTAGCAGTCGCGGACGGTGTCCACGAGGACGCGGATGCCCACCAGGTCGTAGATCTCCGCGAAGTCACGGCCGCGGACGATCATCTTCTGGTAGACGCTGTAGTAGTGCTTCGGGCGGCCGGTGACGGTCGCCTTGATGCGGGCCGCGCGCAGGTCGGACTGGACCTCGTCGGTCACTATGGCGAGGTATTCGTCGCGCTTGGGGGCCCGCTCGGCGACCAGCCGGACGATCTCGTCGTACATCTTGGGGTAGAGGATCGCGAAGGCGAGGTCCTCCAGCTCCCACTTGATGGTGTTCATGCCCAGGCGGTGGGCGAGCGGCGCGTAGATCTCCAGGGTCTCGCGCGCCTTCTTCTCCTGCTTCTCCCGCTTGAGATAGCGCATGGTGCGCATGTTGTGCAGGCGGTCGGCGAGCTTGATGACCAGGACGCGGGGGTCCTTGGCCATGGCGACGACCATCTTGCGCACGGTCTCGGCCTGCGCGGCCTCACCGAACTTCACCTTGTCGAGCTTGGTGACGCCGTCGACGAGCAGGGCGACCTGGTCGCCGAAGTCCCGCTTGAGGGTGTCCAGGCCGTACTCGGTGTCCTCGACGGTGTCGTGCAGGAGACCCGCCATCAGGGTGGCCGGGTCCATGCCCAGCTCGGCGAGGATGGTGGTGACGGCGAGCGGGTGCGTGATGTACGGGTCGCCGCTCTTGCGCTTCTGGCCGCGGTGCCAACGCTCGGCGACCTGGTAGGCGTTCTCGATCTGGCGCAGCGTGGCCGTCTCGATCTTGGGGTCGTTGCTGCGCACCGTCCGCAGCAGCGGCTCCAGAACCGGGTTGTACGGGTTCGAGCGCTGGACGCCGAGCCGGGCCAGGCGGGCGCGGACGCGGTTGGAGGAGCCGCCGGTGCGGGCGCTCTGGCCGGCCGCCGGGCGGACCGCCGGGGTGTTCTCGGTGCGCTCGGGAGGAGCGGGCTTGGGACGTGGCTGCTCGGCCGCCGTGTCGTCCGGTGCGGACTGGGCGTGCTCGACCGGCCCGCTCGCGGCGTTCTCGGCGGGCTTCTCCACAGGACCCGAGACGGGCTCGGGCTTGGTGGAGGCGGTTCCTCCCAGGCGTTCCGCACTGGGGGCGAGTGGCTGGGCCTCGTCTGGCAAGAGGGCTCCTCGTGCGCGTTCCGGGTCCCCCGGTCAGGCTCCGGAAACCCCATGGTAGCGATCCCGGGCGTCGGACTCTCTGCCGGCCGCCGGGACCGCCTCGTACAGCAGGAACGCCGAAGGCGGGCTCCGGATTCCTCCGGGGCCCGCCTCCATGGTGTCCTGCGGGTGTCTCAGGTCTTTCGGCGGGCTTGCCCGGGACTTTCCTCCCGGGACCCGCGAAGGGCGCTCAGATCGTGAGCAGCGCCTCCAGCGGAGCTCCCGCCAGCGCCGGCTCCAGGCGGCCGCGGCCGCCCAGGAAGCCCAGCTCCATGAGCACGGCGACGCCCGCGACCTCGGCGCCCGCCCTGCGGATGAGTTGCAGCGAGGCCTCGGCGGTGCCGCCGGTGGCGAGGACGTCGTCGACGACCAGCACGCGGTCGCCCGCGCTCAGGTCCTCGGCGTGCACCTCGATCTCGGCGGAGCCGTACTCCAGGTCGTACGTCTGGGACAGGGTCGCTCCGGGGAGCTTGCCCGCCTTGCGCACGGGGATGAAGCCGAGCCCGGCGCGCACCGCGACCGGGGCGCCGAGGATGAACCCCCGCGCCTCCAGCCCGACGATCTTGGTGGCACCGGTGCGGGTGGCGACGTCCGCCAGGGCGTCGGTCAGCGCGCCGAACGCGGCCGGGTCGGCCAGGAGCGGGGTGATGTCCTTGAACATCACGCCCGGCTCCGGGTAGTCCGCCACGTCACGGATACGGCTGGAGAGCAGCTCCTCGATACCGGTCATCGGCGCTTCCCCGAGGGACGCCCACGGCCGCGGGTGCGGGACGCGGGCTGGTTGCGGGGACCGACGACCGCGGGTGTCACGTCCTCGGGCTCCTCGTCGTCGTAGGACGACTCGGCGGCCTGCGGCTCCAGGGACTCGCCCTTGGCCGCTGCCTGCGCCCGCTTGGCGAGGACGCGCTTGCGCAGCGCCTTCATCTGCGGCTCGCGCTCCTTGAGGTCGGCGACGAGCGGCGTGGCGATGAAGATCGAGGAGTACGCGCCGGCCGCGAGGCCGACGAACAGCGACAGCGAGATGTCGTTGAGCATGCCCGCGCCGAGCACGCCGCCGCCGATGAACAGCAGGCCGGCGACCGGCAGCAGCGCGACCACCGTGGTGTTGATGGAGCGCACCAGGGTGCTGTTGATCGAGCGGTCGGCGACGTCGCTGTAGGTCCAGCGGGTCTGCTTGGTGATGTCCTTCGTCTGCTCCTTGAGGCTGTCGAACACGACGACCGTGTCGTAGAGCGAGTAACCGAGGATCGTGAGCAGACCGATCACCGTGCCCGGGGTGACCTCGAAGCCCACCAGGGCGTAGATGCCGACCGTGATGGTGATGTCGTGGATCAGGGCGACCAGGGCGGCGATGGCCATGCGCCACTCGAACGCGATGGCCAGGTAGATCACCACGAGGACCATGAAGATCGCCAGGCCCTCCCAGGCCTTGTTGGCGATCTGGTCACCCCAGCTGGGGCCGACCAGGTCGGCGTTGATCTTCTCCGAGTCGACGCCGAGGTCCTTGGCGAGCTGGTCCTTGATCGTGTCCGACTTGTCGGTGTCGATGCCGGCGATCTGGACGCGCAGTCCGCCGTTGCCCAGCTTCTGGACGACCGCGTCGTGACCCGAGGCGTCTTCCGCGAAGGTCTCCGCCTGGCTGACCGAGATGCTGCTCTTCTCGGTGGTGAAGACGGCGCCGCCCTGGAACTCGATGCCCATGTTCAGGCCCCGCACCGTCAGGCCGAGGATGGCCGTGATGGTGATCAGGATCGAGATGCCGTACCAGATCTTGCGCTTACCGACGAAGTCGTAGCCGATCTCGCCGCGGTGGAGCCGGGCGCCGAGGGTGCCGAGTTTCGACATCTCACGCCTCCTTCGTGTCGACGGGGGCGGACGCGCGACGGGTGCGGCGCAGCGGCGGCTTGGCGCCCAGTCGCTTCGGGTCGAGACCGGACCAGGGGTGGCCGCTCGCGAAGAACTTCTTGCGGGCGAGGAGCGTCATCAGCGGCTTCGTGAAGAAGAACACGACGACGACGTCCAGCACGGTGGTCAGACCGAGGGTGAACGCGAAGCCCTGGACCTTGCCGACGGTGACGATGAAGAGCACCGCGGCGGCGAGGAACGACACGAAGTCGGAGACCAGGATGGTGCGCCGGGCGCGCGGCCAGGCACGCTCGACGGCGGGCCGCAGGGTGCGTCCCTCGCGGATCTCGTCCCGGATGCGTTCGAAGAACACGATGAACGAGTCCGCTGTGATACCGATCGCGACGATCGCTCCACAGACGGCCGGAAGGTTCAGCGCGAAGCCGATCGCCGGGCCGAGCAGCGCCATCAGCACGTACGTGAGGACGGCGGAGACGAGCAGCGAGGCGATGGCGATGGCCGACAGACCCCGGTAGTAGATCACCAGGTAGAGGATGACCAGGGCGAGGCCGATGGCGCCGGCGATCAGACCGGCGTGCAGCTGCTCGCCGCCGAGCGCGGCGGTCACCGTGGTGACGCTGGACTCCTTGAAGCTGAGCGGCAGGGCGCCGTACTTCAGCATGTTGGCCAGGTCCTGCGCCTCGGTCTGCGTGAAGCTGCCGGAGATCTCCGCGCTGCCGCTGAGCGACTGGCTGACGGACGGGTCGGAGACGACCTCACCGTCGAGGACGATGGCGAACTGGTTCTGCGGGGGCTGCTGCTGGGCGAGCTTGCCGGTGATGGCGGCGAACTTCTTGGAGCCACCGGACGTGAAGTCCATGGTGACCTTCCAGCCCGCGGCGCTCTGCGTGTCGAAGACCGCGCCGGCCTTCTTGATGTCCGTACCGGCCACCTCGGCCGGGCCGAGCACGTACTTCTGCCACTGGCCCGAGCCGTTCTGGCCACAGGCCACGGTCGGGTCGGCGGGCTTGGCGCCGTCACCGGCCGTGGCGCGGTCGGCCTTGTTCGAGCAGTCGAGCGCGGTGTACTCGGCCTGGAGCTTCGCGGTCGCGGGGTCCACGCTGCCGCTCGGCGTCGGCGTGGGGCTCGACGAGGCGGAGGAGCCGGCCGACGGGCTGGAGTCCGCCTTCAGGGCGTCGGTGACCGCGCGGCCCTGGGAGGTGGCGGTCGCCGAAGGCGTCACGGAGGACGACGAGGACGACGACGGGGACGCGGTCGCCTTGTCCGTGGCCTTGTCGGTGGCCTTGGAGCTGCTCGACGTGCTCGGCGAGGGGGTGGCCGACTTGTCGGCGCCGGAGACCTCGGTGGTCAGCACGGGACGGAAGTAGAGCTTGGCCGTGGTGCCGACCTGCTCACGGGCCTGCTTGGAGTTCGTGCCCTTGGGGATGTTGACAATGATGTTGTCGCGGCCCTGGGTCTGCACCTCGGCCTCGGACACACCGAGACCGTTGACACGGCGGTTCATGATGTCGACCGCGGTGTCCATGTTGGTCTTGTTGATCGCGTTGGGCTGGCCCGGCTCGTTCTTCGCCGTGAGCGTGATGCTCGTGCCGCCTGCGAGGTCGATGCCGAGACGCGGAGTGGTGTGTCCGGAGGCGAACATCCCCCCGGTGAGCGCCGCGATGGCGATCAGGATCAGGACCAGCGCGCGCCCCGGCCTGCTCTGGGCGCTGGCGCTCCGGCCCTTCTTCGGTGCTGCCACCTTCTCGTACTCCCTCTCGGGCCGCCCTGCGCCGGGTGAGCGCGTGGACGGCCATGCCATGGTGTCGGGACTCCGTGCGAGAACAGCACGTCCCGGGAGGTGCGGAGGGCGATCGGGTCGCGCCGCGCTCCCGGGTCGTGACTACTTCGCGTCGGCCTCGCCGTCGGTCTTCTTCGGCTCGCTCGCGTCGACGTCGGCGGCCTGGTCGGCCTTCGCCTCGTTGACCTTGTCGGCGGGCGCGGCGGGCGCGTCCTTCTTGCCGAGGTCGAGGGGCTTGTCGTCGGAGGCGTCGGAAGAGGCGTCGGCGGCGGGCTCGTCGGTCTCGGTGAGGGAGGAGGCGTCGTCGGGCACGTAGCTGCCGTCGGCCTTCAGGTCGTGCTCGATGCCGTGCACGATGCGGTTGTACTCGTCGTCCGTGAGGACGGCGCCGATCGAGTTCTTCGCGAAGAGCAGGTCCACGCCCGGGGCCGCGTCGAGGAGGACGGTCTCCTCGTTGACCTCCTTGACGGTGGCGTACATACCACCGATCGTGCGCACGCCGGAGCCGGGCTGCAGCTCGTTGCGCATGGAAGCCGCCTGCTGCTGCTTCTTCTTGGCCGACCGGGTCATCAGGAACATGGCCCCGATGAGCACGATGAACGGGAGGAGGGTCACGAGACTCACGGGTCGGAACTTCCTTCTTCGACCGCACATGGTGAGCGGCCTGCTGGATGGGGGTATGTATGCCGTCGGCAAGGGCGGCATCGGCGGAGTCTAAGCGAGTCCGCGCTCAGGGAACAACGCTCAGCATGGCACCGGGGTTCCTGGCCCGGCCCCTGTGCGCGCCGTCACGCCCCGAACAGGTCCTGTTGTCCCTTTCCGCCCGCGGACTGGCGCGGTGGGGTGAGGCCGAGATGCGCCCATGCCGCGGGTGTGGCCACCCGGCCACGGGGAGTACGGGCGAGGAGTCCCTCCCGTACGAGGAAGGGCTCGGCGACCTCCTCCACGGTCTCACGCTCCTCCCCCACGGCGACGGCGAGTGTGGACAGGCCGACCGGACCGCCGCCGAACAGCTTGAGGAGCGCCTCGAGGACACCGCGGTCGAGCCGGTCCAGGCCGCGGGCGTCGACCTCGTACACCTTGAGGGCGGCCGCGGCGATCTCCCGGGTGATGACCCCGTCGGCCTTGACCTGCGCGTAGTCGCGCACGCGGCGCAGCAGGCGGTTGGCGATACGGGGCGTGCCGCGGGAACGGCCGGCGATCTCCGCGGCGCCCTCCGTGCCGATCTCCAGGTCGAGGAGGCCCGCGGAGCGGTGGATGACGCGCTCCAGCTCGCCGGGGCCGTAGAACTCCATGTGCGCGGTGAAACCGAAGCGGTCGCGCAGCGGCGGCGGGAGCAGTCCCGCGCGCGTGGTGGCGCCGACCAGGGTGAAGGGAGGCAGCTCCAGGGGGATGGCGGTGGCGCCGGGGCCCTTGCCGACGATGACGTCGACGCGGAAGTCCTCCATCGCCATGTAGAGCATCTCCTCGGCGGGCCGGGACATGCGGTGGATCTCGTCCAGGAACAGGACCTCGCCCTCCTGGAGGGAGGAGAGGATCGCGGCGAGGTCTCCCGCGTGCTGGATGGCGGGGCCGCTGGTGATGCGGATGGGGGCGCCCATCTCGGCCGCGATGATCATGGAGAGGGTGGTCTTGCCCAGCCCGGGGGCGCCGGAGAGGAGCACGTGGTCCGCGGTGGCTCCCCGCGCGCGGGCGGCCCGCAGGACCAGGTCGAGCTGTTCGCGGACCTTCTCCTGTCCGATGAACTCGTCCAGGTCCTTGGGGCGCAGGGCGGCCTCGACGGCCTGGTCCTCGCGGTCGGCGACAGATCCCACCAACCGCTCCGCGGCGGTTTCGTCGGTCGTGTCGTCCCAGTTCATCGGTGGTGCCTCGCGGTCTCGTGGTGGTGGGGCGGTCGGCGGTTCGGCGGACGCTGGTCAGCCCCGCCTCGGCGGCCGGGCAGGGCGGCCCGGGCCCTCAGCGCGCCCGGTTCAGTGTCTGCAGGGCGGCCCGGAGGAGCTGGCCGACCTGCGGGACGCCTTCGGCGGCCTCGGCCTGCGGGGCGACGGCGGAGACCGCCTCGTCGGCCTCGCGGGTCGCGTACCCGAGACCGATGAGCGCGGCGTGCAGCTGCTCGCGCCAGCCGGCGGTGACCGCGGTGCCGATGGCGGGGCCGCCGGGGCCGAGGGGTTCGCCGAGCCGGTCCTTCAGCTCCAGCAGCAGCTTCTGCGCGCCCTTCTTTCCGATGCCCGGGACGGCGACGAGCGCCTTCTCGTCGCCGGTGGAGACGGCACGGCGCAAGGCGTCCGGGCTGTGCACGGCGAGCATCGCCTGGGCCAGGCGCGGACCGACACCGCTCGCGGTCTGGAGCAGCTCGAAGACCTGGCGCTCGTCGTCGTCGACGAAGCCGTAGAGCGTGAGGGAGTCCTCGCGGACGACGAGCGAGGTGGCGAGCTTGGTCTCCCGGCCCATGCGGAGCCCGGACAGCGTGTTGGGCGAGCACTGGACGGCGATGCCGATACCGCCGACCTCGACCACGGCGGAGTCGGGGGCGAGGGCGGCCACCGGGCCGCTGACGAAGGCGATCATGCGGTACGGCCTTTCGAGGCTTGACGTGAGGCGTGCGCGGCGACCGCCTGTTGCAGGCGGTTCTGCGCGACGGCCTGGTGCTGTCCGTTCGTGGCGGCGGCCTGCTGGAGGCGGTTCTTGGCGGGGCCGCGCCAGATGTGGCAGATGGCGAGCGCGAGGGCGTCGGCGGCGTCGGCGGGCTTGGGGGGCGCGTCGAGCCGGAGCAGCCGGGTGACCATCGCGCCGACCTGCGCCTTGTCCGCGCGTCCGCTGCCGGTGACGGCCGCCTTGACCTCGCTCGGGGTGTGCAGGGCGACCGGGATGCCGCGCCGGGCCGCGCAGAGCATCGCCACGGCACTGGCCTGGGCGGTGCCCATCACCGTACGGACGTTGTGCTGGCTGAACACCCGCTCCACGGCGACGAATTCGGGCCGGTACTCGTCGAGCCACTGCTCGATGCCCTGCTCGACGGCGACCAGGCGCAGGCCCAACTCGGCGTCCGCCGGGGTGCGGACGACGCCGACGCCGCACATCGTCAGGGGCCGGCCGGCGACCCCCTCGACCACCCCGACACCGCACCGGGTCAACCCCGGGTCAACCCCCAGCACCCGCACGCCGGCCCCTCCTCGGTTCGCCTGTTCGTGCAGGCTATCGGGTGGCACCGACAAAGCGACGGGCCGACGGGTGTGTGTCCCGTCGGCCCGTCGCTCGGTACGAGCACTCAGACGTCGACCTTCTCCATGACCTCGTCGCTGACGTCGAAGTTGGCGAAGACGTTCTGCACGTCGTCGCTGTCCTCCAGGGCGTCGATCAGCTTGAAGATCTTCCGGGCGCCGTCCTCGTCGAGCTCGACCTGCATGGTCGGGACGAAGTTGGCGTCGGCGGAGTCGTAGTCGATGCCGGCCTCCTGGAGCGCGGTGCGCACCGCGACCAGGTCGGTGGCCTCGGAGAGGACCTCGAAGGTCTCGCCGAGGTCGTTGACCTCTTCGGCACCCGCGTCGAGGACGGCGCCGAGGACGTCGTCCTCGCCCAGCTCGCCCTTGGGGACGATGACGACGCCCTTGCGGTTGAAGAGGTACGAGACGGAGCCCGGGTCGGCCATGTTCCCGCCGTTGCGGGTCATGGCGACGCGGACGTCCGAGGCGGCGCGGTTGCGGTTGTCGGTGAGGCACTCGATCAGCACCGCGACACCGTTCGGGCCGTAACCCTCGTACATGATCGTCTCGTAGTCGGCGCCACCGGCTTCGAGGCCGGCTCCGCGCTTGACGGCGGAGTCGATGTTCTTGTTCGGGACCGAGCTCTTCTTGGCCTTCTGGATGGCGTCGAACAGCGTCGGGTTGCCGGACACGTCCGCGCCACCGGTACGGGCCGCGACTTCGATGTTCTTGATCATCTTCGCGAAGAGCTTGCCGCGCTTGGCGTCGATCACGGCCTTCTTGTGCTTCGTCGTAGCCCATTTAGAGTGGCCGGACATCTGCCTGTCTCCCTCGCGTAACCCAACCTGGACGAACTCCCCCGGGCTTGCGGAGCCTGAGGGGACCCCCAGATCCTACAAGGACGTCGCTGTCCGGTTCGCGCGCACCATGTCGACGAACAGACCGTGCACGCGGTGGTCGCCGGTCAGCTCCGGGTGGAACGACGTGGCGAGCGCGTTGCCCTGGCGGACGGCGACGATGTGGCCCTCGTGCTCGGCCAGCACCTCCGCCTCGGCGCCCACGGACTCGACCCAGGGGGCACGGATGAAGACGCCCTCCACAGGATCGCCCTCGACGCCCCGGACGTCGACCGCTGCCTCGAAGGACTCGTTCTGGCGTCCGAAGGCGTTGCGGCGCACGATCATGTCGATCCCGCCGATGGTCTCCTGGCCCGAGCGCGGGTCGAGGATCTTGTCGGCGAGCATGATCATGCCGGCGCAGGTGCCGTAGACGGGCATGCCGTCCCGCACGCGCGCGCGCAGCGGGTCCATCACTCCGAAGAGGACGGCCAGCTTGGAGATGGTGGTGGACTCGCCGCCGGGAATGACCAGGCCGTCGATCTCCGCGAGCTCCTCGGGGCGCCGCACCGGCCTGGCCACGGCGTCCGCCGCGGCCAGGGCGATGAGGTGCTCCCGTACGTCGCCCTGGAGCGCCAGGACGCCGACAACAGGTGTGTTCATGGGTGACTACCAGCCGCGGTTGGCGTAGCGCTCGGTCTCGGGGAGGGTGTCGCAGTTGATGCCGACCATGGCCTCGCCGAGGTTGCGGGACGCGTCCGCGATGATCTTCGGGTCGTCGAAGAAGGTGGTGGCCTTCACGATGGCGGCGGCGCGCTTGGCCGGGTCGCCGGACTTGAAGATGCCGGACCCGACGAAGACGCCCTCGGCGCCCAGCTGGCGCATGAGCGCGGCGTCGGCGGGGGTGGCGACACCACCGGCGGAGAACAGGACGACCGGGAGCTTGCCGAGCTCGGCGACCTCCTTGACGATCTCGTACGGGGCGCGCAGCTCCTTGGCGGCGGCGTACAGCTCGTTGTTGTCGAAGCCGCGCAGCCTGGCGATCTCGTTCTTGATCTGGCGCAGGTGGCGGACGGCCTCGACGACGTTGCCGGTGCCGGCCTCGCCCTTGGAGCGGATCATGGCCGCGCCCTCGGCGATGCGGCGCAGGGCCTCGCCCAGGTTGGTGGCACCGCAGACGAAGGGGGTCGTGAAGGCCCACTTGTCGGAGTGGTTGACCTCGTCGGCCGGGGTGAGGACCTCGGACTCGTCGATGTAGTCGACGCCGAGGGACTGCAGGACCTGGGCCTCGACGAAGTGGCCGATGCGGGACTTGGCCATCACCGGGATCGAGACCGCTTCGATGATCTCCTCGATCATGTTCGGGTCCGACATACGGGCCACGCCGCCGTCCTTGCGGATGTCGGCGGGGACCCGCTCCAGGGCCATGACGGCCACGGCGCCGGCGTCCTCGGCGATCTTCGCCTGCTCGGCGTTGACCACGTCCATGATCACGCCGCCCTTGAGCTGTTCGGCCATGCCGCGCTTGACGCGGGCGGTGCCGATCGCGGTGTTCTCGGACTGGGCGGTGCTGGGAAGCGTGCTGGACACGGGTGACCTCGCTGGGTGAAAGAGGGTTTGTGCGCTTTCGAGGAAACGCGACGTGACCAGTCCACTGCAAGGGCCAATGAGGAGGCGGTGGATCGTTTTCCCCGCGCCCGGCCTCCTCTCCCGGCTCTCCTCCCGCCGGTCCCGGAGGCGGTTTCAGCTGGTGGGGCGGTCCGCCAGGGCGGTCGGGGGCTCGTCGTCCATCTCGAAGGCCATCGGGAAGGGCGCGTGGCCGGCGAGCCGGAACCAGCGGACCTTGCGGTGGCGGCGCAGGGCACGGGCGGCCCGTACGGCGTCGTTGTGGAAGCGCCGGGCCATCGGCACCCGCCGGACGGCCTGGGCCAGCTCACCTGCGGCCTCCTCGCCGCCGGGCACCTCGCGGACCGCCTCGACCTGCTGGACCTCCCCGAACACCGCCCGGAGCGCCTGGCTCAGTTCGCTCTCGGCCACCTCGCGCTGCTCCTCCTCGGCCTGCCGGGCCGCGTGGGCCGCTTCGTAGAGCACGATCGAGGCGGCCGGGTCGAGCACTCCGGAGGTGGCCAGCTCCTGCGCCACGGAGGCCCGGCGCAGCAACTGCGCGTCGAGGCCGGCACGGGTGGCGTCGATCCGGGCGTGCAGGCGGTCGAGCCGTCCGGCGGTCCAGCTCAGGTAGAGGCCGATCGCGACGAGCGCGACGAGGATCCAGATGAGGGTTGCGGTCACGGGCGGCAAGGCTACCCGTGCGGCCCCTCGGCCCCATCAGGCACCGGGCTCCCCCCTGGCAACATCGGTGCCGGGCCTGCTCGTTGGGGGGCCGGGCGTCGACTGGGCGAAGCACCGGAGGCCCGGTGGGCCCGACGCAGGGGGCCGCAGAGGGCGGGCGCCGGGTGGGCCGACGCCGGGCAGCGGAAGCCAGGGTGGCTGGGGTCCGGGTGCCCGGAACACCCCGTGGGCCGGGCTCCGGTAGGCCGGGCGGGCCAGGCGTCGGAGGCCGATGGGGGGCGGGCGTCGCGGGCGCCGGGTGGCCGGACCCTTGAGGTCCCGGGCGTCCGCTGAGCCGGGCGCCGGGGAAGCCGGGTGGGTCGGACGCCGAGGCCGCGGGGTGGGTCGACGTCGCCCGCACCGGGTGCGCCGGACGCCGGAGCAGCGGGAGCCGGGGGCCGGTACCCGCAATAGCCCGTGAGCCGGGCGTCGTGGAGGCCGGGCGGGCGAGGCGTCGGAGACCCCCGGGTTGGGCCAGGCGTCGATGGTCCCGGGGTTGGCCCAGGCGTCGATGGTGCCGGGTGGGCCGGACGCCAGGGCGCAGCGGGAGCCAGGGCCGGGGGCCGGAACATGCCGTGGGCCGGGCGCCGGAGAAGCTGGGTGGGTCAGGCGTCGGAGGCCGTCGGCTTCAGGGGCCTCAAAGTCCCGCGGACCGCGACGGGTTGCGGGTCGACGGTGGCTGCGGCGCTCCGCGCGGGCGCGCACCCGGAGCCCGGGGGCCTCCGCACCCCGGCTGCCGTGTTCAGTCCCGGGCCATCCCGAACCGGGCGCGCAGGCCCGTGCGTTCGTCCGTGGCGACCGCCGCCGCGCCGTCCGTCACCGTCTCGTAGACGGAGAGGATGTCCGCGCCGACCGTCGACCAGTCGAAGCGCCGCACGTGGGCGCTCCCCCGCTCCCGCAGTTCGGCGCGGCGCGCCGGGTCGGCGAGCAGGCGCAGCGCGGCGGCGGCGAGGGCGTCCGCGTCCTCGTTGGCGAACAGCTCGCCCGCCGCGCCGTGGTCGAGGACCTGGGCGAACGCGTCGAGGTCCGCGGCGAGCACCGGCGCGCCGGCGGACATCGCCTCGACCAGGATGATCCCGAAACTCTCACCGCCGGTGTTGGGCGCGATGTACAGGTCGACGCTGCGCAGGAAGCGGGCCTTGTCCTCGTCGCTGACCATCCCGAGGAACTCGACGCGTGAACGCATCTCGGCGGGCAGCGACTCCACAGCCTCCTTCTCGTCGCCGCGTCCGGCGACCAGGAGCCGCGTCTGCGGCCGCCCGGCGAGGATCTTCGGCAGCGCCTTCATGAGCACCGGCAGGCCCTTGCGGGGCTCGTCGATGCGGCCGATGAAGCCGATCGTGTCGCCCTGCCACTCCGGCTTGGGTTTGGCACGGGCGAAGAAGTCGACGTCGACGCCGTTCGGGATGACGACGGCGTCGCCGCCGAGGTGCTCGACGAGGGTGCGGCGCGCGTACTCGCTCACCGCGATGCGCGCGCTGATCTTCTCCAGGGCGGCCTGGAGGATCGAGTACGCGGCGACCATCGCCCGGGAGCGCGGGTTGGACGTGTGGAAGGTCGCGACGATCGGGCCCTGCGCGGCCCAGCAGGTCAGCAGACCGAGGGACGGCGAGGACGGTTCGTGGATGTGGACCACGTCGAAGGTGCCGTCGTGCAGCCAGCGCCGTACCCGCGCGGCCGACAGGAAACCGAAGTTCAGCCGGGCCACCGAGCCGTTGTACGGCACCGGGACCGCGCGGCCCGCCGAGACGACGTACGGCGGCAGCGGGGTGTCGTCGTCCGAGGGGGCGAGGACGGAGACGTCGTGGCCCAGGCCGATGAGGTGCTCGGCCAGGTCCCGGATGTGGAACTGGACGCCGCCCGGGACGTCCCAGGAGTACGGGCAGACGATGCCGATCCTCACGGGGTCCTCTTCTCGGGAGCCTCGGAAGTCAGGGGCGTTTCGGAGGTCAGGGGGGTCTCGGGAGCCACCGGATGCCCGGGGTTCGCCGATTCCTGCGCGAGGGACTCCCGAGGAGCCTTCCCGGCGTCGAGGTCCTTGAGCCACAGCCGCTGGAGCATGTGCCAGTCCTCCGGGTGCTCGGCGATTCCCGTGGCGAAGGCGTCGGCCATCGCCTGTGTCATGACAGACGTCTTCTCGGCACGGGTGCCTGACACGGGAATCTCGACGGGCGGATGGACCCGGCCCTGCATGACGGTCGAGTCGTCGTACCAGAGCGTCACGGGCAGCAGCGCGGCGCCGGTCTGCTGGGCGAGCAGGGCCGGTCCGGCGGGCATCCGGGTCGCCTCGCCGAAGAACCGCACCTCGACGCCCGACGAGGACAGGTCGCGTTCGGCGACCAGGCAGACCAGTCCGCCGTCGCGCAGCCGCCGGGCGAGCGTGCCGAAGGCGGTGCCGCCGCTGTGCGGCAGGACCTCCATGCCGAGGCCCTCGCGGTAGGCGACGAACCGGTCGTACAGCGACTCGGGCTTGAGGCGCTCGGCGACGGTCGTGAAGGGCGTCTCCAGCTTGGAGGTGACCCAGGCTCCGGCGAGGTCCCAGTTCGCCATGTGCGGCAGGGCGAGGATGACGCCCTTGCCGGCGGCGAGCCCGTCGGTGAGGTGGTGCAGGTCCTTCGGCTCGAAGCCGCCCCGCACCCGGTCCGCGCTCCAGGCGGGGAGCCGGAACGACTCCATCCAGTAGCGCAGGTACGAGCGCATGCCCGCCTTGGAGAGCTCGGCCAGGCGTTCCGGTGTCGCGTCGGGCAGCACGCGCGCGTAGTTGCTCTCCAGGCGCAGCACGCCCTTGCCGCGCCTCTTCCAGGCGAGGTCCGCGATCGTTTGGCCGAGGCGCACGGCGACGGGCTCGGGGAGCTTCTTGACGGTGCTCCAGCCGAGTGCGTAGGCGCCGTCCGCCAGCCGGTCCTGGAGGCTGGTCACGAGGTGGCCTCGCTGTTCGCGGCGGCAGCGGCGGCGTCCGCCTCGGCGGACTCCCGCCGGACGGTGACGACGCGCTGGACCAGCGTGACGAGGCTGCCGACGGCGACGATCCACAGCGCGATGGGCAGCAGCACCTGGATGCCGGGTACGCCGAACGCGTGCAGGCCCGCCAGACCGGCCGCGACCAGGGAGATCACCAGTCGTTCGGCGCGCTCCACGAGACCGTTGACGGCGACCGGCAGGCCGATCGCCTCGCCGCGCGCCTTGGTGTACGACACCACCTGGCCGCTGGCCAGACAGAAGATCGAGACGGCGCACAGGACGTTGTCGTCGCCGCCACCCGCGTACCAGAGGGCGAAGCCGCCGAAGATCGCGCCGTCGGCCACCCGGTCGAGCGTGGAGTCCAGGAAGGCCCCCCAGCGGCTGGAGCGGCCGAGCTGGCGCGCCATGTTCCCGTCGACGAGGTCGGAGAACACGAACAGCGTGATGACGATGGTGCCCCAGAAGAACTCTCCCCGCGGGAAGAAGACCAGTGCGCCCGCCATCACTCCGGCCGTGCCCAGGAAGGTGACCGTGTCGGGGCTTACCCCCCGGCGGATGAGAAACGCGGCGAACGGTGTGAGGACACGCGTGAAGAATGCACGCGCGTACTTGTTCAGCATGGCCTTCCCGAGGGTCGGTGTCGCCGCGCGGCCCCTGCTGGCCACCGGCCGCCCCATCGTAGTCACGCGTGCGCTTGTGCGACGGCCGGGCACCCGCACCCCCGTGTCACGAGGCGATGCCATGGGTGCCACGGCGCCGTCGCGTCCACTGTATGGACGCACCGTGACGCGAGTGCGAAGCTCGAAGACACCGCGGGCGTCACCGGTGCCGCCACCGCACGCGGCCTGAGCATGTCCGCGCCCACAGTGACCTCACCGTGCACGGGAGGCAAGGCCATGGGCGACAAGGCGAACGCACACCCCGGAGCCGCCGGCAGGGCTACGGCGGCCGACCACCCCGCGTCCGTACGGAATGTGGTGCTGGTCGGCCACAGCGGATCGGGCAAGACGACGTTGGTGGAGGCTCTCGCGCTGACGGCGGGAGCGGTGAACCGGGCGGGCCGTGTGGAGGACGGCGGCACCGTCTCGGACTACGACGAGATCGAGCACCGGCAGCAACGCTCGGTACAGCTCTCGCTGGTCCCCGTCGACTGGGACGGATACAAGATCAACATTCTGGACACCCCGGGGTACGCGGATTTCGTCGGGGAACTGAGGGCCGGTCTGCGCGCGGCGGACGCGGCCCTCTTCGTCGTCTCGGCCTCGGACGGCGTGGACGGTTCGACCCGGATGGTGTGGGAGGAGTGCGCGGCGGTCGGGATGCCGCGCGCCATCGTGGTCACCCACCTCGAATCGGCCAGGGCGGACTTCGAGGAGATGACCCGGATCTGCGCGGAGGCGTTCGGCGGGGACGACCCCGACGCCGTCCTGCCGCTGTACCTGCCGCTGCGGGGGCCCGAGGCGCCGGACGGGCACGCGCCCGTGACCGGTCTGATCGGCCTGCTGACCCAGCGGCTGTTCGACTACGCCTCCGGGGAGCGCAAGGAGGGGGAACCGGGCCCCGAGCAGCGGCAGCTCATCGAGGACGCCCGCAACCGGCTGATCGAGGGAATCATCGCCGAGAGCGAGGACGAGACCCTCATGGACCGCTACCTCGGCGGCGAGGAGATCGACCTCAAGACGCTCGTGCAGGACCTGGAGCGGGCCGTGGCCCGCGGCACCTTCTTCCCGGTGCTGGCCGCCGCCCCGGCCGCCGAGGGCGCCCGGCAGGGCCTCGGCACGGTCGAGCTCCTCGAACTGGTCACGGGCGGCTTCCCCACCCCGCTGGAGCGCCCGGCGCCCTCGGTGACCACACCCGACGGCGCGGCCCGCGAGGTCAGGGCGTGCGATCCGGACGGCCCGCTGGTCGCCGAGGTGGTGAAGACCGCGTCCGACCCCTACGTCGGCCGGGTCTCCCTGGTCCGGGTCTTCTCGGGGACACTGCGTCCGGACGCGACGGTGCACGTCTCCGGGCACGGGCTCACCGACCGCGGTCACGAGGACCACGACGTCGACGAGCGGATCGGCACGCTGTCCGCGCCGTTCGGCAAGCAGCAGCGGGCTCTCACGCACTGCATCGCCGGCGATCTCGCGAGCGTGGCCAGACTGAACCGCGCCGAGACCGGCGACACCCTGTCGGCCAAGGACGACCCGCTCCTCATGGAGCCCTGGCAGATGCCGGACCCGCTGCTCCCCCTCGCCATCGAGGCGCACAGCAAGGCGGACGAGGACAAGCTCTCCCAGGGTCTCGGCCGGCTGGTCGCCGAGGACCCCACCATGCGGCTGGAGCAGAATCCGGCCACGCACCAGGTCGTCCTGTGGTGCCTGGGCGAGGCGCACGCGGACGTCGCGCTGGAGCGGCTGCGCAACCGGTACGGCGTGCGGGTCGACGTGGTCCCGCACAAGGTGTCCCTGCGCGAGACGTTCGCCGGCACGTCCAGCGGGCGGGGCCGGCACGTGAAGCAGTCCGGCGGGCACGGCCAGTTCGCGATCTGCGAGATCGAGGTGGAACCGCTGCCGAACGGCTCGGGCATCGAGTTCGTGGACAAGGTCATCGGAGGCGCCGTGCCCCGCCAGTTCATCCCGTCCGTCGAGAAGGGCGTGCGCGCCCAGGCGGCCCGGGGCGTGGCCGCGGGCTATCCGCTCATCGACGTCCGGGTCACGCTGCGCGACGGCAAGGCGCACTCGGTGGACTCCTCCGACGCCGCCTTCCAGACGGCGGGCGCGCTGGCACTGCGCGAGGCCGCGGCCGACGCCAGGATCCACCTCCTGGAGCCGGTGGCCGAGGTGAGTGTGCTGGTCGGCGACGACTACGTGGGCGCCGTGATGAGCGATCTGTCGGGGCGGCGCGGCCGGGTGGTGGGCACCGAGCAGGCGGGCAGTGGGCGCACGCTCGTACGGGCGGAGGTGCCGGAGATCGAGATCGGGCGGTACGCCGTCGATCTGCGGTCCATCTCGCACGGCACCGCGCGGTTCGAGCGGCACTACGCGCGGCACGAACCGATGCCGCAGCAGATCGCCGACCGGATCCGCGAACGGACCCCGGACTCCTGAGGGTTCGGGGCGTCGTTCGTCGGCGGACGGCTTCGGCCGTCCGCCGACGAATGTCGGTCATGCCCGTTACTCTGAGAACCTGATCAAGACGATGACCTGATCAACAGGTGTGCGGAGCACCGAAGTCGGGAAAGCCGCAGGAGCGGGTGCGGCGGCGATGGGGGCGGAAGTGACGTTCGAGGGTTTCGATTTCACTCCCGGGGCGCAGGTGCCGCTCACGGGCTCCGCGGGCCAGACGGCGGCCACCTTCGCCCTGGCCTCGGCGGCGTACCGGGACAGTCCGATCACGGAGATCCTCAAGGCCGACAACGAGTGGCATCAGTCCACCGTCAAGGCCCCGCGGATCAAGCTGCTCGCGCCGAATCTCGGCGAGGCCTTCTCGACGGCGGTGACCGGCCGCATGCTTGGCGTCGGCCGCAAGCCGCTCATCCAGTCCTTCGGCACCGAGCCGCAGGTCGTCGTGGAGCACTGCCTGGCGGCGACCAACATCCGCCGGGACCGCGACAATTGGCTGTCGGCCGTCATGGTGCTCTGCGGGCTGCTGTTCCTGCCGGGGCTCGTGGTGTGGCTGCTGGTCTTCACGATCCGCACGCAGATCGCCAAGAGCGAGAACAAACGCGCCTCGGCCCTCGGCACCACGCTCCTGTTCGCCGCCGGCGCCCTCGCCGTCCTGTTCCTGCTGAAGGCACCCTTCACAGGCTTCTGGGGCTGGTACGGACGCGCGTCGGTGGTCCTGCCCGTCGTCGGCTGGCTGTGGGCCAAGCAGATCTGCGAGCGCACGGCCAAGGACCTGCGCGCCCGCTGGGACAGTCTCCTGTCGGGCGGCGGTCTCGGCGCCAAGATTCCGGAGGCGGTCCCCGGCAGCCCGGGTGAGACGGCGGCCGAGCGGCTGCGCCAGTCCCTCGCCCGCCTCAGCGCCGAGCAGCAGTCCAACTCCGTGTTCTACGCCGGCCCCAAGGGCATCCTCGGCATGGGGACGCGCTGGGGAAGCTGGCAGCTCGCCGAGGACCTGGTGCCCCGGGACGCGGCCAAGGAGATCCATCCGTTCCGCAGCTGGGACGTCATCCGCAGCATCCACGACCAGTTGCGCATGCTGGAGCGCGGACCGCTCAACACCGGTGGTTTCCCGGCGCCTTCGCTCAAGCACTGGGTGGTCACGCCGATCGGGGAGAACGCGAAGGCGGTGTCCCGGCCGGGCGGCACGGACGTCGACGCGTACACGGTCAGGAACCACGCCGTCCAGGACATCTGCAACAAGCAGCAGTTCGGCGGCGGCGACCGGCACTACCTGGGGGTCCAGTGGACGCTCTGGGACGGCCAGTTGGTCATCACGATGCTGATCACGGTGACCGTGCTGCACGAGACGCTGCGCATCGAGGTCACCGGTCACGCGCTGGGTCCGGTGAACTCGCTGTTCACCACGAAGCCGGAGGCCCCGACCAAGGAGGTCGCGAAGACCGTCCGGTTCTGGGAGACCCGCAAGGTGAGCCTGCCGCTGGTCACCGCCGACGAGGTCGTGCGGCTGGCCGCGCGGGCACCCCTCAGCTGGTATCCGCCGCTCCTGGACTGGCTGGGCGGCTCCCTGGCACTCCCCGAGCCGTTCGGGCTGCGGCACGCCTGGGCCGACCAGCCGTGGCGCCATCGCTTCATGGCGGACGACGCGCTGCGGGCCGCGACGCCCGTGCTGCGTGTGGTGCACGCCGCGGCGATCAGGGTCCTGGAGGAGAACGGCGTGGACACGGAGAAGTTCGGCAACCGCTCGTCGTTCCTGAGCACCGCGGTGCAGGACGCCGCACCGCGCAAGGCCGATCTCTACGACGCGTAGGGCGGGACGGCGGGCCGGGGACGGCCCGCCACCCCGGAGTCAGGCTCCGGGTCGGACCGGACCGACGACGGTGCCGGCATCGACGACGAGTCGGCCAGAAGCGCTGGACTCACCGGGGATCACCCCGGCCGGGGTCCGCAGTGTGAAGGTGGCCTCGTCGGCGCGGACACCGCCGGGACCCTTCGGCACCTGGATGTCGAAGTGCACCGGATGCCCCGGGCCGAAGGTCACGGCAGCGTGCTGCGAGCCGTACCGGCCGGCGGTGATTCCACGAGGGGAACCGTGCTGGTGGAACCGTACGTCGACCGGTGAACCGGCCAGCCGGCAGGGTTCGTACCCCCGCGCGGCGGTCAGGGTGACCCGGTAGTGGCGGTGCCCCGCGGTGGCGTGGCTCGCGGTGATCCTGGCGGTGTGGTTCGCCGGACGACACGCGGACGGAGCCGCACCGGCGACGGCCGTCGGCGACGCCTGTGCCGTTCCGAGTCCCGCCACACCGACGAGCAGGGTGGCGGTGGCTGCGATCAGAGCGCTGCGACGATGCACGGGCATCCCCTCCTGGAGTCCCGGCGAATCCGGGCGAGCACCTCTGACCTGTCCGCCGGGACCCCCCGCGCAGTCGCGCCCCCGCCGCATTCCCCTCGTACGGGTGATGCTCCCGCGGCGGAAACGGCCGATGTCCGGGAAACGGTCGCCTAGGAGGCGGGCCAGGCGTCCGCCAGCATCTTGCGGGTGTCCGCGAGGAGCTGGGGCAGGACCCTGGTGTGGCCGACGACCGGCATGAAGTTCGTGTCGCCGCCCCAGCGGGGCACGATGTGCTGGTGCAGGTGGGCGGCGATACCGGCGCCCGCGACGCTGCCCTGGTTCATGCCGATGTTGAAGCCGTGGGCTCCGGAGGCGGTCCGCAGGGCGGTCATGGCCTGCTTGGT
The DNA here is from genome assembly GCF_040650615.1 of Streptomyces sp. NPDC048643. NCBI lineage: Bacteria > Bacillati > Actinomycetota > Actinomycetes > Kitasatosporales > Streptomycetaceae > Streptomyces > Streptomyces sp. NPDC048643. The sequence continues at coordinate 61,970 of NZ_JBEZHO010000018.1, forward strand.
CAGCTCGCCCAGTTCCACGGTCTCGGGAGCGGTGAGATCCGTGTAGTCGGCGACGTGCCGGTACGGCACGACCATCAGGTGCCCGCCGTTGTACGGGTACAGGTTCAGGACCGCGTACACCTGCTCGCCGCGCTTCACGATCAGCCCGTCCTCGTCGGACTTGGCCGGGATCGAGCAGAAGGGACAGCCGTCGTCGGCCCCCGGGCCGGTGGGCTTGTTCTCGCCCTGGATGTAAGCCATCCGGTGGGGCGTCCAAAGGCGCTGGAACGCGTCCTGCGTTCCCACTCCGATCTGCTGCTCCGGCTCACTCGTCATGTGGTGCAGCATATTGCTTCGCCCGTTCGCGGCGTGTCGGCGGGTGCCCGGGAAAGGTCCCTGCGGCCAAGCTGGGGCCATGGACGACGACAGCCCGACGAGCCGCTGGAGGCAGCGCACCGAGGTACCGCTGGCGGTCGCGTCGATGCTCTTCCTGACCGCCTACGCGGTCCACGTGCTGGCGCACGGGATGCCCGACTGGGGACGCCGGATCTGCCTGATCGTGATCGCGGTCGCCTGGGCCATGTTCCTCGTCGACTACCTGGTGCTCTGGCGGCTGAGCGGGCGGGGCCTCGGCTTCGTACGGACCCATGTCCTGGACACGGTGGTCCTCGTCCTGCCGCTGCTGCGGCCGCTGCGGGTCGTCCGGCTCTACGACGCCGTGATGCGCCGGCGAGGGGAACCCCGGCTGCCGCTGTACGCGCGCGTGATGTTCTACGCGGGCATCGGCGTCCTGCTGCTCGGCTTCGCCGGGGCCCTCGCCGTCTACCAGGCGGAGTACGCGGCGCCGGGCGCGACGATCCGTACCTTCGGGGACTCCGTGTGGTGGGCGTGCTCCACGCTCGCGACGGTGGGCTACGGGGACGTGACGCCGGTGACGGCCCGGGGCCGCGTCATCGCCGTCGCCATGATGGCGTGCGGTCTGGCCCTGCTCGGCGCGGTCACGGGCTCGTTCTCGTCGTGGCTGCTGCAGGTGTTCTCGCGGGAGGGCGACGACGAGAGGCCCCCGCGAAGCTGAGCTTCCGGGGGCCTCTCGTCGGCTGTGGTCGCGGATCAGACCTGCGCGCGCTCCTCGACGACGCGGGCGATCTTGGCGATCGCCTCGTCGAGCGGGATGCCGTTCTCCTGCGAGCCGTCGCGGTAGCGGAACGAGACGGCGCCGGCCGCCATGTCCTCGTCGCCCGCGATGACCATGAAGGGCACCTTCTGCTTCTGCGCGTTGCGGATCTTCTTCTGCATCCGGTCCGAGGAGGCGTCCACCTCGACGCGCAGGCCCTTCTTCTTGGCCTCCGCGGCGAACTTCTGCAGGTACTCGACGTGCGCGTCGCCGATCGGGATGCCGATCGCCTGGACGGGCGCCAGCCAGGCCGGGAACGCGCCCGCGTAGTGCTCGAGGAGCACGGCGAAGAAGCGCTCGATGGAGCCGAAGAGCGCGCGGTGGATCATGACCGGGCGCTGCTTGGAACCGTCCGGGCCGGTGTACTCGAGGTCGAAGCGCTCGGGCAGGTTGAAGTCGAGCTGCACGGTCGACATCTGCCAGGTGCGGCCGATGGCGTCCTTGGCCTGCACGGAGATCTTCGGGCCGTAGAAGGCGGCGCCGCCCGGGTCCGGGACCAGCGGGAGGCCCTGCTTCTCGGCGACCTGGCGCAGCGTCTCGGTGGCCTCTTCCCAGACCTCGTCCGAGCCGACGAACTTCTCCGGGTCCTTGGTGGACAGCTCCAGGTAGAAGTCGGTGAGGCCGTAGTCGCGCAGCAGGTTCAGGACGAAGGTGAGCGTCTTGTCGAGCTCCTCCGCCATCTGCTCCTTGGTGCAGTAGATGTGCGCGTCGTCCTGGGTGAAGCCGCGGGCGCGGGTCAGGCCGTGCACGACGCCGGACTTCTCGTACCGGTACACGGTGCCGAACTCGAAGAGGCGCAGGGGAAGTTCACGGTACGAACGGCCGCGCGCGTCGAAGATCAGGTTGTGCATCGGGCAGTTCATGGGCTTGAGGTAGTAGTCCACGCCCTCGTCGAGCTGCATGGGCGGGTACATGCCGTCCGCGTACCAGTCCAGGTGGCCCGAGGTCTCGAAGAGCTTCCCCTTGGTGGCGTGCGGGGTGTAGACGAACTCGTAGCCCTCCTCCTCGTGCCGGCGGCGCGAGTAGTCCTCCATGACCCGGCGGATGATGCCGCCCTTGGGGTGGAAGACGGCGAGGCCGGAGCCGATCTGGTCCGGGATGGAGAACAGGTCCAGTTCGTTGCCCAGCTTGCGGTGGTCGCGCTTCTCGGCCTCGGCGAGGAAGTCGAGGTGCGCCTTCAGCTCCTCCTTGGAGGGCCAGGCGGTGCCGTAGATGCGCTGGAGCATGGGGTTCTTCTCACTGCCGCGCCAGTACGCGGCGGCGTTGCGCATGAGCTTGAACGCCGGGATGTTGCGGGTGGTGGGCAGGTGGGGACCGCGGCAGAGGTCCTTCCAGCACAGCTCGCCGGTCTTGGCGTCGAGGTTGTCGTAGATGGTCAGCTCGCCGCCGCCCACCTCGACGTCCGCGCCGTCGTCCGAGGACGCGGAGCCCTTGATGCCGATGAGCTCCAGCTTGTACGGCTCGGCGGCGAGCTCCTCGCGGGCGTCCTCGTCGGTGACGACGCGGCGGGAGAAGCGCTGGCCGCGCTTCTGGATCTCCTGCATCTTCTTCTCGACGGCCTTGAGGTCCTCGGGCGTGAAGGGCCTCGCGACCTCGAAGTCGTAGTAGAAGCCGTCCTTGACCGGCGGGCCGATGCCCAGCTTGGCCTCGGGGAAGAGCTCCTGCACGGCCTGGGCCATGACGTGCGCGGTGGAGTGGCGCAGGATGTTCAGGCCGTCCTCGGAGGAGATCTCGACGGGCTCGACCTCCTCGCCGTCCCGCACCTCGTACGCGAGGTCCTTCAGCTCGCCGGCCACGCGGGCGGCGATGATGGTGCGCTGGCCGGCGAAGAGCTCGGCGGCCGTAGTGCCCGTCGTCACCACGCGCTCTTCCCGCTCGGAATCGCGTTGGATGACCACACGGACCTCTGACACCGGACTCTCCTGACTGAAGGCGACTCCACACCACAGACGGCATGGCATGGCAATGCCCCGAATCCTACCGAGCCCGGGGACCCCTCCGCGAAAGGGTTGTGGACAGGCCCCCGCCCCGGTCCCCATCGCGGGCCGCCTCAGTCCCCGCTGCAGGCCTCCTCGAAGAAGTCCAGGTTCTCCTGCAGCGACTTCATCAGCCGGTCCCGCTCCGCCTCGTCGACCTGTACGGGCACGACCCCGGAGGCGTCCGTGAGCCGCCGGAAACCGCCGCGGCTCTCCAGCCGTCCGTGCACGCGCACCGGCAGCCCGACCAGATGGGCCTGGCCCGCTATCCGGTAGGCCTCCTCGTCCAGGGTGGCCCGTACGTGCGGGACCTCCGCGCCGGCGATGACCCGCAGCCGTACGGTCCCCGCGCCCCGCGGACCCGACCGGCGCATCCTGACGACCGCGCCGGTGATGCGCACCGGGACGGACGGCTCCTCGCGCAGGTACCGGGCGCCCGCCTCGCGGAGCACGGGAAGGTCACCGGGCGAGAACTCCACGGCCTCGGCGGGGTTCGCTCCGCCCTCGGGAACACCCTCGGCGGGCGACCACTCGACGGCGATCCGGGCGCCCTCCGTCCCGCGCACGAGGGCCACCAGGGCTTCCATCAGTTCGTGGCTGACGCCGGCCTCGACGGCCGCGTCGAAGGCGTCCATGCCGCCCGTGGCCCGCTGGTAGTCGATCGCCTCGCGGGCCGCGTACAGCGCCTGGTGCAGGCGGACGGCGAGCGGCCGGCCGGTGGCGACGGGGACGAACGCGGTGAGACGGCGGCCGCCCGGTTCGGCACCGACCAGCACGCTGTCCAGGGAAGCGGCGGCGGACCTGCGGTGCCGGGCGCCGTAGTAACCGGCACGCGCGCGGGTGGCGAGCGCGGCGGCGAGCAGCATCTGGCGGGCGGCCCCGCGCAGCTGCTCCTCGACCGTCCAGGGCGCGGCGCCGGCGGGTCCGGTGGGCACGTCGCGCCACCAGCGGACCTCGTCGCTGGGGACGGCGAGCGCGAGCAGCACGTCGCGTGCGGACGGCGAGCCGCTGCGGGCGAGCGCGACGAGGGCTTCGCCGAGCAGGTCGTCGCTGTCGGGGAAGGCCCGGTTCTCCGGCACCAGCAGGCTGGTGCCGCCGCCCCCGGGCCCGGGTGGTGTCCACCGGCCGTACCGTCCCGGAGCTCCCCCGCGCCGCTGCCAGCCGTGGCGTCGCAGGAGGGCGCCGAGGACGGACGGGTCGACCTGGTCGGGGGCCGGAGGGGCGTCCCAGAGGGGTTCGGCGGGGTGCGGCCTCACCGGTCGCAGCGGCTCGTCGATCGGGCGGTGTGTCATGGTCTGCCTCCCGTCCCGACCCTCGTCATGATCTCGCAGAGGGCACGGTCGTCGAAGATCCGGGCCGTCGAGATGCGGACGGTGCTCCGGCGCCGGCCCGTGATGGCGTGCCCGGCGAGGTTGATCCAGTAGCAGCAGTGCCGCAGGTCGAGCCGGTCGTGGCCGGCGCGCAGCCAGTCGTCCTGGGATCTGGGCACGAGCATCACGACCAGGATCTTGTGCACGGAGACCGGGGTGCGCGCGAGCTTCGCCAGGTGGGCGTTGTCGAGCGTGAAGGAGAACGCGGGCCCCGGTGGGTCGGGCGGTATCTGGTACGTGCACTTGAGCTGCACCTTGATGGTGACTTCGTCGTCGACCGTGTGCCCGGGGGCGCTGTGGCTGACGTGCCAGTCGATGCCGTTGTCGGGAAACGGCTGGGACAGCGAGCAGCCGGCCGCCGCCGCCACGGCGTGCAGGTAGCCCACCTGCAGGGTCTCCATGCAGGCGGTGGTGGCGAGTGAGCCGCGATGGGGTGCCGTCCGCTGGGGCAGCAGCCCGCCCCGTTCGGGCTGGGCGAGTGCCATGAGTCCAACAGCCTTCCAGACTTGGTGTATCCGCGCAGCGGGTCGCTGAACTGCAAAGACCCGTACCTCTGTTGTCTCCTTCCGGCGTACGGCGCAAACAGCCCGGGTATCACCAAACGGGCAGAAGACGGTGCGTCAGCTGCCGTGGGTGAACGAGGAGTTGTGTACGTATGACGTGCTGGTACGAGGGCCCTCTGGCCGCGTTCGACACGGAGACCACGGGCGTGGACGTCGAGACCGACAGGATCGTGTCGGCCGCCGTCGTCGTCCAGGACGCCGCGGGTACCCGCCCCAGGGTGACCCGATGGCTGGTGAACCCGGGAGTGCCGGTGCCCGCGGGGGCGACGGCGGTGCACGGGCTCACGGACGAACATCTGCAGCGCAACGGCCGCTGGCCGTCGCCCGTACTGGAGGAGATAGCGCGCGAGCTGGGCGAACAGGCCGCGGCGGGGCGGCCGCTGGTGGTGATGAACGCCCCCTTCGACCTGACGCTCCTGGACCGGGAGTTGCGCCGGCACCGGGCGTCGTCGCTGGACCGCTGGTTCGACCCGGCGGCGCTGCGGGTGCTCGACCCGCGGGTTCTGGACAAACATCTGGACCGCTACCGCAAGGGCCGCCGCACCCTGACCGACCTGTGCGCGCACTACGACGTGGTGCTGGAGGGCGCGCACGACGCGGCGGCGGACGCGCTCGCGTCGCTGGAACTGGTGCGGGCGGTGGGGCGGCGGTTCGCGCCGCGGCTCGAACGGCTGTCGCCCGCCGAGCTGCACACGCTCCAGGCGGGGTGGCACGCGGCGCAGGCGCGCGGGCTGCAGGCGTGGTTCGCGCGCAGCGGTTCGGACGAGGCGGTGGATCCGGCGTGGCCGCTGCGACCCGAGCTTCCGGCGGCCGCGGCCTGAACGGGCAGGCGGGCGCGAGCACAACGAAAAACCGGTCCGTCGGTGACGGACCGGTCTTCTCCGGGTGGGCGATACTGGGTTCGAACCAGTGACCTCTTCGGTGTGAACGAAGCGCTCTCCCACTGAGCTAATCGCCCGGGAACGCACTGAACCATACAGGTCCGGGCGGGTGGGGTTCAAACCGCTTCGAGGTACGTCCTCAGGCCGCGTCGTCCCGCGCGCATCATCAGGGCGTGGTTGGCGCGGAAGAAGGGCCGTCCGGGCACGGCCAGGCGGCGCAGCAGCGCCGTGGTGACGCGCACTTCCTGGTCGTAGCGCGCGCGGGTGCCCGGCCCCGTCACGTCGAGGGTCCAGCGCGCCCAGCCGTCCAGGTCGCCCGTCATCGCGATCTCCAGGACGCCGGCCACCGGGTCCCGGCGCGCCGCGCGTGCGGTGAAGGTGATGTCGTACGGGAGGGTGGAGCGTATCCGGATGACGCCGCTGTGGTCGTCGACCGGCGTCACCTCGCGCACCTGGGGCCACCAGAGCGGGTAGTTCTCGGCGCGTTCCAGGGCGGCGTACACGGCGGCGGAAGGCGCGGGCAGCTCCCACTCGCTGTGGAAGCGGTAGTGACTCCAGTCCATGGAACGAGTGTGCCCGTCGTCGGGTCGTCTCCATGTCCGGTCGTGCGCGCCCTTGTTCGCGGGCTGCCGGGTTCCGGTACGCACGGACCCGTCGGCGGACCTGAGTACGGCGTGAGTACGCGGACTCATGTCCCGGACACCTGGCCGGAACCACACTCCGTGACATGACCCCTATCCCGCCTCCGGCCGAAGAGCTGCGGCTCCTGGACGCCGAGCTGCGGCAACTGGACGCACGCCGGGCCGTGTTGCTGCACCGTCGTGCCTGGCTGGTCCACCTGCTCCAGTCGCGGCCCGCGCTGACCGCACCTCCGGTGCCGCCGGCCCGCCGGCCCGAGGCCACGGCGCCCGGTGTGCAGAACGTGCTCCTGATCCTCGGCGGCATCCTGCTCACCGTCGCCGCCATCGCGTTCACGCTCGTGAGCTGGGGCCACCTGGGGATCGTCGGACGGTCCGCCGTGCTCGGCGCGGTGACGCTGGCCGCGCTCGGCTCGCCCGTCCTCCTCCTGCGGCGGGGCCTGCGGTCGACCGCCGAGTCGCTGGCCGGCCTCGGCCTCGTCCTGACGGTCCTGGACGCGTACGCCCTGCACACGGTCGCGCTCCCGGACACGGACGGCGTCGGGTACGCGGCGCTCGCCTCGGCGACCCTGGCCGCCGGGTGGGCCGCGTACGGGCTCACGATCGGCGCGTGGCGCGGCGCTCCGGGCCGACAGGAGTCCGGCGACCGCCGGATGACCGGGGAGTCCCCGTCCGGCGACCGTGCTCCGGACCCCGCGTCCGGAGCGGTACGACGGGGGGCCGTCCCCGGTCTGCGGCTGCGGCTTCCTGTCCCGGCCTCCGTGGTCGCCGCCCAGTTCCCGCTCGTCCTCTGGGCGGCCGCCGTCGGCGCGGGAGCGCACGCCATCACGGCCGCCCTGCTGGTGACGGCCGCGTTCGACGCCGTGGTCGCGCTGCGCGCGCCTTCGACGGCCGTACGGGTGGTCGCCGCCGTCGGCGCGTTCGGTCTGGGTGGCTGGGGCACGTTCGCCGGTTGCTATCTGTCCTGGTCGGCCGCCGGACCGGGCGACGCGACCCGGGCGGCCGCGCTCCTGCTCCTCGCCGCCTCGATCGCCCTCTCGGCGGCGTGGGCCGCCGCGAGGCCGGGCGTCGCGACCGGCACCGCCGCGGCCGGCGGGCTGATCACGGTCGTCGCGTTCGGCGGTGTGCTGCGGACGGTGCTGCCCGGCGAGTGGACCGTTCCCGGCCATCTGGTGTGCGGGCTGGCCCTGTTGGCTGCCGTTCGGCCCGGGCTGCCGGAGTCGGTGCGCCGTGGGATCGCCGCCGCCTCCGGCGCTGTGCAGGCGCTCGCCGTGGTCTGGGCGCTGCCCGTGGTCGTGGTCTCGCTCGTGGGACCGCTCGCCCGGGTGGGCACGGTCTGGTCCGGTGCCCCGGCGACCGCGCGGGACGCGGTGACGAGCGCGCTGCCCTGGCCGTCGGACGCGCTCACGGCACCGCTCGTCCTCGGCCTCGTCGCAGCCGTCCTGGTCGTCGCGGTCCGTTCCGCCGCGTGGCGTCCGCGGGCTCTTGCGGGCGCTCTGGTCCTGGCGTGGTCGACGGCCCTCTCCCTCCCGGCCGCCCTCGAACTCCCCTACGTGGCCGGCCTTTTCGTCCACGTGCTGACGACGGCGGCCCTGCTGGTGCTCGCCCGCCGCACGCGTCCCCCGGTGATCTCCGTGGTCCTGGCCCTGGTCACCTCCGTCGATCTCGCGTTCCTGGCGCTGGCTTCGGAGACCGCCACCCTGATCGTGTTCGCCGCGCTGGCCGCCCTGTTCGCGGTCACCGCCCGAGAGCCCGGCCTCGGTCCGGTCGGGGCGCCGGCCGCCCTCGGCTACCTCGCCGCCTCGGCCTGTGCGGCGGGCGCGTCCCTCGGCTGGCAGCCTCAGCACACGGCTCTGCTCGTGCTGGCGGTCCCCGCCCTGGCCGCCCTGATCGCGGCGCGCCTCGGCGACGTGCCGACGACGGTGTCCGTCGAGATCACCGGAGCCGTCGCGGCAGTGCTCGCCGTCGCGCTCACCGTCACCGACCCGCCGATGCTGGCCACGGTCCTCGCGCTGTGCGGGGTCGTCGCGGCGGGCACGGCCGTACGGGAGGACCGCCGGTCCGTCGGCTACGCGGCCGCCGCCCTGTTCGTGCTGGCCGCCTGGGTGCGGCTGGCGGCCTGGGACGTGACGTCCCCGGAGGCCTACACACTGCCGGTGACCGTCCCGGCGCTGCTCGTCGGCGTGTATCGGCGTCGCGAGGACCCGGCGGTGTCGTCCTGGACCGCGTACGCGCCGGGGCTGTCCGCAAGCCTCTTCCCGAGTCTCCTGGCCGCGTGGGCCGACCCGCAGGCGCTGCGCCCCCTGGTGCTCGGTGCGGCGGCGCTCGCCGTGACGCTGCTGGGCGCCCGCCACCGCCTCCAGGCGCCGCTGCTGCTGGGCGGCGCGGTGCTCACCCTGGACGCGCTCCACGAACTCGCGCCGTACATCGTGCAGATGGTCGACGCACTCCCCCGCTGGGTGGCACCCGCACTCGCCGGTGTGCTGTTGCTCGCCCTGGGCGCCACGTACGAGCAGCGGATCCGCGACGCGCGGCGCGTGCGGGACGTGCTGGGACGGATGGACTGAACGAGAAGCCCGCAGTCCACCACGACGGCGCCGGTCGGCCCTCGGCCACCGGCGCCGTCGGACATCTCGGTGAAGGTGTCGCGACAGCACCCCGCTTGATACCGCTTCCGGGAATTCGGAAGGCTGTCGCCGGTATTGGAGCGGGAGCGCGGAGCATCCGTCGTGCTCACCGTCCGACGGGCGGAAGCCCCCAGTCCACAGGGCCGGGGAGAGAGGACGGACGGCTACTCCCGGACCTCGGCACATTTCCGCGCCGGGGCCACCAGGGGGTATCTCCGGCGCGTCGGGCGGCGGGTGCTTGACGAACGCGCCATGGATCGCCTTGGGTGCGCCACGCAACATCGGCCGCCGCCCGGCTCCTCTCCCGCGCGGAGCCCGCCCACCCCCAAGCACCGCCCCGCCATGGAGAAGTGACACGGCGTCGGGAAGGCCCGGAATACCGAACCGTTTTCCGTCCGCCGGGCCCGTTCTTCTCAACTCCGGTTCGACGATTTCCGAGCCGATTAATATTTCCCACACTTATCGGCGACTTGAGCCGAACGGACTTCCGTTCTTGTCGTACTTCCGCAGAAATCAGATGGCGTTCCGAAATGCGTACACCAAATTTCCATGGAGGTCCGGGCACAAGAACTTCCCTCAGAAGTCCACATAATCCGGGAAGTCCGCTTCACCAACTCTTCCGAAACTTCCGCTTGTTCCCGGAAGGGCGGGTTTCGAACCTCCCGTCACCCTCACCGGCCCCGGCGAACGCCGCCCCACATGACGGACCGTCACGGTCCGCTCGTGGAGCCGCCGCTGTCCGTCCCGTCACGGTGGAGCGCACCGGTGATTCGGACAGGACCCGGACGCGCCCCGCCACGTCCGCGTTCTCACGACCGTGCGACGAGGCCGGTCCCCCTGGGCGGGACTCCGCAGGTCGGGCGCACACGATCGATTGATCGAACATCTTTCGCATCGCGGGGCGGAGGGGGCGCACGGCCGAAAACGTACGGCCGTCGGAGGCGTTGGCGACGGGTCACGGAACGGAGCGTGAGGAGTGGGGGCGCGACGCTCGGCGGAGTCCGCACCCACGGAAGCGGCAGGCGAAGCACGGAACGGTCGATTCGAAGCGACCGAGCGACGGCGCCGGGTCGCGCGCGGACCGGCACCGACCCGGGCCGCACTCGCCTCCGCGACCCTCGACCGCCTCGCGTCGCGCGAACGCGGTGGGGCCCCGAGCGCTCCGGCGCGGAGCGCCGCGGGCCGCTCACCGGGAGGCCGCGGCCCGGACCGGGGCAGTCCCGAGGCAGATGACCTGGGCACATGCGCACCCGCCGGCTCCGGCACGGACCACGGCCGCCACGTACGGCGAGCCCCCCTCACGTCAACGACAACGGCTCCGGTCCACGAGGTCGTGGACCGGAGCCGATTCGTACAAGTGGGCGATACTGGGTTCGAACCAGTGACCTCTTCGGTGTGAACGAAGCGCTCTCCCGCTGAGCTAATCGCCCGGGCGCAGAGAGAACATTACCCCATGTCAGGGGATGGCTTCGACCAGCGCGGACGGCCCTCAGGAGGCCCGTCCCGCCCGGTCACTCCTTGATGTTCCAGGGCATCTCGAAGCCGAACTTCCAGACGTAGACGCCGACGAGGACGGCCACGATCGCGAGGCCGATCGTCGTCAGGATGATGTTGCGACGCCGGACCTTGGGGTCGAGCGCGCGCTGGGTCGCCTCCGTGACCTTGCGCTTCGTCCAGCGGAGCACCAGCTGGGCCCAGACGAACTCGGTCGCCCAGATCGCCATGCCCCCGAAGATCACCAGCCAGCCGGGGCCCGGCAGCGGCAGCATGACCACGCCCGCGCCGACCACTGCGAGCCCCACGACGAAAACGCCGACCTGCCAGCTCACATGCAGGGCGCGCCGCGCCTTGATGAATTCCGGCGCACGCGAACCGAGCGCTCGTTCATTCTCCGCCTCGTCGTCCGCCATGGCGACCTCGCCCGGCTCGTCACTCCCCGTATTCATACGACCAAACCCTACCCGAGAGAAACCGGTCACCGGAATGGCCCTATCCGGCGAAGGCGCCCTCGGCCGGATGAGTTACATAAAGACACGCAAAACCCTCAGAGGGGTTTACAACGGCACCGTAGGTGGCATGTCGATTTCGCCGACGTGCGAATCCCCGAGCGCACACTGAGCGAAAGGCCCTGGCGCTTATGAACACCACGGTCAGCTGCGAGCTGCACCTGCGCCTCGTTGTGTCGAGCGAGTCCTCACTGCCTGTACCCGCAGGACTGCGGTATGACACGGCCGATCCCTACGCCGTGCACGCCACCTTCCACACCGGAGCCGAGGAAACCGTCGAGTGGGTGTTCGCCCGCGACCTCCTCGCCGAGGGCCTGCACCGGCCCACCGGTACCGGCGACGTCCGAGTCTGGCCGTCCCGGAGCCACGGTCAGGGCGTCGTATGCATCGCCCTGAGCTCCCCGGAGGGTGAAGCCCTGCTCGAAGCCCCCGCGAGGGCCCTGGAATCCTTCCTGAAGCGAACGGACGCAGCCGTGCCCCCGGGTACGGAACACCGGCACTTCGACCTCGACACGGAGCTCTCACACATCCTGGCCGAGAGCTGACGCGTCTCCACAGAGCCGCCCGGCGCCGTCCACTCGGGGAGACGGCTCGGGCCTAGACAACCGCATAGGGATGACACCGACGCCGGCGTCGCGGAAAGTCCGCGGCGGCGGCGCCGGTGCGTGTCCGGGGCACCACGCCCGCCTCCGTCCGGCCGGGAAGCACTACGATCGGCCAGCATCGGACGGGCGCCCTCGCCCGGCCCCAGGCCAGGGAGCGAATCGTGCTGATCACCCACGACACCCGGTGCTCACTCGACACCGTGGTGGATCTGGTGAACACCGTGCCGGAGGACGAGACGACCGACGGGCTCGCGGACGTCGCGGCCCTCGCGGATTTCGTACGAAAGCACGAGATCAGCGATGTCGGGGTGCTGTCTGCGGACGATCTCGCCGCCGTCCACCGGATCCGCGGCCGGTTCGCCGCGATCTTCGCGGCCGACGATCCCCGGACCTCGGCCTCCCTCATCAACGAGCTGATCGCCACCGCGGGCACCACCCCGCGGCTGACGGACCACGACGGCTACGACTGGCATGTCCACTACTTCGCGCCGGGAGCCTCGGTCGCCGACCATCTCGCGGCCGACTGCGGGATGGCGCTGGCCTTCTTCGTGGTCGCCGGGGAGCAGGAGCGGCTGCGCCGCTGCGAGGCGCCGGACTGTCGGCGGGCCTTCGTGGATCTCTCCCGCAACCGTTCGCGCCGCTACTGCGACAGCCGAACCTGCGGGAACCGGCTCCACGTCGCCGCGTACCGGGCGCGCCGCAAGGAAGCCGCGGGCTGAACGGGCCGAACGGGCGAGATGGTGGGACACGTCCGCGACCGCCCCCACGGGGGACCGGACCGACGGAGCCCTCGGCGGGTGACGCCAGGGGCTCCGTGTACAGCTCAGAGCAGCAGCAGGTCGTGCAGCGAAGCCATGAGTAGCAGGCAGCCGATCACTGTCAGGAAGATCATCAGTGGCGGCTGGGAGAGCGCGAAGAGACAACCTCGCCGCTCCTTGGGCGGGGCGGCGGTGTCGCTCGGTGTTGTGTCCAGCATCTCGCGGGCGATGATGACGCAGGCAGCACCCTCTGCGCGATCAACACGCACGGAATATACGGGAGTTCGCTGGATCATGTGACGGGCGTGCCCGAACCTGAACGGTTCCGTACGTTCCGTACGCCCGGCGTGCGATCTTGTGGCCGGTCGGCCCCGGAAAGCGGTACCGCTCCGACGCCGCGCTTCTCGGGTCGAACGGCTCGGAGGGCGTGCCGCCCGGACGGACCGCTGCGCCGGTGCCGTGCGCTCAGATGCCGTGCTTCTTCAGGATCGCCTCGATGTCGCTGAAGTCGTCGCCGGAGCCCTCGGACCGCCGCGGCTGCGCGGCGGGCCGGTCTGCGGGCCGGGCCGCCGGCCGGGAGGCCTGGCCCAGGGACGGAGCCGAGGCCGCCGGGGCGACCGCGTCACGCTCCGCGGCCGCCTTCGCCGCCCTGCGCTCCTTGCGCGTACCGCCACCGCGCCGCTCCACGGCTCGGGTGATCATGAACAGGAGCCAGGCACCGCCGAGCACCACGAAGCCGGCCCACGCGGTCGGGCTGAACGCGGTGTCGGCCAGCCAGCCCACCACACCGGTCATGACGAGGCCGATCGGCACCAGCGAGTACGCGGCGATCCGGGCCGCCGACAGGAAACGCTTGCGGTAGGCCGTGACCGCGGCGATGCCGAGGCCGGCGACGGAGACGGCTGAACAGACGGTCTCTGCAATCATCCGGTCCTCCAGGCAGGGCTCGGTCGAACGGGCGGTTCGTCCCTTCCATCCTGCACCGTCACCCACCCCCGGGGCCACGCCCCGGGCCAACCTCAGGGACATCTCGGGGGTGCCCTCCTCCCCAGGTCCCGGTTGGTCCGCCCCCTTCCCGGGCTGGGAGACTGGACCCATGAACGACTCCCCCGCCTCCTCCACCCAGCGTCCGGCCCCCGTCGTCCTGGACGTGTGGTGCGAGCTGCAGTGCGCCGACTGCCGTGACGCCCTCGCCGATCTGCGTGCCCTGCGCGCCCGCTACGGCGACCGTCTGGAGCTGCGGCTGCGGCACTTTCCGCTGGAGAAGCACAAGCACGCGTTCGCCGCGGCGCAGGCCGCCGAGGAGGCCGCGGAGCAGGGCAGCGCGTGGCCGTACGTCGAGGCCGTGCTCGACCGCGTGGCGGAGCTGGACCGCGAGGGTGAACCCGTCCTGATCGAGATCGCCCGGGAACTGGGCCTGGACGCCGAGGAGTTCGACACGGCCCTGATCGACGGCCGGCACATCCTGATCGTCGACGCGGACCAGGCCGAGGGCAAGGCGATCGGTGTCACCGGGACGCCGACGTACGTCATCGACGGTGAGCGGCTGGACGGCGGCAAGAGCCAGGAGGGGCTGCGCGAGCGCATCGAGGAGATCACCGACCGCCTGCTCGCCGAACAGGCCTGACGGCCGCCCCTGACGGCTCAACGGCGCTGCACCGAAGGCTGGTTGGCGGGCGGGCCCATGTCCGGACGGTCCTCGTGGCCGGCTGCCGCCCGGTCGGCTACAGCAGGTCCTTGTAGAGGTGGCACTGCGTCGTCACGTAGCCGAGGGACTCGTAGAGCCGTTCGGCGGGGAGGTTGCCCGCGAAGACGTTGAGCGCGAGGCGACGGAATCCGGCGGCGGTCGCCTGCGCCTCGGCGAGCAGCATGAGCGTCCGGCCGTGGCCGTGACCGCGGTGGTCCTCACGGACCGCGACGTCGTAGACGAAGGCGCGCTCGTCCCGGTGGCCCAGCCACAGTTCGCCCACCGGGACACCCTCGTGCTCCAGCACGGTCAGTCGCGCGCCGGCGGTGTCCGGACCCTGCGGCAGCGCGCTGCCGAAGTCGCGGTCCGCCTTCGCGCGCGCCTCGCTCTCGGGCAGGCCCCGTTTCACCCAGTCCTCCGCGTACTCCTTGCGGCCGGTCCGGTCCCAGATCTCGTACTCTGCGCGGGTCATCGGCCGGGCGACGCCGCCGGGCGGCAGGGCGGGGAGGCTGCCGTCGAGGGCCTTGTCCATGGCACGGTTGCGGAGGACGTACCCGAGTGCCCGCGTCAGACCGAGCGCCCGGGGGGCGTCGCCGGGGACGGTCACCTCGATCTGCCGGCAGCCCCAGCCACGTGCCACCTCCTCGGCGGCCAGCGCGGCCACGGTGCCCCGGCCGCGGCCCCGGTCGGGTTCCTCGATGCGAAGATCGTGGATCTTGACGAAGGCCGGCCCGAGTTCGGGGCTCGTCGCGAGGTGCACCGCACCGACCGGGCGACTGTTCACGCACACCTGGTAGCGGCGTGAACGCGTCCCGTCGTCGGCGAGCTGAAGCGGCTCGGTCGGCCGCAGGGTGGTGGTCATCAGAGGAGTTCTACCCCCTGCGGCGTGCGAGGTCAGCCGAATCACCCCACGATCGGGGGCGGATGGCCGCCGCGGACCGGTCAGGGATCGAGGTCGTCGCCGGCGCGCTCATCGAAGACCCGCATCGCCTTGGCGGTCACCGCACCCGGCGCGCCCGGCAGTTCACGGCCGTCGACCCGGTGCACGGCCTGCACGTCGCGCAGCGTGGACGTGAGGAACACCTCGTCGGCACGCTCCAGGACGTCCAGCGGAAGGTCGGTCTCCCGGGCGCCGGTCCACTCGACGGCGAGGGCACGGGTGATGCCGGCGAGACAGCCGGAGGCGACGGGCGGGGTGTGGATCTCGCCGTCGAGCACGACGAAGACGTTCGACCCGGTGCCCTCGCAGAGTTGGCCCACCGTGTTGGCGAACAACGCCTCGGACGCGCCGTGTTCACGCGCGCGGGCCAGGGCGACGACGTTCTCGGCGTACGAGGTGGTCTTGAGGCCGGTCAGGGCGCCGCGTTCGTTGCGGGTCCAGGGGACGGTGACGACGGCGGTCGAGTCGGGCCGCCGGTCGGAGGCGCCGAGCGCGACGACGAGCGTCGGCCCCTGGTCGCCGCGGTCGGAGCCGAGCGGGCCGTGCCCGCCGGTGTAGGTGATGCGCAGCCGGCCGAGCGGCATCGGGTTGGCGTCCATGACCGCGGCGCAGGCGCGGCGCACCTCGTCGGCGTCGGGTTCGGGCAGCCCGAGGCCGCGCGCGGAGCGGGCCAGCCGGTCGAGGTGACGGGTCAGCGCGAACGGCCGGCCGTCGACGGCCTTCACGGTCTCGAAGATGCCGTCACCCACGGTCAGTCCGTGGTCGAAGACGGAGACGCGGGCGGTGTCGATGTCCTGCAGCCCGCCGTCGAGCCAAAGCTTCACTGTTACCTCGCATGAGAGTGCCGGACGCGTCGTCCGGCGTGGCGTCGTCGCCCCGGTGGTGTGTGCGGTGCCCCGGGCCCGGCTCAGGGGGTGGGAGTCCCGTCACCCGCCTCGTACTCTCCCGACGCTACCGCGAGCAGCCGGGACGCCTTCAGTTCGGTCTCCCGCCACTCCCCCTCGGGGTCGGAGCCCCAGGTGATGCCCGCCCCCGTGCCGAAGCGCAGGACCGCGTCGGCGCGGTCGATCCAGAAGGTGCGGATGCCCACGGCCAGCTCGCCGGTGCCGCGGTCGGCGTCGACCCAGCCGATGCCCCCGCAGTACGGGCCGCGTGGCACGGTCTCCAGGGTGTCGATGATCCGCAGGGCGCTGGACTTCGGCGCTCCGGTGACGGAGCCGGGCGGGAAGGCGGCGCCGAGGATCTCCGGCCAGCCGGCGTCCGCGCGCAGCTCGCCGTGGACGGTGGACACGAGGTGCACGAGTCCCGGGTGCTTCTCGACGACGCACAGGTCCGGCACGGTCACGCTGCCGGGGACGCAGACCCGGCCGATGTCGTTGCGGACGAGGTCCACGATCATGACGTTCTCGGCGTAGTCCTTCTCCAGGAGGTCCGCCTCGGTGCGTCCGGTGCCCTTGATCGGCCCCGACTCGACCACGCGGCCCGCGCGGCGCAGGAAGAGTTCGGGAGAGGCCGTGGCTATCTCGACGCCGTGGGCGGGCAGCCGGATCGTTCCCGCATAGGGGGCCGGGTTGCCGCGGGCCAGCAGAGCGGTCAGCGCGTCCACGTCCGCGTCGGGCGGGACGGGCGCGGACAGGACCCGGCAGAGGTTCGCCTGATAGACCTCGCCGGCGGCGATGTGCTCGCGGATCCGGCGGACGCCCGCGGTGTACGCGGCGCGGTCGAGGGACGACGTCCAGTCACCGGCCGCGGGTCCGTGCCACCGGCCCGGCACCGGCGCGGGCACCGGTTCCCGGCGTACGTCACGGAAGCGGGCGCAGGTCAGGCGCCCCTCGAAGTCGGCCGCGACGGCCCAGAAACCGGCCGAGTCCAGAGCGGCGGGATCGCTGGTGACGTCGAGGAGACCGGTCGCGACGAGACCGCCGAAGCGGGCGAGAGGAGGGAGCTCGAGCACGCAGCCGAGTCTAGAGCGGGTGTCCTGCGGGTGCCCTGACCATGTCCTTGGGCGGACAGAGCGCAGCACGCTGCACAAACGCGTTTTTGTGCTGGCCCGGGAATCCGCTAGAGTTCAACTCGTCGCCGGGCCGCGCAAGCGGAACGGAAACGACAAGCGGACGTAGCTCAGTTGGTAGAGCGCAACCTTGCCAAGGTTGAGGTCGCCAGTTCGAACCTGGTCGTCCGCTCGCAGGAAGTGGGGGATCTTCCCGAACCCCCGCACTCCTGGTGGAGTGGCCGAGAGGCGAGGCAACGGCCTGCAAAGCCGTCTACACGGGTTCAAATCCCGTCTCCACCTCCAAGGACGATTAGCTCAGCGGGAGAGCGCTTCCCTGACACGGAAGAGGTCACTGGTTCAATCCCAGTATCGTCCACTGGTCCGCAAGGATCCCCGCGCGATTAGCTCAGCGGGAGAGCGCTTCCCTGACACGGAAGAGGTCACTGGTTCAATCCCAGTATCGCGCACGCACTATCAGCAGCAAGCGTGGCTCCTGGCCGCGTGACCTGCGCGATTAGCTCAGCGGGAGAGCGCTTCCCTGACACGGAAGAGGTCACTGGTTCAATCCCAGTATCGCGCACCACCCGAAGCCCCCGACCGTCTCGTACGGTCGGGGGCTTCGTCGTGCTCCGGCCGTGACGGCACGCCGGCGCTCGGACGGCGAAGGGCCCCTCCGGGAACGGAGGGGCCCTTCGGTCGTTCAGGACGAGAAGAGCATGTGGCCGAAGCTCTTGTGGCGGTGGTGGCCGCCGTGCCCGCCGTAGTGGCCACCGCCGTGGCCCCCGTGCTGCGGGGCTCCCCACGCGGGCGCGGGGGTGGACGGGTACGCCTGCGGGGCACCCTGGGGCGGCGGCGCGGGCTGCGACCACTGCGACTCCACGCGCGTCAGCGCCTCCAGCTCGCCGTAGTCGAGAAATATCCCGCGGCAGCCGCTGCACTGCTCGATCTGGACGCCATTGCGGTTGTACGTGTGCATCGGCGCATGGCATTTCGGACACTGCATGCTCGGCTCAACTCCTCGCCGTTCGGTACTGCTTCCGCCAGGACAGACACTGCCCGGCTTCGGTCGGTTGCACCCTACGTCGCGAAACCTTGACCCAACTCGGGTGGTTCGCCACTCATTCGGTCACAGGCGTCGACGACGGCCTGCTGCACCTCGTCCAACGGCCGGTCCGCCGCTGCGGACTTGGCGACGGCCAGGGCCGCCGTCTGCACGGTGAGGGCACGGGCGGCGACGTCCAAGGCGGGCCAGGGATCGCCCTCGGCGGGGACGGCCGGCCCGCCCGCGCCCTGGTACGCGGTCAGGAAGCGGAGCCACTCGTCGGGCGGGAGCAGCCCGCAGGCGTACCAGGCGGCCGGTCGGGCCAGGTCCCAGGTGGGGTCACCGGCACCGAGGTCGTCGACGTCGATGAGCAGCCAGGGACCGTCCGGCGCGGGATGGCGGACGAGCTGCCCGAGGTGCAGGTCGCCGTGGCAGAGCGTCGTGGCGGACATCGGGGCCCGCGCCCGGGCCCAGTCGGGCAGGTGGGCCCAGGCCCGCAGCACGGGAGCGGAGCCGGGGTGCGGGCCGGCCGCGCGCAGGCGGGCGATCGCGCGGGCGGCCTTGAGCGGCCCTCGCATGGGCGGCAGGCCGACGGGGACGGGCGCCCGGTGCAGCCGGGCCAGCAGGGTCGCGGCCGCCTCCCAGGGGGCCGCGTCGGGGGCGTCCGGGTCGACGGGGCTGCCGTACGGCCAGAGGGTCACCTGGCGGCCGAGGAGGTCGTCGGGGGTGCTGTGCAGCGGCGGCAGGAGGACGCCGGGGAGGTCCGCGGCCGCGGACAGGCGGCGGGCGAGCGCCGCGGGGTCGGTGTCCGGGGCGTGGGCCTTGGCGACGGTGCCGCCGTGCCGGACCACGGTGCCGTCGTCCCGGTCCGCGAGCAGCGCGTCCTCGGCGGCACAGGAGCAGTCCATGTCCGTCGCGGGGTGGGCCGCGTGCCGGGCGCTGGCGGTGAGCGCGGGCAGCAGGGTGTCTGCGGTCACGGGTCCCCCTGAGGTAGTACGACGTCTGCCGGTGAGCGTACGCAGGCGGGGGGCGGTGACAGGGCCCGGCCCGCGTCTCGTGGCACCCTGCCCGGGGTCACCGGGCGCCACGTGTGCGGCGGGAATGAAGAATGCCCGCGCAGCTCCCCAGCTGCGCGGGCATTCTTCGTGCCGTCCGCCGCACCCCCGTCCCCACGGGGTTTCATGGCCGGATGTCCCCGCCCGGACCGCTCTTCCGGGCCTGGGGCGCCGCTCAGCGCCCCAGCATCACGCCCACGGACGACGCCTGTGTGACCACTGCTTCCCAGCCGCCGAAGACGACCACGAGCAGGGCCGCCAGAGGAAGGACCATCGCTGTCGCCACCAAGGGGTGGCGCTGCCCCTGACGGCGGGTGCCGAACGCCGCGCTGTACGCCCTGCGTCCCTGCGTGCGGAGCGCTGTCCGCGGTGCCGTCTGGGCCATGGTCCCTCTCCTGACCGAGCTTCTGTTGTGGTTGGCAGCGGCGGGTGCTTGACCTCGGGGGACGAGTGCTGCACCCGCCGCTTGACCTCAAATCTAGGGGCGCGGCGAGGACGGGTCGTCATGCCCTCGTACCGATTGCCGGGCCTCCCGGAGGATGAGCGATGACCTGCGGACTACTCCCCTGGGTGGAGACGAGGACCCAGGTCTCAGGGTCTTCCCGGAGGGGGTGTCCGAAGTGCCCCTACTGTTCCGAGCTGTCCTCCCGGGGAACCGGCTGCTCGACGAGCGCCAGTACCCGAGTCGCCATGAAGCGGGCGGTCCGCACCACTGATCCGCTTCGGGTGACTTCGCTCACTTCCACCACCCCTCGGCGCACCGCCGTCTCCACCCGGCGACCCGCCCTGCTCGCCACCACCTCGTACGTACGCGTCGTGTCCCCTGCGTCCACGACTATCTCCACGCGGTCACCCTTCATGGGCTCAATCCCCCTTCTGCGACGGGTGGTTGGGATCACGAGCTCCCCAAAGAGGTCCTGGGCGCAAGCTCCCTGACCACCTTTCAAGTTTCCCACCCGGCACTGACAATCGATCGGAACGAGAGGGCGCGGCCTCTGCGCGCACCCGGCCGCGGAAACGTAAGCTGTGGCTCGTCAAACGGACCGGGCGGCGGGGATGGACATGGCGATGATGCGCCTGAGGCGCGAGGACCCGCGTGTCGTCGGCTCGTTCAGGCTTCACCGACGGCTCGGCGCGGGCGGGATGGGTGTTGTCTACCTGGGCTCCGACCGGCGCGGGCAGCGGGTCGCACTGAAGGTGATCCGGCCGGATCTGGCGGAGGATCAGGAGTTCCGCTCACGGTTCGCCCGCGAGGTCTCGGCGGCTCGACGGATCAGGGGCGGCTGCACGGCGCGGCTCGTCGCCGCGGACCTGGAGGCCGACCGGCCCTGGTTCGCCACGCAGTACGTGCCCGGCCCCTCCCTGCACGACAAGGTGTCGGAGGAAGGGCCCCTGTCGGCCGCCGACGTGGCCGCCGTCGGTGCCGCCCTCTCCGAGGGTCTGGTCGCGGTGCACGAGGCGGGGGTGGTCCACCGTGACCTCAAGCCCTCGAACATCCTGCTGTCCCCGAAGGGGCCGCGGATCATCGACTTCGGCATCGCCTGGGCGACCGGGGCCAGCACGCTCACGCACGTCGGTACGGCCGTCGGCTCACCCGGCTTCCTGGCGCCCGAGCAGGTGCGCGGCGCGGCCGTCACCCCGGCCACCGACGTGTTCGCGCTCGGGGCCACCCTGGCGTACGCCGCGACCCAGGACTCGCCCTTCGGACAGGGCAGTTCCGAGGTCATGCTCTACCGGGTGGTGCACGAGGAGCCCCAGTTGCAGGGGGTGCCGGACGCGCTCGCGCCGCTCGTCCGCGCCTGTCTGGCGAAGGACCCCGAGGAGCGGCCCAGCACACTCCAACTGTCGCTGCGGCTCAAGGAGATCGCGGCACGCGAGGCGCAGGGCATGCCGGACGTACGCCCGCCCGCGCCGCGCAACGACCCGGACCGCCCGTCGGGCCGGCTGGCCGAGCAGTACGCCGAGCAGCGCACCCAGCGGCGCCCGCAGGGCACTCCCCCGCCGCGCACCGGAGGGACGAGCGGCGGATCACGGTCGGGGGCGCGTCCCGCTCCGGCCCGCAACACCGGGCGTTCCGGCAGCAGGCCCGCGCCCCGCAGTGGCGCCGGACGGCCGGGGCCGCGGACGACCGGCACGGGCCGCCGGCCCGCCAATCCGCGGCTGCTGCGCCAGCGCCTCTTCGTCTTCGTCGTGGTGACGCTGCTGGTCGCGCTGGGGATCGCGGTCGCCCAGGGGTGCCAGGGTCCGGCCCGGGGGCTGGACGGCGGGGACCCGCGCAGGGAAGTGCGCCAGGAGCAGCCGTCGTTCACGCCACTGCCCACGGACGACCTCATGGCCGACACGTACCGCGCCGACATGCACCTGGACGACTGAGCGCACGGGCGGCGGGCGGCCGTCAGCTCTCGGGGCGGCCCGTGGCCACGGCGTAGAAGGCGACCGCCGCAGCCGCTCCGACGTTCAGGGAGTCGACGCCGTGGGCCATCGGGATGCGGACCCACTCGTCGGCCGCCATCAGGGCGCGGGTGGACAGACCGTCGCCCTCGGCACCGAGCATCAGCGCGACCCGGTCCATGCGGTGCGGGGCCGCCTCGTCGAGCGACCTGGCCTTCTCGTCCGGGGTGAGGGCGAGCAGGTTGAATCCGGCGTCGCGGACCGAGTCCAGGCTCCTCGGCCAGGCCTCCAGCCGGGCGTACGGGACGGCGAAGACCGCGCCCATCGAGACCTTCACGGAGCGGCGGTAGAGCGGGTCCGCGCAGTCCGGCGAGAGCAGGACGGCGTCCATGCCGAGGGCAGCGGCGGAGCGGAAGATGGCGCCGATGTTGGTGTGGTCGTTGACCGACTCCATGACGACCACCCGGCGCGCGGTGCGCAGGAGTTCGTCCGAGGTCGGGAGCGGCTTGCGCTGCATCGAGGCGAGGGCTCCACGGTGCACGTGGTAGCCGGTGACCTGCTCGGCGAGCTCCGGGCTGACCGCGTAGACGGGCGCCGGGAGTTCGTCGATGACGTCGCGCATGACGTCGACCCACTTGGCCGACAGGAGCATGGAGCGCATCTCGTACCCGGCGTCCTTGGCACGTCTGATGACCTTCTCGCCCTCGGCGATGAACAGGCCCTCCGCGGGTTCGCGCTTGCGGCGCAGTTCCACGTCGGTCAGGCCCGTGTAGTCGCTCAGACGCGGGTCGTCGGGGTTGTCGACGGTGATGAGATCGGCCACAGGGTGATACTGCCTTGTCCTGGGTGTGGTGCCAACGGCTGGGAACGGGTTGGTTACCCGTGGTTACTTCAGGGTTCCGGGGCCCGCGTTCACGACCTCGCCGATGACGATGACCGCGGGCGGGCGGACGTCCTCGGTGCGGACGGTCTCGGCGACGGTGGCCAGGGTGGCGTCGACGCGGCGCTGGGCGGCGGTCGTGCCCTCCTGGACGAGGGCGACGGGGGTGTCGGCCGGCTTGCCGTGCGCCACGAGGGTGTCGGCGATCCTGCCGATCTTGTCGACGCCCATGAGGACGACGAGGGTGCCGCGGAGCCGGGCGAGCGCGGGCCAGTCGACGAGGGAGCGCTCGTCGTCGGGAGCGACATGGCCGCTGACCACGGTGAACTCGTGGGCGACACCTCGGTGGGTGACCGGGATGCCGGCCGCGCCCGGGACGGAGATCGAGCTGGAGATGCCGGGGACGATCGTGCAGGCGATGCCCGCCTCGGCGAGTGCCTGGGCCTCCTCCATGCCGCGGCCGAAGACGAACGGGTCGCCGCCCTTCAGCCGAACCACGGACTTGCCCTGCTTCGCGTGCTCGATGAGCGCGTTGTTGATGGCCTCCTGGGCCATGTACCGGCCGTACGGGATCTTCGCCGCGTCGATCACCTCGACGTGCGGCGGGAGTTCGGCGAGCAGGTCGCGGGGGCCGAGCCGGTCGGCGATGACGACGTCGGCCTCGGCGAGCAGGCGGCGGCCGCGCACCGTGATGAGGTCGGGGTCGCCGGGTCCGCCGCCGACCAGGGCGACACCGGCGGTGCGGGTGCGGTGGTGCGGCGCGACGAGGGTGCCGTCGCGCAGTCCCTCGACCACGGCGTCACGGATCGCGGCGGTGTGGCGGGGGTCGCGGCCCTTGGCGTCCGTGGTCAGGACGGCGACGGTCACGCCCTCGCTGTGGCCGGTGGCCGGGGTCCAGGCGGTCGCCCGGTCGGCGTCGTCCGCGCGGACGCACCAGACCCGGTGGCGCTCCGCCTCGGCGGACGCGGCGACGTTGGCGTCCTCGTCGGTCGTGGCGATCAGCGCGTACCAGGCGTCGGCGAGGTCGCCCTCCTCGTACGCACGCCGGGTCCAGCTGATCTCGCCGGCGTCCGCCATCGCCTCCACCGACGGGGTCGCCCCCGGTGACACGAGGTGGATGTCCGCGCCTGCCGCGATGAGAGCCGGGAGCCGTCGCTGGGCCACCTGACCGCCGCCGAGGACGACGACGCGTCGTCCGGTCAGGCGGAGGCCCACGGGATAGGCGGGGTGTTCGGCCATGGAGGTGCGGCTCCTCGTACGGGCAGGCGGTGCGGACGGGCGCGCTGCGACATCGGAGCTGCCCTGACGTGGGGATCTTAGGTGCGCGTCCAGCGTACGGCGGAGCCGGGTGGCGGCGCGGAACGCCCGCCCACCCGGTCCCCTGCCGGCGGACCTACTTCTCGGTCACCCCGGCCGAGTCGAACGTCGCCACCTCGTGCATGGCGCGGGCCGCGCTCTGCACCACGGGGAGGGCCAGCAGGGCGCCGGTCCCCTCGCCGAGGCGCAGGTCGAGGTCGATCAGCGGGCGCAGACCCAGCTTGTTCAGGGCGGCCACGTGACCGGGCTCGGCGCTGCGGTGGCCCGCGATGCAGGCGGCCAGGACCTCGGGTGCGATCGCGCGGGCCACCAGGGCGGCGGCGCCGGCGCTGACGCCGTCCAGGATCACCGGCGTGCGCAGGGACGCGCCGCCGAGGAGCAGGCCCACCATGGCGGCGTGCTCGAGTCCGCCGACGGCCGCGAGGACGCCGATGGGGTCGGCGGGGTCGGGCTGGTGGAGCTCGACGGCACGACGGACGACCTCGGTCTTGCGGGCCAGGGTCTCGTCGTTGATGCCGGTGCCGCGTCCCGTGACCTCGGAGGGGTCGGCGCCGGTGTAGACGGCGATCAGGGCGGCCGACGCGGTGGTGTTGGCGATGCCCATCTCACCGGTCAGCAGTGCCTTGTTGCCGGCGGCCACCAGGTCGCGGGCCGTCTCGATGCCCACCTCGAGCGCCGCCACGACCTCCTCACGGGTCATGGCCGGGCCGGTCGTCATGTCGGCGGTGCCCGCGCGGACCTTGCGCGGCAGCAGACCGGGGGTGGCCGGCAGGTCGGAGGCGACGCCCACGTCGATGACGCAGACCTCGGCGCCCACCTGGTTGGCGAAGGCGTTGCAGACCGCCCCGCCGCCCAGGAAGTTGGCCACCATCTGACCGGTGACCTCCTGCGGCCAGGGTGTGACGCCCTGCGCGTGCACCCCGTGGTCGCCGGCGAAGATCGCGACGGCGGCCGGCTCGGGGATCGGCGGCGGGCACATCCGGGACAGGCCCGACAGTTGCGCGGAGATGATCTCCAGCATGCCGAGGGCGCCCGCGGGCTTGGTCATCCGCTTCTGGCGTTCCCACGCCTCGCCGAGCGCCTTGGCGTCCAGGGGGCGGATGTTGGAGACGGTCTCGGCGAGCAGGTCGTGCGGCTCCTCGCCGGGCAGCGCTCGACGGCCGTACGTCTCCTCGTGCACGACCCAGGAGAGCGGGCGGCGCTTGGACCAGCCGGCCTGCATCAGCTCGGGCTCGTCGGGGAACTCGTCGACGTACCCGACGCACAGGTAGGCGACGACCTCCAGGTGGTCGGGGAGCCCGAGGGCGCGGACCATCTCGCGCTCGTCGAAGAAGCTGACCCAGCCGACGCCGAGGCCCTCGGCGCGGGCCGCGAGCCACAGGTTCTCGACCGCGAGGGCGGAGGAGTACGGGGCCATCTGCGGCTGGGTGTGCCGGCCCAGGGTGTGCCGGCCGCCGCGGGTCGGGTCGGCGGTGACGACGATGTTCACCGGGGTGTCGAGGATGGCCTCGATCTTCAGTTCCTTGAACTGCTTGGCGCGGCCCTTGGGAAGCGACTTGGCGTAGGCCTCGCGCTGCCGCTGGGCCAGTTCGTGCATGCTGCGCCGGGTGTCGGCGGAGCGGATGACGACGAAGTCCCAGGGCTGGGAGTGGCCGACGGACGGCGCGGTGTGCGCGGCCTCCAGGACCCGCAGCAGCACGTCGTGCGGGATCGGGTCGCTGCGGAAGCCGTTGCGGATGTCACGGCGCTCGCGCATCACGCGCAGCACCGCCTCGCGCTCGGCGTCGTCGTAGCCGGGCGCCGCCGGGCCGCTGGACTCTCGTACGTCTTCCACTGCGGCCGTGCTCTCCTCCTGGTCGGCGACCCGGGTGTCCAGGTCCTCCGCGAGCTGCGCGGCGACGGGTTCCGGCTCCACGTCGAGCGGGCCGGGTTCGGCGGTCGCCCCGGGTGCCGCCTCCGCCTCGCGCGGCGCGGGAACGGCCGCCTGAGCGACCGCCTCGGCGTCCGCGGTCTCGCCGGTCGGCTCCTCCGCTGGGACGGGCTCCGCGACGAGCTCGGGCTCGGGCTCGGGGGCCTGCGGCTGCTCCTCCTCCACCGGAAGCGGCGGCACGACCATGGCGTGCGCCGGGGTCGGCGCCAGGTGCGGTGTGGTCGGCACCTGGCCCTCCACCGGTACGAACTGGCCGAGGGAGTGGTCCGCCGAGGGCTCCGGGGGAACTCCGGCGAATCCGGGGGCAAGCGTCGTGTCCTGGTAGGGCTGCTCGCCGTGCGGGTGGCCCGGCGCCGGGCCGGAGGCGTCCGCGTGCGCGGCCACGCCGACGGGAACGCCGTGCGGGGCGTACAGCGCGGCGTCCTCGGCGAGGGCGACGCCGTCGGGCGCGAAGGCTCCGTCCACGGGCAGGGCGGAGCCGTTCGAGGTGAAGGAGGTGTCGGCGAACGCGGCCGGCTCCGTGAACTGCTGGGCCCGGAAGTCGTCGAGACCGTCGACGGGACGGCCATGGGAGCCGTCGGTGTGCGCGGTGAGGGCGGTCAGCGCGGACTCGGACGCGTCGAACGCGTGCTGGGCGGGAGGCTGCTCGGCGTCCGCCGGGGGGCCCGCCTCCTCGAACGGGGCGGCCGGGTCCGGCAGATGACCGCTCCGCTCGGCGAACTGGGCGGGCTGCGCCTCGTACACGTCCTGCTCGCCGGTCTCCTGCGGGACCTGCGCGGCGACGGGGTCCTCGACCGGGGCCGGGTACGGCGCGGGGGCGAGCGGCTCGGCGTCCGCGTGTGCGGGGGCTTCCGTCGCGTACAGGGAGGGGTCGGTGTCCGTGGGAACCGTCTGCTCGGCCGCCTCGACGGAGTCCGGCGTACCGAGGGTCAGCGGGGTGTCCGGGAACTGCGGGGCGTCGGAGACCTGCGGGGCCGCCACGGCGACCGCCGCGGGCTCGGGCTCGGGGGCGACGCCTTCCGCCTGGGCCTGGGGGAGCCCCTGCGACTCGACGTCCTGAAGATCGGCGTCCTGGAGGTCGACGTCCTGGAGGTCGAAGGCTGCTTCTCCGGTCTGGGGCGCGGGCGCCTGTGCGGTCTCCGGGTCCCGGCCGTGGCCGAAGGGGGCAGCCGCGAACTCCGGCTCCTGCCCGGCGCTCGCGTCGATCGGCGCCTCGGCGCCGGCGGCGGTTGCGGGGGTCACGGCCGGCTCCGGGACGACCGTTTCTGCAGCCGGGGCCTCGGGGCCCGCCTGCGGAACGCCCCAGGGCACGGCGCCCTGCGGCGAGGCGTCCCCCGTGGGCGGCACGTCGAGGTACTCGGGCCCCATGGTCGGCGGCCCCGCGTGCCGCAGCGGGGTGACCGGCGCGGCCATGGAGCCGGTCCGCGAGCCCGCGGGCCCCCGGTCGGCCAGCGAGCGCACCGGGCTGGAGGAGCCGTCGGGCGTGGGCGGGCCGAGGTGCAGCGGGCGCCGCGGCGGCACGGGCTGCGGAGCGGGGACCTGGCCGACCGTGCGGACGGCGCCGAGATCGACCGAGCCGGTGTCGCGTCCGGCCGTCTCGTGCGGGCCGGGCTCGTGAGCGCCCGGCTCGGGGGCGAACGGCATCGGGGCCGGCGGCGGCACCTCGTTGCCCCAGGCGCCCTGGGCGCCGGGGGCACCGGGCAGCAGAAGCAGGTCGTCGTCCTCGGCGGGGCTCACGGAGGGGTCGAGGTAGGTGTACGCGCCCGGCGCGGTGACGCCCGGCTGCTCCACCATGCCTGCGCTCTCCGGCATTCCCTCGCCCGGGACCTGGCCGGTGTCGGTCATGCGTACCCCTCGCCCATCGGTTAGTGCTTCCAAGTCCAGCTCGCCCGGAACGGCGCACCGACCGCCCCGTAGTCAAGAACGAGCGTGCGTGCCCAGCGGCACGAACGACCGGCCAACAAAGACGACAAAGCCATTAACTGGCATTGTCCCGGTCGTTCCGCCCTCGCGGCGGCATGATCCGCGAGCGCCCGCTGTGGACTACGCCACGTTGCGCGTCCTCCGGTTCTGCCGTACCACACACGCCTCAAAACGGGCGGGTTTTCCGGACATTGGCCTACGAAAGGCCGAACCCACGGGAGCGGTACAACGATCGGCCAGCCTACCGCGCGCAGTACGACAACAGGATCACGGGGCGCGATCCGGCAGACGGCCGCTGAGCAGGAACGCGACGCTCCGCTCCTTCTCCGTCCAGGCCCTCGTGTCGAGTTCGACGGACTGGATGAGGGCGCAGTCGACGTCGTAACCGTGTTCGGTCAGGTCGCGGCCGATCAGTTCGGCGGCGTCACGGGTGGACGCGTGCGCGACGATGCGCTGGGGACGGCGGTCGGCGACGGCCGAGACGACCGCCGCTCCCCCGCCGCCGATGCGCACGACGTCCGGTTCGGGCAGGTCTTCGAGGATGTGCGGGGCCGCTCCGTGCACGATCTGCATCTGGACGCCGAAGCGTCGGGCGGCGTGCTCGGTGCGGGCGCAGGAGCCCGGGCTGCGGTCGACCGCTATGACGGCCGCGCCGGTGCGGGCGGCCTCGGTGGCGAACGCCCCGCTGCCGCAGCCGATGTCCCAGACGAGGTCGCCGACGCGCGGTCCCAGGCGGGCGAGTTGGGCGGCCCGCAGCAGATCCGTTTCGCCTTCGCCGAGGGCACCGCCGTACGTCTCGGCGGGCAGCGCCCAGCCGCGCGGCCCGGCGCCGGGCTCACGGCCCGCGATCCAGCCGCCCCCTTCCGCGGTGGCCACGAATCCGCCGATGACGATGACGACGTTGGGGTCGCGCCAGGTGTGGTCGGCCGCCTTGTCCGAGGTCAGCATCGTGACCCGTTCGTCGGACGTGCCGAGTTCCTCACAGATGACGAAGGTGCGGTGCACGCCGTCGAGCAGCAGCCCGAGTTCGGCGGGGCCCGCGCCGGGAGAGGTGAGGACGGCGACCTTGGTGTGGGCGCGGCACACGTTCACCGCGCGGCGCAGCGTACGGCCGTGGGCGACGACCACCTGTGCGTCGTCCCAGGGCATCCCGGCGCGGGCGAAGGCGGCGGCCACCGCGGAGACGGCGGGGACGACCTCGACCTCGAGGCCGAACTCGGGAGCGCGCAGGGTGCGGACGACGCCGAAGAACCCCGGATCCCCGTCGGCGAAGACGACGGCGGTGCCGCGGTGGCCGGCGATGCGACGGGCGGCGAGCCCGACGCTGCCGAGGCGGATGCGTTCGGCGCGCTCGGGCACCTCGGGGAGCGCGAGATGATGGGCCGCGCCCGCCACGAGGGTGGCGGCGCCGAGAGCGGAGCGCCCCGCGGCGGTCAGCGGCGAGCCGTCCCAGCCGATCACCGTGACCCGGTCGGCCATCGTCGTCAGTCTCCAGAAGGTCGTCGCGGGTCCTCAGGTGCAGCCCGAGCGGGCTCCGTGAGGGTACCTGGTGTGCCCGGACGGCGCCGTGCCGGTCCGTACGGTGCGACGCGGGGGCTCCCGTACGCCGACGCTTCCGGCGCGCGGACCGCCCTCCCTCCGGCCGCCCCGCTCAGTTCCAGTCGTTGTACGAGGTGTAGCCGCCGGCGTCGGCGTGATGCTCGCCGACGTCCTCCAGGTCCTCGGGCAGCAGGCTCCACACGATGAAGTCGGTGCGCAGGTCGACCCAGGTGCCGTCCTCGGTCCGGGTACGCGCTATGCAGGCGTTGCGCAGCACGCCCTCGCTGATGCAGCCGATCTTCTGGGCGACCTGCTGGGAGGCGGTGTTGTCGGCGGCCGTACGCAGTTCGAGGCGTTCGAACTTCTGGTCCCCGAAGAGCCATCGGGCGGTGGCGAGCGCCGCTTCGGAGGCGTAGCCCTCACCGCGCGCCCAGGGGGCGATGATGTAGGAGAGCTCGGTGGAGCGGACCCGCCAGTTCGTCTTGCCGAGCTGGATGACCCCGACCAGGCGCTGGGTGAGGAACTCGGTGACGGCGAGGTCGAGTCCACGCCCTTCCGCGCGTTCGGTGGGCGCGTAGTCGGTGATCCAGTGGCGGGCGCCGTCCTCGGAGAACGGCTGGGGGATCGACGTCCAGGCCGCCACCATCTCGTCGTTCATCATCTCGGCCAGCGGAGCGACGTCGTCCTCGTCGAGCGCACGCAGGACCAACCGCTCCGTGCTGATGGAGATGTCGGGGAAGGTGCTCGTCATACGACGCTCCGTAACCGTCGGGGACTTCGGACCTGATGTACCGCCAGGTCCGCTGAACTGCCCAGCATGCAGCATGAAACCACCGAACCGCACAACGGGGTCCACTCCGGGTAATGGAGTGGACCCCGTGCGGTGACCGGGAGGACCGTGCGGCCCCGCGGTCGGTGAACTGCCGCTTCGCGCCTACTTGAAGGAGGGGATGACGGAGCCGGCGTACTTGTCCTCTATGAACTTCTTGACCTCGGGCGAGGTGAGGAGCTTCGCGAGCTTCTTCACGCGCGGGTCGTTCTCGTTGCCCTTCTTGACGGCGAGGAAGTTGCCGTAGGGGTTGTTCGTCGCGGACTCCAGGACGAGGGCGTCCTTGGCGGGCTTGAGACCGGCGGAGATGGCGTAGTTGCCGTTGATCACCGCGGCGTCCACGTCGTCGAGGGAGCGCGGGGTCTGAGCCGCCTCGACCTCCTTGAACTTCAGGTTCTTCGGGTTCTTGGAGATGTCCTGCGGGGTCGCCTCGTTGCCGACGCCGTCCTTGAGGGTGATGAGCCCCTTGGAGGCGAGCAGCTTCAGGGCACGCGCCTCGTTCACCGCGTCGTTGGGGACGGCGACGGTCGCACCGCTCTTCAGGGCGTCGGAGCTCTTCACCTTGTGGGAGTAGAGGCCGAGCGGCTCCAGGTGCACCGTGACGACGGGCACGATGTGGGTGCCGCGCTTCTTGTTGAAGTCGTCCAGGTACGGCTGGTTCTGGAAGTAGTTGGCGTCCACCGAGCCGTCCTCGGTCGCCGTGTTCGGGACGATGTAGTCCTGGAACTCCTTGACCTCCAGGTCCAGGCCCGCCTTCTTCGCCAGGTTCTTCTTGACGAAGTTCAGGATCTCGGCGTGCGGGACGGGGCTGGCGGCGACGACGAGCGGGCCGCTCTTGTCGGAGGAGGACGCGGAGTCCTTGTCGGAGCCGCAGGCGGAGAGGCCGAGGGTGAGGGCTCCGGCAGCGAGGACAGCGGTGGTGATCTTGGCGGTGTTACGCACGAAAAGTGCCTTTCCTTATGGGTGGTGCCGCCCCGTCATGAGGTGGACGGGGAAACCGAGGGGGGTGGGGTGCCGACGGCCGGAAGACGGGCCGCCGAGTGTCAGGCGACCTTGCCGACGTCCGCGGCGGAGGGCTCCCGGGACTTCAGGAACCGCAGCTTCGGGGCGGCGCCGGACTGGCCGCCGCGGCGGTGCAGTCCACGGGCGGCGTAGTCGCCGGCGAACTGGATGACGGAGATGACGACCGCGAGGATGGCGACCGTGATCCACATCATTTCGGTCTCGAAGCGCTGGTAGCCGTAGCGGATCGCGATGTCGCCGAGGCCGCCCGCGCCGACGGTGCCGGCCATCGCCGAGTAGCCGATGAGGGCGACGATCGTGGTGGTCGCCGAGGAGATCAGCGAGGGCAGCGACTCGGGCACGAGGACCCGGCGGACGACGGTCCAGGTGTTGCCGCCCATCGCCTGCACGGCCTCGACGAGTCCGCCGTCCACCTCGCGGACCGCCGTCTCGACCAGGCGCGCGAAGAACGGGATCGCGCCGACGGCGAGCGGCACGATGGCCGCTTCACGACCGATGGTCGTCCCGGTGATCGTCCGCGTGAAGCTCATCAGCGCAACCATCAGGATGATGAACGGCAGCGAGCGGGCGACGTTCACGACCTGACCGACGATCTTGTTCACGACCACGTTCTGCAGGAGTCCGCCGCGGTCGGTGAGGACGAGCAGGACACCGAGCGGGAGACCGCCGACGATGGCTATGAGCGTGGACCAGCCGACCATGTAGAGCGTGTCCCAACACGCCTGGGACAGCAGGGGCTGCATCTCGGACCAGGTCACTTGGCACCTTCCTTCACCAGCACGGACTCCGGGGCGGCCTGTTCGACGACGTCGATCTGCAGGCCCTGCTCGCGGAGGAAGCCGATGGGTACGACGTTCTCCTCGTAGCCGCCGGGCAGTTCGATGCGCATCCGGCCGACCTGGCGTCCCGCGACGGTGTCCATCGCGGCGCCGAGGATCGAGATGTCGATGTTGTAGGTGCGCGAGAGCTGCGAGATGACCGGCCGGGTCGCGGCCTCACCGACGAAGGTGACGTCGATGACGGTGCGGTCGTCGCCGGACACGTCGCCGCTCACCGGGAACAGCGCGGAGGCCAGCTCGGAGCCGGGCGTCGCGAGGAGTTCGCTGACGGTGCCGGACTCGACGACGCGGCCCCGTTCCATCAGGGCGGCCGAGTCGCAGATCGACTTGACCACGTCCATCTCGTGCGTGATGAGCAGGACGGTCAGGCCCAGCTGGCGGTTCAGGTCGCGCAGCAGCTGGAGGATGGAGCGGGTGGTCTCCGGGTCGAGGGCGCTGGTCGCCTCGTCGGAGAGCAGCACCTTGGGGTCGCCGGCCAGCGCGCGGGCGATGCCGACGCGCTGCTTCTGACCGCCGGAGAGCTGTGCGGGGTAGGCCTTGGCCTTGTCGGAGAGGCCGACCAGGTCGAGCAGTTCGAGCGCCTTGGAGGTCCGCCGCCTGCCCGAGACGCCGAGGATCTCCAGCGGCAGCTCGACGTTGTCCTGGACCGTCCGCGAGGACAGCAGGTTGAAGTGCTGGAAGACCATGCCGATCCGGCTGCGCGCCTGGCGGAGCTCGCGGCCCGCGCGCGGGCCCCGCCCGGCGAGGGCGGTGAGGTCCTGTCCGGCGACGGTGACCGTGCCGGCGGTGGGGCGCTCCAGCAGGTTGACGCAGCGGATGAGGGAGGACTTGCCGGCGCCGGACTGACCGATGACGCCGTACACCTCGCCTTCGCGGACATGCAGATCGACGCCGTCGAGGGCGGTCACTTCACGGCCGCGCGAGCGGTAGACCTTGGTGAGGCCCGTTGTCGTGATCACTGAGGGGTTTCCGTCACTGTCGAGTGCGGGCGTGGGTGTACGCCGGGGCACGGGTGCATGCGGGCGGGAACGCGACACGGGTTCTCGCGATGGCGATGGAACCGGGGGGAGAACAGGTGCGCGGGGCAGCCCGGTCACGTACGCGGTACGGACACAGGGCGCGGCGATCCCGCTTCGGGGCGCGGGATCAGGCGGTGGTGCGGGGGCCCTCTAGAAGGCGCGCATTCGACACATACAGCGAGCACCGGGCGTCATGGTCGCCTCGGTCGCAAGGATGCGGCTGCTCGTCGTGGTCATGGGATGAAGTAAAGCAGACGCCAAGCGGGGAACCGCCACCGCTGTCCGTATAGCGGACAGCGGTGGACACTTTTCAGTCGCGGGTGAAGATCTCGACGCCCCCGTCGCTGACCAGCACCGACAGGGCGGAGAGGTCCTCGACCACGTGGTCGGCGTCCAGCTCGTGGGCCTGGTGCGTTGTGGCCAACGCCACGGTGGTCATCCCGGCGGCGCGGCCCGACTGGAGTCCGGCCGGGGCGTCCTCGAAGACGCGCAACGGGCCGGGTCGACGCCGAGGCGGCGGGCGGCGAGCAGGTAGGGCTCCGGGTCGGGCTTGCCGCGGGTGATGTCGTCGGCGGCGATCAGCGTCTTGGGCAGGACGCCGACCTCGGCGAGGCGGGCCTCGCCGAGCCGTCGGGTGGCCGAGGTGACGACGGCCCAGCGCTCGGCGGGCAGGGCGGCGAGCAGCGCGAGGGTGCCGGGCAGCGGCACGACCCCGCCCGCGACGTCCTCGAGCTCCAGCTGCTCGACCCTGGCGAGGGCCTCGGGGGCGGTCTCGGGAGGAAGCAGGTCGGCGACTATCTCGGCGGCGGGGCGGCCGTGCAGTTCGATGCGGGCGAAGTCCTCGGCGGTGATGCCGTACTCCTGCGCCCAGCGGGTCCAGCAGCGGTTCACCGAGTCCAGGGACGAGACGAGGGTGCCGTCGTTGTCGAACAGGAGGGCGTCAGCGTGGATCTTCATGGCTTCGACCCTACGGGCCACCCCGGGGGCGAGCGCATCGGGCCTTTTGGCCCGTAATAGGGTCGCGGCATGCTTGATGCCCTGACGGTCGCGACGGCCGTCGCCGCGCTCGCGCTCGCCGCCTGGTGCGGCTGGGCCGCCTACCGTGATCAGCCGACGAAGGACTGGCACTTCATCGGCATGGCCGTGGTGTCGCTGCTCGCCGCGGTCCAGCTGGTGGTCGGCGTGGTCCAGCTGGCGCGCGGCGAGAAGCCGGAACAGGGCACGACGATCTTCGTGGCGTATCTGCTCGGCGCCTTCGCGTGCGTCCCCGCCGTGGGATTCATGTCGCTGGCGGAGCGCACCCGCTGGGGTTCGGCCACGGTGGCGGCGGGCGGCATCGTCCTCGCCGTGCTCGAAGTGCGGCTCTATGACATCTGGGGAGGCTGAGATGACGGCCACGGAGGAGAACGCGAGCGTGCCTCGGGACGAGCGGGACGACACGGTGCGCGAGGAGCCTGCGGCGACCGGTCGCATCCGGCTCGTCAGCGGCCCGGGCATGCTGCTGGTCTGGCTGTACGGCGTGATGGTGGTCGGCGCGGTCTCGCGGTCGGCCGTGCAGATCTCCACGGAGTTCGACAAGGCCCCGCTCGCCTACTCGCTGTCCGCGGTCGCCGGTCTCGTCTACGGCTTCATCACGTACTCACTCGTGCGCGGCGGCGAGAAGGCGCGCAGGGCGGCGCTGGTGTGCTGCGCCACCGAGCTCGCGGGGGTGCTGATCGTCGGGACCTGGACGCTGGTGGAGCCGTCCGCCTTCCCCGACGCCACGGTGTGGTCGGACTACGGGATGGGCTATCTCTTCATCCCGGTGCTGCTGCCGCTGTCGGCGATGTACTGGCTGCGCACGGCGCGTACCACCGCCCGCTAGCGACCGCGGCGGCCGCCGGGCCCGACTCCCACCCTTCGGCGGGGTGCAGGCCGACGGCCGCGGCCGTCAGGCGCTGGTGGCGTACGCGACGGTGTCCGCGCCCTTGGCGAGGGTCACCAGGGTCAGCCGCTCGTCGACCTGCTCCCGGGAGACGGGCGCGTAGCCGTGCTTGCGGTACAGGCGCAGGTTGTGTTCGCTGCGGTGGCCGGTGAAGAGCTGGAAGGACGTGGCCGCGCCGTCCGCGCCGAGCCGGCTCTCGATCGCGGCGAGCAGCCGTCCGCCGAGGCCGTGCCGCTGCATGCGCGGGTGCACGATGAGCTTGTTGATCCGGGCCGTCCCGTCGGCGTCGACGGCGCCCCGCACGGAGGCCACCACCTCGTCGCCGAGCCGGGCCACCAGGACCGTGGCGTCCGCGAGTTCCGCCCTGAGCGAGTCGAGCGGCTGCGTGAGCGGCTCGATGCCGTAGTCGCCGTACAGCGCGGCCTCGCTCTGGTAGCAGAGGTACTGCAGCTTCAGGATCTGTTCTGCGTCCTGCTCGGTCGCCGCCGAGATGGTCACGCTCATGCCCATGTGTGCATGCCTCCCGCTCACCTGTTCACCGGTCGTCCCCCACTCCTATCCCCGTCGTCAGTGGGCCGCAACCTCCACCGCGAGCAATCGCCGCAGACATCCCAGGCATCTGGAACGTTCCGGACCCAGACTGCCCTGTGAGATACCCAACTCGCCTGCGATCTCCCGGTACGTGAGGTCTTCCGGGGAGAGCAGCGCGGCCATCAGGCCACGGCAGCGGCGGGGCAGCCGGCGCACGGCCGCGTGCAGTTCACGGCGCCGGTCCGCGGTCATCGCCTGCTGCTCGGGGCCGTGCCGCCGGTCGTCCGCGGGCTCGACGGCGTACGGCTGCTCGGCGCGTGCCGTACGGCGGCTGCGGCGGGCCTCGGAGCGCACCGCGCGGCGCAGCCATCCCGGCGGGTCGGCGGGCGGGCCCGCGGTGTCCAGCCGCTCCAGGAGGCGGAGCCAGACGGCCTGTTCCAGATCGTTCTGCTCGGTGCCGGACGCGTGGGCCTCGGCCGACGCCTCGGCGGCGAGCAGGGGACGGAGCGCGGAAACCATCTCGTGGGTCATGTGCGGCACGACGCGGCCGCCCCGGCAGGAGGTTGCCGGGACGGCCGGTTGTCACCCCATCCGGGGTGACGGGAGCGCCGGTTGACGGCCCGGCGTGCGGTTCGTTGTGCGTCTCGGCCGACGGCTCAGCGGGCGAGGAAGTCCGCGCGGGCCAGCAGCGCCGTGTCGGCGTTGTCGGAGAAGACGCCGTCGATGCCCGTCGCGAAGTACGCCTTGAACGCGCCGAAGGCGTCCCCGTAGGCGGTCGGGTCCGTGCCCTTGCGGAAGTCGGCCGGCAGGAAGGGGTTCTCGTTGCGCATGGTGTACGGGTGCAGGACGAGGCCCACGTGGTGCGCGTCGGCGACGAGCGTGGTCGGCGTGGTGAGCTTGCCGGCCGCGTCCTTGGGGATGACGAGGTCGAGCGTGGGGCCGATGCCCTGCGCGAACGAGGCGATCCACTTCAGGCCCTCGGGCGTGACCAGGTCGGCGACGGTGCGCGGGTCGCCCGTCGTGACGAAGTCCCAGGGGCGGGTGTCCGCGCCGGAGAGCAGCACGGCGAGCGGGTTGCCGACGAGCTTGTTCAGGCGCTGGATGCTGGTCGGTTCGAAGGACTGGAGGATGACCGGAGAGTCCTTCTTGTCCTTGCCGTACCTGCGCAGCAGTTTGGCGACGCGCTCCTCCAGGCCGAGGCCGAGGGCCCGGAAATAGGTCGGGTGCTTGGTCTCGGGGTAGATCCAGACCTGCTTGCCTCGCTTGCGGGTCTGCTCGTCCTGCCAGCGGAGCACCTCCTCGAAGGTGGGGATCTCCCAGCGCCCGTTGTAGAGGGTGTTGTGCGGGCGGTTGGCGGGGATGCGCTCGACGGCCCGCAGCGTCTTCAGCTCGGCGAGGGTGAAGTCCTCGGTGAACCAGCCGGTGGTGGAGACGCCGTCCAGCACCTTGGTGGTCCTGCGCGCGGCGAACTCGGGGTGCGCGGCGACGTCGGTGGTCCCGCCGATCTCCGGTTCGTGGCGGCAGACGAGGTGACCGTCCCTGGTCGGGACGAGGTCGCCCGCCTCGACGACGTCGGCGCCGAGGTCGAGGGCGAGCTGGTACGAGCCGAAGGTGTGTTCCGGCCGGTAGCCGCTGGCGCCGCGGTGACCGATGATCGTCGGCTTGGGCAGGCCGCGGTAGCCGCCGCCTCCGTGGCGCTCGTCGGCGCTCGCCGTGCCGGGCAGTCCGAGGACCGCTCCCCCGGCTCCGAGTACCGCGGCCCCGAGCAGCGTCCGCCGCGCCGCGCCGCGCCCCTGACCGTTCGGCTCCTGCACTCCCATGAGCGTTCCTCTCCCGCCGTCGGTGTCCTGCCTGTCGAGCGGGACGATCGTAGGTGTCCCCGTGTGACGGGAGGGAGGCCTGCGGCGGAACAGTCGATGACCCCGGCGGGCGCCCGACGCGGAATTGACGGTCCGTCCGCTTCGGGTCGTGCGGCGGGGGTACCCGGCGGGGAGAGCGGCGAGCGGGCGGCGAACCATGGCGGGGTCACCCGTTCGCCGGTGCGGCGCGCGATGTCCGTCACATCGTGTCGCCCCGATGTCGGCCGCCCACAGGCGTGCCACCGCAGGTAAACGTACGTCAACACCGCGTATCCAGTCGGTGAACCCGATGTGCAATCACCCGGCAACCGCGAGTATCGTCCTCACCTGCACAGACTCCATACCGAATCCCTTGACACCGGAGGGCCCGTTGTCCCGCTTCGCGCTCATCAAGGCAGCGCTCGGACCGATCATGCGCCTGATGTTCCGTCCTCGGGTGGAGGGCGTGGAGCACATTCCGGGCGACGGTCCGGTGATCCTGGCCGGCAACCACCTCACGTTCATCGACTCGATGATCCTTCCGCTGGTCTGCGACCGGCAGGTGCTGTTCATCGGCAAGGACGAGTACGTCACGGGCAAGGGCTTCAAGGGCCGGCTGATGGCGTGGTTCTTCACCGGCGTCGGCATGATCCCCGTGGACCGGGACGGCGCCAACGGCGGTGTCGCGGCGCTGATGACCGGCCGCCGCATCCTGGAGGAGGGCAAGGTCTTCGGCATCTACCCCGAGGGCACCCGCTCCCCCGACGGCCGGCTGTACCGCGGCCGCACCGGTATCGCCCGCCTCACCCTGATGACCGGGGCCCCGGTCGTGCCGTTCGCGATGATCGGCACCGACAAGCTCCAGCCGGGCGGCGCGGGCATCCCGCGCCCGGGCAAGGTCACCGTCCGCTTCGGCCCCGCCATGGAGTTCTCCCGGTACGAGGGCATGGACCGCGACCGGTACGTGCTGCGCGCCGTGACCGACTCCGTGATGACCGAGGTCATGCGGCTGTCCGGCCAGGAGTACGTGGACATGTACGCAACGAAGGCGAAGGCGGCCTAGCCCCCGCCCGCACGACATCGCACAGGGGGTGGGCCCCGGCCGCTGGACAGCGGCCGGGGCCCACCCCGTTCGTGCTCGCGGTCGCCCGAGCACCCGCTCCGTCGGCGTCCCCGCCGCCGGGTCCCTTTCGTGGTGCCGTCGACGGGCGGAGCCACCCCGCCGGCGACCACCGGCGGGGGCGGGGCGGACCGCCACAGGCGCCCCGCCCCCGGCAGCCCGCTACCGCTCCGCGTGCCGCTCGACCCGCGCCGAGGGCGGGGCGGCTGTGGCGACGGGCGACCGGCGCGTGGGCCGGACGCGGTGCAGCCGGCCCACGCCGTTCGTGCGGCCGGACCCGAAGCGGGCCGGCCGCCTTCTCATGACTCCAGCTTCTGGCCGCGCAGCAGGAACCAGGCCGCGACGGCGGTGGCGAGGAGCACCACCGCTCCCGCGCCGGAGGCCAAGGCCAGGCCGTCCACGAAGGCCTCGCGGGCCGCGTTCAGCATCGCCTCGGCGGCCGGCGCGGGCAGGTTTCCGGCCGCCTCCACCGCTCCGCCCAGGGAGTCGTGCGCCGCGGCGGGGGTGCCCGCGGGGCCGGTGAATCCGGCGTAGACGCCGGTCACGACGGAGCCGAGCAGGGCGATGCCGAGGGCGGCGCCGAGTTCGTACGCCGTCTCGGAGACCGCGGACGCGGCGCCCGCCTGGTCCTTGGGCACGGTCGACAGGATGACGTCGGCGGTCACCGTGAACGAGAAGCCGGCACCGATGCCGACGACGAGCAGGGCGGCGCCGAGGACCGGGTAGCCCGTGGACTGGCCGAGCACGGTGAGCGTGCCGAGCGCGAGGCCCACCGCGGCGAGGCCGCCGGAGACGACGACACGTACGGAGAACCGACGGGCGTAGCGGCCCGCGACCAGACCGGCGGCGACGGCGCCGACGGCGGCCGGGATCTCGGCGAGCCCGGCCTCGAACGGGCCGCGTCCCTGCACGAGTTGCAGGTACTGGGAGAGGAAGAACACCAGACCGGACAGACCGAGCACGGTGAACAGGTCGGCGAGCACCGCACCGGAGAAGCCCCGGTGGCGGAAGAGGCGGACGTCCAGCAGGGGTGCGGGCAGCGTCAGCTGGCGGCGCACGAACCAGACGAGGGCGGCCGCGCCGAGCAGACCGGTGGCGAACACCGCGCCGCTCGGGCCGTGCGCGGCGGCCTCCTTCACCGCGTACACGACGCCGATCACGCCGACGAGGGACAGCGTCACGCTGATGAGGTCCCAGGGCCCGTGGCTGGGGCTCTTCGACTCGGGCAGCAGCTTGATGCCGACGAGGACGAGGACCACCATCACCGGAAGGTTGATCAGGAAGACCGAGCCCCACCAGAAGTGTTCGAGCAGGAATCCGCCGACCACCGGGCCGACGGCGGTGCCGGCGGAGGCCGTCGCGCCCCAGATTCCGATGGCGAGGCTGCGCTCGCGCGGGTCGTGGAAGATGTTGCGGATCAGGGCGAGGGTGGCGGGCATCAGGGTCGCGCCCGCGACACCGAGCAGGGCCCGCGCCAGGATCATCATCTCGGGTGTCGTCGCGTACGCGTTGAGCACGGATATGAGGCCGAACGCCGTCGCGCCGACGAGCAGCAGCTTCTTGCGGCCGATGCGGTCGCCGAGGCTGCCCATCGAGACGAGCAGACCGGCGATGACGAAGGAGTACACGTCCCCGATCCACAGGAGCTGGGTGCCCGAGGGCTTCAGGTCCTCGCTGATGTACGGGGTCGCGAGGCCGAGGACGGTCGCGTCGACGGCCACCAACAGCACGGCGAGGACGAGGACGGAGAGCGCGAGCCAGCGGCCCGGGCGCTTCTCCACCTCCGCCGCGACGGCCGGCTGCAGGGTGCTGGTCATGGTTCCTCTCTCCGTAGTGCTC
The DNA here is from genome assembly GCF_040650615.1 of Streptomyces sp. NPDC048643. Taxonomy (NCBI): domain Bacteria; kingdom Bacillati; phylum Actinomycetota; class Actinomycetes; order Kitasatosporales; family Streptomycetaceae; genus Streptomyces; species Streptomyces sp. NPDC048643. The sequence continues at coordinate 102,206 of NZ_JBEZHO010000018.1, forward strand.
CGCCGAGCAGCAGCTCGACGATCATGTGGTGGAAGTCGTTGGCGGCGATCCGGCCCTCGGTGACGGCCCAGGACGCGGAGGCCATCAGGCCGTAGAGCGCCTCGGTGAGCCAGGGCGGTGTGAGGTCGATGCGGAACTCGCCGCTCTCCTGTCCGCGCCGGAACAGCGCGGACATCCGGGCGTCGAGCCGCGCCCAGCCCTCGTGCTGCCCGTCCCCCTCGAACAGCTGGTTCTCCGTGTAGAGGAAGGCGAGCAGTCCGGCCGCCTTCTCCAGCTCCTTCACCAGACGGCGCACGGCCTCCTGGGCGGTGCCCTCGTCCAGGCGGGCGGCGTCGAGTGCCGCCTCGCACTCCTCGATGCCGAGGGCCTCCAGCGCCCGTACGAGCGCGTCGCGCCCGGCGAACTGGCGGTGCAGCGTGGCCCGGCTGATCCCGGCGGCCTTCGCGACCTCGTCCATGGTCGCGGTGGATTTCCGGGTCAGCAGGGCGGCTGCGCTGCGCAGCACGTGGTCACGATCGACAGCCATGAGACAAGAGTACCCCAGATGAGACACACACGTCTCATGCTGGGCACAGGTGTCTCACTGGCGAGGGGTGCGCGGCGTGTGAGAGGGCTCCGCACACGTGCCCCGGAGGGCGGAACGTCGGGTCAGTGCCAGGGAAGCTGCCCGCGCCGCTCCCAGTACGCCCGGGGGGCCTCGGCGAGGGCGTCGAGCCGGCGGAGCTGGGCGTCGCCGAGGTCGACGACGGCGGCGTGCAGGTTCGAGGCGAGCTGGTTGGCGGTGGCGGCGCCCGAGAGCACCACGCCGGTCCAGGGCTGCCGCAGGACGAGCGCGAGGGCGACCGCGTCGCAGCCGAGGCCGGTCTCGGCGGCGACCGCGCGCAGCGCCTCGGGCGCGTGGGGTTCCGCGAGCCGGCCGTTCGCCATGCCCTCCTTCACGATCACGGTCAGTCCGGCGTCGTGGGCCTCGGCGAGCGCGGGCGCGGCCGAGGTCTCCAGGACGTTGTAGGTGGACTGGACCGTGCGGAAGAGCGGTTCGCCGTCGACCGTCACGGCGAGCGCGGCGCGGATCGCGTCGGCCTGCGCGGGTCCGCTGGTGGAGAAGCCGATCGACAGTCCCCCGGCGGCCGCCTCGGCGAGCGCGGCGTGCAGCTCCTTGTCGGTGAGGGCCGGGCTGTCCGGGGTCACCGAGTGGATCTGGTAGAGATCGAGGCGTTCGCCGAGCAGCTCGGCGGTCTCGGCGCGCTGCCGCTCGTAGGTGGCGAGGCCGTGGTCCTTGACCTCGTGCGCCTCGGCGTCGGTGCGCCAGTCGGCGGTGTAGGTGTAGCCCCACTTGCTCCCGACGACGACGTCGTCGACGGCGGGGCGCTCGCGCAGCCAGTCGGCGAGGAACTCCTCGGAGCGGCCGTAGGAGCGGGCCACGTCGAAGTAGCGGACGCCCTGGGCGTAGGCGGCGTCGAGGAGTTCGTGGGTGCGCTCGCGCAGGGCGTCGACACTGCGGTCGGCCGGGAGGTCCTCCTCGCGACCGAGGTTGATGTAGCCGGGGCGGCCGACGGCGGCGAGGCCCAGACCGATGCGGGCGGTGGGCGTCGTGGCTGAGGCCAGGCGTGCGAAGGGCATCGCGGCTCCGTTTCGGTCGGCTCCTCTACGGCTCCGGACCAACGTAACCCGCGACGCCCTCCGTCGTACGGCACCCGCTCCCGGACGCGGCACAGCCCGCGCCGCTCACCCGTGCCCGGGCTACTTCTTCCGCTTGGCCCGCGCCCAGAGCTGCTGGTCCGCCACGTTCGCCTTGATGTCGGCCAGCTGGACGGCGACGGCGGCGGGTGCCGTGCCGCCGCGGCCGTCGCGGGAGGCGAGGGCGCCGGCCACGTTCAGGACGGACCGCACCTGCGGTGTCAGGTGCGGGGAGATCTTGGCGAACTGCTCGTCGGTCAGCTCGTCCAGCTCCTTGCCGTCCGCCTCGGCGACCTTCACGCACTCGCCGGCCACCTCGTGCGCGACACGGAACGGCACGCCCTGCCTGACCAGCCACTCGGCGATGTCGGTGGCGAGCGAGAAGCCGGCCGGGGCCAGCTCCTCCATGCGCTCGCGGTGCACGGTCAGCGTGGCCATCATGCCGGTGAAGGCGGGGAGCAGGACCTCCAGCTGGTCGCAGGAGTCGAAGACCGGCTCCTTGTCCTCCTGGAGGTCGCGGTTGTACGCGAGGGGCAGCGCCTTGAGCGTGGCCATCAGCCCGGTGAGGTTGCCGATCAGACGGCCCGACTTGCCGCGCGCGAGCTCGGCGATGTCCGGGTTCTTCTTCTGCGGCATGATCGACGAGCCGGTGGAGAACGCGTCGTGGAGGGTGACGAAGGAGAACTCCTTCGTGTTCCAGATGATGACCTCCTCGGCGATCCGGGAGAGGTTCACGCCGATCATCGCGGTGATGAAGGCGAACTCCGCCACGAAGTCGCGGGAGGCCGTGCCGTCGATGGAGTTGGCGACGCTGCCGTGCTCGAAGCCGAGGTCCTTCGCGACCGCCTGCGGGTCGAGACCGAGGGAGGAGCCGGCCAGGGCGCCGGAGCCGTACGGCGAGACGGCGGTCCGCTCGTCCCACTGGCACAGCCGCTCCGCGTCCCGGGACAGGGACTGGACGTGGGCGAGGACGTGGTGGGCGAAGAGCACCGGCTGGGCGTGCTGGAGGTGGGTGCGGCCGGGCATCGCCACGTCCGGGTGGGCCTCCGCGAGACCGATCAGCGCCTCTTGGAGGTCGGCGATCAGGCCGCCGACGATCCGGGCGTGGTCGCGCAGGTACATCCGGAAGAGCGTGGCCACCTGGTCGTTGCGGGAGCGGCCGGCGCGCAGCTTGCCGCCGAGGTCCGCGCCGAGGCGCTCCAGCAGGCCGCGCTCCAGGGCGGTGTGGACGTCCTCGTCGGCGATGGTGCCGACGAACGAGCCGTCGGCGACGTCGGCCTCCAGCCGGTCGAGGCCCTCGATCATGCGGGTGAGCTCGTCCTCGGTGAGCAGGCCCGCCCCGTGCAGCACGCGCGCGTGGGCACGCGACCCGGCGATGTCGTACGGCGCGAGGCGCCAGTCGAAGTGGACCGACGCGGACAGCTTGGCCAGGGCCTCGGCGGGACCGTCGGCGAACCGTCCGCCCCAGAGCCGGACGTCACCGCTGTTGCTGCTCACTTGCGTTGCTCCTCGCAGGGGTTGGATGTGCCACCGCCTCCTCACGCGGGTGAGGAGGCGGCTGTCAGGCTAGTGGGTGGGGTGCTCGGGGACGGCCGACACGACCGGCACGCCAAGTCCCTTGTGCGTTACGCCAGGTCCCGCTTGGCGGCGATCTTCGACGACAGGCTGTAGATGTCGATGAAGCCCTTGGCCGCGGCCTGGTCGAAGGTGTCGCCCGTGTCGTACGTCGCGAGGTCGAAGTCGTAGAGCCCGGTGTCGGAGCGCCGGCCGGTGACGACCGCGCGACCGCCGTGCAGGATCATCCGGATGTCGCCGTTGACGTGCTGGTTGGCCTCGGAGATGAAGCCGTCCAGGGCGCGCTTGAGCGGGGAGAACCACTGGCCGTCGTAGACCAGCTCGCCCCAGCGCTGCTCGACCTGCCGCTTGTAGCGGGCGAGTTCACGCTCGACGGTGACGTTCTCCAGCTCCTGGTGCGCGGTGATCAGCGCGATCGCGCCCGGAGCCTCGTACACCTCGCGGGACTTGATGCCCACGAGCCGGTCCTCGACCATGTCGATCCGGCCGATGCCCTGGGCGCCGGCGCGCTCGTTGAGCTGCTGGATGGCCTGGAGGACGCTGACGGGCCTGCCGTCGATCGCGACCGGGACGCCCTCCTTGAAGGAGATGACGACCTCGTCGGCCTCGCGCTGCTCGGCGGGGTTCGAGGTGTACTCGTAGATGTCCTCGATCGGCGCGTTCCAGATGTCCTCCAGGAAGCCCGTCTCGACCGCGCGTCCGAAGACGTTCTGGTCGATGGAGTACGGGGACTTCTTGGTGGTGGCGATCGGGAGCTGCTTCTCCTCGCAGAAGGCGATCGCCTTGTCCCGGGTCATCGCGTAGTCGCGGACCGGGGCGATGCACTTGAGGTCCGGGGCGAGGGCGACGATGCCGGCCTCGAACCGCACCTGGTCGTTGCCCTTGCCGGTGCAGCCGTGGGCGACCGTGGTGGCGCCGTGCTTCTGCGCGGCGGCGACGAGGTGCTTGACGATCGTCGGCCGGGAGAGGGCGGAGACCAGCGGGTAGCGGTCCATGTAGAGGGCGTTGGCCTTGATCGCCGGGAGGCAGTACTCGTCGGCGAACTCGTCCTTGGCGTCCGCGACCTCGGCCTCGACGGCGCCGCACGCGAGGGCGCGCTTGCGGATGACGTCCAGGTCCTCGCCACCCTGGCCGACATCGACCGCTACGGCGATGACCTCGGCGCCCGTCTCCTCGGCGATCCAGCCGATGGCGACGGAGGTGTCCAGACCGCCCGAGTAGGCGAGTACGACGCGCTCGGTCACGGGATTCTCCTCACACTGCATTCGCTGACATGCATGAGTATGCAGCACTCTGCATGGTTCGTCAACGCGATCCGGGGGGCGGCCCGGAAGTTCGAGGGTGCCGGGGCGCGCGAAATCCTTAGACGAGCGAAAGATCTTCCACCATAATCGTTAGACATGGGAAAGACTTATGAGCGCATCGACGGCCGCCTCCGAACGTTCATCGAGGCACAGCCCCTCTTCTTCACCGCCACCGCCCCGCTGTCCGGGGACGGCACCGTCAACCTGTCCCCCAAGGGCCTCTCCGGTTCCTTCGTCGTGCTCGACGAGCTGACCGTCGCCTATCTGGACTTCGCGGGAAGCACCGCCGAGACCATCGCGCACCTGCGCGAGAACGGCCGGATCACCCTGATGTGGTGTGCCTTCCAGGGGCCGCCCAACATCGTGCGGGTGCACGGCCGCGGCGAACCCGTCTTCCGGGACGACCCGCGCTTCACGGAACTCGTCAGCCATTTCCCCGACATCGACCCGACGCTGCACGGCCTGCGCGCGGTCATCGTCGTGACCGCCGAGACCGTCCGCGACTCCTGCGGCTACGCCGTCCCCTTCATGGCCTACGAGGAGGACCGCGATCTGCACGGCAGACGGTTCGCCCGGGAGGACGACGCCTCCCTGGACGCGTATTTCACCAAGAAGGAGCACATCGCGACGAGCCTTGACGGCCTGCCCGGGCTGCCGCTGCCGTTGCCCCCCAGTACGGTCTGAGCCATGCGCCTCGGAGCCGTCGCCCTCGCGTCCGCGTCCCTGCTCGCCCTGGCCCCGGGCGGGCCGCCGGCGCGCGAACTGCCCGAGCTGATGGCCGACACCGGCGGCGGCACCCAGCTCCTCACCGCCCGTGCCCCGGCCGGGAACGCCACGTCGGGGACGCTCACCTGGTGGGACCGGCGGGGCGGACGGTGGGTGCGGACGGGTTCCGCCCCCGCGCGCTTCGGCGCGAAGGGGCTCGTCGAGGGCGGCGCGCGGCGCCAGGGCACGAACACGACCCCCACCGGCCTGTACGACCTGCCGTACGCGTTCGGGACCAGCCCCGCACCGGGCGGGACCTCGGTGCCCTACCGCCCGGTGCGGCAGGACTCCTGGTGGTGCCAGGACAACGGGTCCCGGTCGTACAACCGGTGGACCGAACCGCGCCCCGCGGACTGCCGGGCCACCGAGTCCGAGCACCTGGTCGCCTACGAGAAGCAGTACGCGCACGCCTTCGTCATCGGGTTCAACTACGCGCGCCCGGTGCGCGGACGCGGCGCCGGGATCTTCCTGCACGTCAACGGGAGCGGGCCGACGGCCGGTTGCGTGTCCGTGCCGGCGGACACGATGCGGCGCCTGCTCACCTGGGCGGACCCGGCCCGCAGCCCGCACATCGCCATCGGCACCGCGAGCGGGCCCACCGCCCTGACACGGTACTGAAGTTCCGCAGCCAAGTCCGTGCGACGGGTGAACGCACGGGCGTCGTGGACCGTATCTGTGGGCCAGGGGGCCACTCCCCTCGCCCCGTCCCCACGGACGAACACGGAGGAACCGTGTCCACGATCGCCGGTGGCCGCGCCGCGCGGCGCCAGACCATGCGCCGCATCCGCCCACGCCGCTCGCCCGCCGTCCCCCTGCTGCTCGCCGTCTGGGCGGGCGCCGCCGGGGTGATCTGGCTGTGGTGGAACAACACTCCGTCCATCGCCGACGACAACAGCAGGATCCTGAACGCGGGCCGGATCACCGGTCTGCTCGCCGGATACCTGATGGCGCTCGTGGTGCTGCAGATGGCTCGCGTCCCCGCTCTCGAACGCCGGGTGGGCTCCGACCGCGTGGCACGCTGGCACGCGATGACCGGCCGCTACACGATCTCCCTGGTCCTCGCCCACCTCTTCCTGACCATGTGGGGCTACGCCCTGCAGTCCGGGAAGGGGCTCGGCGCGATCGTGCAGCAGACGATCGACTCGGTCGACCAGCTCCCCGACATGGGCAAGGCCGCGATCGGCACCGGTCTGCTGGTGCTCATCGGCTTCATCTCCGTCGGCCCGGTCCGCCGGCTCATCCCGTACGACACCTGGTACCACGTCCATCTGCTGACGTACGCCGCGGTGTTCCTGACGTTCTGGCACCAGCTGTCCACCGGGAACGACTTCGCCGTGGAACCGGTCGCCAAGACCGTCTGGTACGGGCTGTACGGCTCGGTGACCGCGCTCGTGCTCTGGTACCGGATCCTCTCGCCGATCCGGCTGAACGTGAAGCACCGGATGCGCGTCGAGGCCGTCATCGAGGAGACGCCCGGCATCGTGTCGGTGCTGATCAGCGGGCGCAAGCTGCACCGGATGGGCGCCGAGGCGGGGCAGTTCTTCCGCTGGCGGTTCCTGGCGCCCGGTATGCGGCTCAGCTCCCACCCGTACTCGCTGTCGGCGGCGCCCCGCCCGAACATGCTGCGCATCACCGTCAAGGCGATCGGCGACCACAGCGCCGCCCTGCGCGACCTGGAGCCGGGCACCCGGGTCTGGGCCGAGGGCCCGTACGGCGCGCTGACCGCGGGCAAGCGCAGCCGCGGCAAGGTCCTGCTGGTGGCGGGCGGCGTGGGCATCACCCCGATGCGGGCCCTGTTCGAGACCCTCCCCGGCGCGTCCGGCGACATCACGCTCCTCTACCGCGCCAACAGCACCCAGGACCTGGCCCTGTGGGACGAGCTGGCCTCGATCTCCAAGGAGCGCGGGGCCCGGCTGATGTACGCGGTGAACAGCCCCGAGGGGGAGCGCCCGGACATCTCGGCGGACACCCTGCGCCGCAAGCTGCCGGACATCGAACGGCACGACGTCTTCATGTGCGGGCCGCCCGGTTTCGCGCAGCAGGTGTACGACGCACTGCGCGGCGCGGGGGTTCCCGCCCGCCGCATCCATCACGAGTCGTTCGAGATGTGAGCGACGGGAGTCAGGAGCGATGAAGAAGAGTCACCCCATACGGCGCACCATGCTCGCCGCCGCCGCCACCGTGTCCGGGATCGTACTGCTGCTGTCGCTCAAACCGGCGGGCGATCCGGCCGCCGCGTCGGCGCAGGGCGGCGCGGCACCCCAGCAGACGGTGGCCGGGCAGGAGTCGCCGCAGGGCGGCAGCGCTCAGCAGACCGGTACCCGGACCGTCACCGGCGACGTGGTGAAGACCGAGTACGGCCCGGTCCAGGTCCGGTTGTCGCTGAGCGACGGCAGGATCGTCAAGGCCGACGCGGTCCAGGCCCCGCAGGGCGGGACCAGCGACCAGAAGACCGCCCTGGCCGTTCCCCGGCTCAACAAGGCGACGGTCGCCGCGCAGAGCGCCGACATCGACGCCGTCTCCGGGGCGACCTACACCTCCGGCGGCTACAAGAAGTCCCTCCAGTCGGCGCTGGACAAGGCGAAGGCGACCGGCGGCGGTTCGGGTTCCGCGGGGGCGTCCACCTCACCGAAGGCGCCGGCCGGCAAGGCGCCCGCCACCCAGACCCGCGTCATCACCGGGAACGTCGCCCGGACCGAGTACGGCCCGGTCCAGGTCCGCCTCGTGCTCGCCGGTACGAAGATCACGAAGGCGGAGACGGTCCAGGCGCCGAGCGGCGGGCGCAGCACGCAGGTCACCGCCGACGCCGTGCCGAAGCTGAACCAGGAGGCCGTCGCGGCGGGCAGTGCCGACATCGACGCCGTCTCCGGGGCGACCTACACCTCCGGCGGCTACAAGAAGTCCCTCCAGTCGGCGCTGGACAAGGCCGGTGGCTGAGCCCGCCGAGGAGGCACCGCCCGCTCTGCGGCACGCCGAGGAGGTCATGGGCACGGTGTTCTCCTTCGACGTGCGCGGCGGGGACCCGGAGACCGTCCGGGCCGCGCTGGAGGAGGCCGTCGCCCAACTGCACCGGGTGGACGAGGTGTTCAGCACCTACCGGGACGACAGCCAGATCTCGCGCCTGGTGCGCGGGGAGCTGACCGCCGAGGAGTGCGACGAGGAGGTCGCCGAGGTGCTCGGCCTGGGCGCCGAGGCGGAGCGGATCAGCGACGGCTGGTTCAGCACACGGTACGAGGGCCGGCTGGACCCGACGGGGATCGTCAAGGGCTGGGCGGCCGAACGCGCGGCCCTGCGGCTCACCGAGGCCGGGGCGAGCGGGGTGAGCGTCAACGGCGGCGGTGACGTCCAACTGTGCGGCGTCCCGGGCTCGCACCGGCCCTGGCGGATCGGGGTGTCGGACCCGCTCCGCCCGGGTTCGCTGGCCGCTGTCGTCTCCGCGGCCGGGGCCGACGAGCTGGCCGTGGCGACCTCCGGAACCGCCGAACGCGGTGCGCACATCGTCGACCCCCGCACCGGCAGGCCCGCGGTCACCGACCTGCTGGCCGTGACGGTGGTGGGCCCCCGTCTGACCTGGGTGGACGCCTGGGCCACCGCGGCTTTCGCGATGGGGTCACGGGCGGGTCTGGACTGGCTGGAGTCCCTGCCGGACGTGGAGGGCCTGCTCGTCACGGCGGGCGACGAGGTCCGGTGCACGGGCGGGCTGGCCCGGCGCCTGGGGTGACCGGCGAGACCCACGTACGAGGAGGCGCGCCCCGCTGTGGGGCGCGCCTCCTCGTACGTGTCCGTGACGACCGGCCGGGTCGCCGCCGGTCTCAGTGGGCGTTCTGCGCGAGCCGCAGCAGGTGGTCGGCGAGTGCCTGACCGCCGGTCGGGCCCCGGCTGATCAGCAGCAGGGTGTCGTCCCCGGCGATCGTGCCGAGGATGTCGTGCAGTTCCGCCTGGTCGATCGCCGAGGCGAGGAACTGCGCGGCCCCGGGCGGGGTGCGCAGGACCACGAGGTTCGCCGAGGCCTCCGCGGAGATCAGCAGCTCCGAGGAGAGCCGCCGCATCCGCTCCTCCTTGGCCGACTCCCCCAGCGGCGCGCGCGGTGTACGGAAACCGCCCTCGCTCGGCACCGCGTAGATGAGGTCGCCGTCGTTGTTGCGGATCTTCACCGCGTTCAGCTCGTCGAGGTCCCGGGAGAGCGTCGCCTGTGTGACGTTCAGCCCGTCGTCGGCGAGGAGCTTCGCCAACTGGCTCTGCGAGCGCACCGGCTGCCGGTTGAGGATGTCCACGATCCGGCGGTGGCGTGCGGTGCGGGTCTGCGGCACGGCAGGCCCTGCTGGCTCGTGGTCCTGCGCCTGGCTCATCGTCGTCGTCCCATTTCCCGGGATCATCCGTCCCCGTTGGCTGCGTCGAGGATGCCGGGAAGCGCCTGGAGGAACGCGTCCACCTCGTCATCGCCCAGGTTCAGCGGCGGCATCAGCCGTACGACATCGGGGGCGGGCGCGTTCACCAGGAAACCGGCGTCCTGAGCCGCCTGCTGCACCTGGGGCGCGAGCGGCTCGGTGAGCACGATACCCAGGAGCAGGCCCGCACCCCGGACATGGTCGACGAGCGGGTGGCGGGCTCCGCCGTCGGTGCCCTCGATTCCGTCGCGCAGCTTCTCGCCGGCGCGCTTCACGTTCTCCAGGAGGCCCTCGGACTCGATCGTGTCGAGCACGGCGAGTCCGGCGGCGCAGACGACCGGGTTGCCGCCGAAGGTCGTGCCGTGGTGACCGGGCTTCAGCAGGGTGGCGGCGCGGCCGAACGCGACGGTGGCGCCGAGGGGAAGGCCGCCGCCGAGTCCCTTGGCGAGCGTGACGATGTCGGGCAGGACACCTTCGTGGGCCTGGTACTCGAACCAGTGGCCGGTGCGGCCGATCCCGGTCTGCACCTCGTCCAGGACGAGCAGCGCGCCGTTGGCCGCCGTGATCGCGCGGGCCGCCTTCAGATAGCCGGGCGGCGGCACGACCACGCCGTTCTCGCCCTGGATGGGCTCGATGACGACCAGGGCCGTGTCCGGGGTGACCGCTTCCGCGAGGGCCTGCGGGTCGCCGTAGGGGACGTGCGTGACGTCGCCGGGCAGCGGCAGGAAGGGCTCCCGCTTGCCGGGCTGGCCGGTGAGGGCGAGCGCGCCCATGGTGCGGCCGTGGAAGCCGCCGGTGGTGGCGACCATGTGGGTCCGGCCGGTCAGCCGGCCGATCTTGAAGGCGCCCTCGTTGGCCTCGGCCCCGGAGTTGCAGAAGTACACCCGGCCTTCGCGGCCGAAGAGTTGGAGGAGCCGTTCGGCGAGGGTGACGGGCGGTTCGGCGACGAAGAGGTTGGAGACGTGGCCGAGTTCGCCGATCTGGCGGCTCACGGCCTCGACGATCGCCGGGTGGCCGTGGCCGAGGGCGTTGACCGCGATGCCGCCGACGAAGTCGAGGTACCGCGTGCCGTCGGCGTCCCACAGTTGCGTGCCGGCACCGCGGACGAGCGGCAGGCGCGGGGTGCCGTAGTTGTCCATCAGTGAGCCCTGCCACCGCTCGGTGAGCTCTGCGTTCGTGGCGCTGCCGGTCATGCTGCGTCCCCCGCTTCCTCGTCGTCCGGCACGACCATCGTGCCGATGCCCTCGTCGGTGAAGATCTCCAGCAGGATCGAGTGCTGGACCCGGCCGTCGATGACCCGGGCGGTCGTGACGCCGTTGCGTACGGCGTGCAGACAGCCCTCCATCTTCGGCACCATGCCGCTGGCCAGCTCGGGAAGGAGTTTCTCCAGCTGGGAAGCGGTGAGGCGGCTGATCACCTCGTCGCTGTTCGGCCAGTCCTCGTAGAGGCCCTCGACGTCCGTGAGGACCATGAGGGTCTCGGCCCCCAGCGCAGCAGCGAGTGCCGCAGCCGCCGTATCAGCATTGACGTTGTAGACATGTCCGTCGTCCTGGCTCCGGGCGATCGAGGAGACGACCGGGATGCGGCCGTCGGCGAGCAGAGCCTCGATCGCGCCCGTGTCGATCGCGGTGATCTCGCCCACCCGCCCGATGTCGACCAACTGGCCGTCGATCGTGGGCTGGTGCTTGGTTGCGGTGATGGTGTGCGCGTCCTCGCCGGTGAGGCCGACGGCGAGCGGTCCGTGTTCGTTGAGCAGGCCGACCAGCTCGCGCTGGACCTGCCCGGCGAGCACCATGCGGACGACGTCCATCGCGTCCTCGGTGGTGACGCGCAGGCCGGCCTTGAACTCGCTGACGATGCCGTGCCGGTCGAGGGCGGCGCTGATCTGCGGGCCGCCGCCGTGCACGACGACGGGCTTGAGGCCCGCGTGGTGCAGGAAGACGATGTCCTGCGCGAAGGCCGCCTTGAGGTCGCCGTCGATCATGGCGTTGCCGCCGAACTTGACGACGACGGTCTTGCCGCGGTGCCGGGTGAGCCAGGGCAGTGCCTCGATGAGGATCTGCGCCTTGGGCAGAGCGGTGTGCTTGCGGGTCACATTGCTCATGAGGAGTACGCGCTGTTCTCGTGGACGTAGTCGGCGGTGAGGTCGTTGGTCCAGATCGTTGCCGTGGCGTCGCCCGCGGCGAGGTCGGCGACGACGTGGACCTCGCGGTAGCGCATGTCGACGCGGTCGCGGTCCTCGCCGACACCGCCGTTCTTGCAGACCCATACGCCGTTGATGGCGACGTTCAGCCGGTCCGGTTCGAAGGCGGCCTTCGTGGTGCCGATCGCGGACAGCACCCGTCCCCAGTTGGGGTCCTCGCCGTGGAGGGCGCACTTGAGGAGGTTGTTGCGGGCGATGGAGCGGCCCACCTCGACGGCGTCGTCCTCGGTCGCGGCGCCCACGACCTCGATCCTGATGTCCTTGGTCGCGCCCTCGGCGTCGCGGATGAGCTGCTGTCCGAGGTCGTCGCAGACCTCGCGCACGGCCTCGGCGAACTCCGCGTACTCCGGGGTGACTCCACTGGCTCCGGAGGCCAGCAGCAGCACGGTGTCGTTGGTCGACATGCAGCCGTCGGAGTCGACGCGGTCGAAGGTCGTGCGGGTGGCGTCGCGCAGGGCCCGGTCGAGGGCCTCGCCGGGCACGTCCGCGTCGGTGGTGAGCACGACGAGCATGGTGGCGAGGCCCGGGGCGAGCATGCCGGCGCCCTTGGCCATGCCGCCGACGGTCCAGCCGGCCCGCTCCGCGACGGACGTCTTGTGCACGGTGTCCGTGGTCTTGATGGCGATGGCGGCCTTCTCGCCGCCGTGCGGGCTGAGCTGGGCGACGGCCAGATCGACGCCGGGAAGCAGCCGGTCCATCGGCAGCAGGACACCGATGAGACCGGTCGAGCACACGGCGACGCTGCCGGCCCCGGTGTCGCCGAGCGCCTCGGCGACCTTCTCGGCGGTGGCGTGGGTGTCCTGGAAGCCCTTGGGGCCCGTACAGGCGTTGGCGCCACCGGAGTTGAGGACGACGGCGGTCAGCTCGCCGGACGTGAGGACCTGCTCCGACCAGAGGACCGGGGCGGCCTTGACGCGGTTGGAGGTGAAGACGCCCGCGGCGGCGCGGCGGGGCCCGGTGTTGACCACGAGGGCCAGGTCCGGGTTGCCGTTCTCCTTGATTCCGGCGGCGATTCCCGCCGCCGTGAATCCCTGTGCTGCCGTGACACTCACGGTGCGACTCCGATCGTGGAGAGCCCCAGCTCCTCGGGCAGGCCGAGCGCGAGGTTCATGCTCTGGACGGCACCGCCCGCGGTGCCCTTGGTCAGGTTGTCGATGGCGCTGACCGCGATGATGCGGTGCGCGGCGGCGTCGTACGCGACCTGGATCTGAACGGCGTTGGAACCGTAGACGGACGCGGTGGCGGGCCACTGTCCCTCGGGGAGCAGGTGGACGAACGGCTCGTCGGCGAAGGCCTTCTCGTAGGCGGCGCGGACGGCCTCGGCGGTGACCCCGGGCTTCGCCTTGGCGCTGCACGTCGCGAGGATGCCGCGGGGCATCGGCGCGAGCGTCGGCGTGAAGGAGACGGTGACGCTCTCCCCGGCCGCCGCGCTGAGGTTCTGGATCATCTCGGGGGTGTGCCGGTGGACGCCTCCGACGCCGTACGGGGTCATCGACCCCATGACCTCGCTGCCGAGGAGGTGCGCCTTGGGCGCCTTGCCGGCTCCCGAGGTGCCGGAGGCGGCGACGATCACGGCCTCGTTCTCCGCGAGTCCGTCCGCGTACGCCGGGAAGAGGGCCAGGGAGGCGGCCGTCGGATAGCAACCGGGCACCGCGATGCGCTTGGACCCCTCCAGCGCGGCGCGGGCACCCGGCAGTTCGGGGAGGCCGTAGGGCCAGGTCCCGGCGTGCGCGGAGGCGTAGAACCGCTCCCAGTCGGCCGGGTTCTTGAGCCGGAAGTCGGCGCCCATGTCGACGACCAGGACGTCGGGGCCGAGCTGTTCGGCGACGGCGGCGGACTGCCCGTGGGGCAGCGCGAGGAACACCACGTCGTGCCCGGCGAGCACCTCGGGGGTGGTCTCCGCGAGGACGCGGTCGGCGAGCGGCAGCAGGTGCGGCTGGAGCGCGCCGAGCCGCTGGCCCGCGTTGGAGTTGCCGGTCAGGGCTCCGATCTCGATCTCGGGGTGCGTCAGGAGCAGACGCAGCAGTTCCCCGCCCGCGTATCCACTCGCTCCCGCCACTGCCGCGCGTACCGTCATGGAACCCTCCTCCTAGATGGCATGACTATACGTTTCCATGCACGTTTATGCAATCCTGTTGCGATCAATGACCGGCATACGACGACCGCCCCCCAGCCGTCAACGGCTGGGGGGCGGTCGTCGTCCGGGGCTCGACCGCCCCACGAGGCGGCCGGACCGGTCGGATACGGGTCAGGAGTGCTTGGCGGCCTGCTCCGCGTGCTTCTCCTTGATACGGGCGGCTTCCTTGCGGACCTCGGCCTGGGTGGCACGCTCACGGCGCAGCCACTCGGGGTCCTCGTCCCTGAGCGCGTCGATCTGCTCGGTGGTGAGCGCCTCGCTGACGCCGCCGCGGGCGAGACCCGCGATGGAGACGCCGAGCCGGGACGCCACGACCGGACGCGGGTGCGGACCGTTGCGGCGCAGCTCCTGGAGCCACTCGGGCGGGTCGGCCTGCAGCGCGTTCAGCTCGGCACGGGAGACGACACCCTCCTGGAACTCGGCGGGGGTGGCCTCGAGGTACACACCCAGCTTCTTCGCCGCCGTGGCGGGCTTCATCGTCTGGGTGGTCTGGTGCGAACTCATGGGTCCAGGGTATCGAGCGCGCGAGCGACCGCCGACCATCGCGGGTGAGACCGCCGGACCGCGCCGGGTAACCTGACGGGGTGACCGGCTCCGACGCATCCCCTTCCTTCAGGCTCGCCTACGTTCCTGGGGTGACCCCCTCGAAGTGGGTGCGGATCTGGCACGAGCGGCTGCCCGACGTGCCCCTGTCCCTCGTCCCGGCCTCCCCCGACGAGATCTACGAGCTGCTGCGCGCCGGCGACGTGGACGCGGGCTTCGTCCGGCTGCCGGTCGATCAGGAGGACCTGAGCGCGATCCCGCTCTACACCGAGACGACGGTGGTCGTGGTCCCGAAGGACCACATCGTCGCCGCGGTCGAGCAGATCTCCCCCGGGGACCTCGACGACGACATCGTGCTGCACCCCCTCGACGACCCGCTGGACTGGGAGAAGCTGCCGGGCAGGCACGCGCTGGAACGCCCCGCGACCACCGCGGACGCGGTCGAACTGGTCGCCGCGGGCATCGGCGTCGTGCTCGTCCCGCAGTCCCTCGCGCGGCTCCACCACCGCAAGGACCTCACCTACCGGACGGTCACGGACACCCCCGAGTCCCGTGTGGCGCTGGCCTGGCCCGAGGACCGGACCACCGATCTGGTCGAGGACTTCATCGGCATCGTGCGCGGCCGGACGGTCAACAGCACGCGCGGGCGCGGCGCGGCGCCGGCCGCCGATCAGCAGAAGTCCAGGAGCGGTGCCAAGTCCGCCCCCCGCAAGGGCGACGCGGGCGGCGGCGCGCGGCGCAAGCCCGCCGCCGGAAAGACGGGCGGCAGGACCGCGGGCAAGAACCCCCGCAGCGGTGGCTCCGGCGGCGGCGCGAAGGGCGGCCCCAAGGGCGGCGCGAAGGGCGGCAAGCCCCGCCGCCACGGCTGATCCCCCGCCGCACCGGCCCCACCGACCACGGCCGGCAGGGCCGCCGCGTCCGGTAGGGGCTCCTCACGGGAATCCCCTACCCCCGATCACCGCTTGACCTGGAGCGCGCTCCAGGTTCTACGGTCTTCTCATGACCAGCGGACAGCCCCTCCCGCGCGGGGCGGGACCCACGCTCACGATCGCCCAGGTCGTCGAGCGCACCGGCCTCTCGCACGACACGCTGCGGTACTACGAGAAGGCCGGCCTGATCGAACGGGTCGGCCGGACCACCGGCAACCAGCGGCGCTACGCGGCGGCCGACCTGGCCTGGCTGGAGTTCCTCATCCGGCTGCGCGGGACGGGCATGTCGATCGCGGACATGCAGAGGTTCGCCGAGCTGCGCTCGCGGGGCGACGGCTCGGTCCCCGAGCGGCTCGCGATGCTCCGCGAGCACCGCGCCGACCTCGCGGACCGGATGCGCGCCCTGCGCCGGAACGCGGCCGCGCTCGACGACAAGATCCACCACTACGAACGGCTCCTCGACGAGCCGGGATCGGACGACCTCTCATGAGCGACGCGACGAAGAACCCCGCCTCCACCACGCGCGAGGAGCGGTTCGAGCACGGCCTGAAGATCCTGGACCAGGTGGACGGCGAGGCCGGCCACCGGGTGGTCGACGCCCTCTCCGACATCAACCCCGAACTGGGCCACCAGATCATCGCCTGGGCCTTCGGCGACATCTACGACCGGCCCGGACTCGCGGCGCGCGACCGGCAGTTGGTGACCCTCGGCATGCTCACCGCACTCGGCGGCTGCGAGACCCAGCTGGAGGTGCACGTCAACGCGTCGCTGAACGTCGGCCTGTCCCCGGACCAGATCGTCGAGGCACTCCTCCACTCGGCCGTCTACTGCGGCATCCCGAAGGCGATGAACGCGAGCCTGGTCGCGAAGAAGGTCTTCGCCGAGCGCGGGCTGCTCCCGGCCGGCCAGGGGCCCACGGCCGACACCGCCACCGCCTGAGCGGGGGGCGAAGGCAGAATGGGAAGCGGCAGGAGTGCCCCGACGGGGCGCGGGGCGGCTGACGGGACGGAGTGCGGGACGGTATGGGCGAGTTCTGGCCGGTGCGGGACGCGCTGACGTATCTGGCCGGGAACTGGCAGGTGCGGCGCACGGTCCGGGACCTCGCGGGCCACGGGGAGGGGCGCTTCACCGGTGCCACGCTCTTCGGGCCGCTCCAGGACGCCGACCTGCCGCCCACCGACGCCGACCCGTCGCCGCCGGAGACCGGAGGGCCGCTCAGGGTGAGGGGGCTGCTGCATCACGAGGCCGGCACGTTCGTCTGGCAGGGCGTCGCCCGGCCCGCCGAGCGGACTCTCCGGTTCCTGCCGGGCACGGAGCCGGGCACCGCTCTCGTGCGGTTCTCCGACGGCCGCCCGTTCCACGACCTGGACCTCGCGACCGGACGGTACGTCGCCGACCATCCCTGCTCGGCGGACCTGTACCGCGGGGAGTTCACGGTCGGGGACGAGGACCACTGGCGGACCGTGTGGCGCGTCCGGGGACCGGCGAAGGATCTCGTGCTCACCACCGACTACACGCGCGACCGCACCGGTACGGAAGGCCGACCGGGCAGCCTCTAGGTGCGGGTGGGCTGGGTGGAGGAGCCGTCGAAGCGCAGGCTCCAGCGGCCCGCCCGGCCCGTCACGGAGATCGCCGACAGCGGCCGGACGTCGATGTTCCAGTAGGTCGAGGGCGGCGCCTTCAGGGCGTAGACCAGCGCGGCGCGCACCACGGCCGGTTCGGCGACCGCGACGATGCTTCCCCCGTCGTCGGCGGGCCGGGTGTCGAGCCAGGAACCCACCCGGCCGATGAAGGACAGCAGGGACTCCCCGCCGTGCGGCGTGGAGCGCGGGTCGGCCAGCCAGGCGTCCACCGCCTCGGGCTCGCGGGCCATCGCCTCGCCCAGCGTGAAGCCCCGCCACCGGCCCATGTCGCAGTCACGCAGCGCGAGCTGGACCAGGGGCGCGTACCCGAGCGCGTCGCCGGTCGCCCGGCTGCGGGGTGTCGGCGAGCAGTAGCGCAGCTCCGCCGCCGCGAGGGGCGTCAGTTCGTTGGCGGCGCGCAGCACTTCTTCCCAGCCGGCCTGGTCCAGCGGCCGGTCGTCCTCGAAGCGTTCCGCCAGCAGCGAGGAGCTGCGCGCGGCGGCGACGAACGTGACCCGAAGATGCATGGCCAGATGGTGGGACGCGGGACTCCGCAGGTCAATAGGGGTTACTCAGGGTGTCCGAAAGTTCACCGGACCTCCCCGTCGCACCCTGTGGGCCCGCTGTCCACGGGCTCGGCGATCCGGTCCGGACGCCGTGTGTCCGCCGGGCCCGGGCAGGGCCGTGCAGGTAGGAGGGCGGTCCCCGCACGGTTCAGGTCCGGACCTCCTCGTACGCCGTCGTCAGTCTGCGCACCCCTTCCGTGATCTCCTCCGTTCCGGCCACCGCCGCGAAGCTCAACCGGAGGTGGGCGGCCGGGGGTTCGGCGCTGAAGTAGGGGCGGCCGGGAGCGACGGCCACGCCGGCGCGGAGTGCGGCGGCGACCAGCGCGGACTCGTCGGTGCCGTCGGGCAGTCGGGCCCAGAGGTGGTAGCCGCCGAACGGGACGTGCGGCAGGGCGAGTTCGGGAAGGCGCAGACGCAGTGCCGCGGTCATGGCGTCGCGTCGCGCCTTCAACTCGGCCGAAACGGTGCGCAGATGACGTGGCCAGGCGGGCGAACCGACGAGTTCGAGCGCGGCTTCCTGGAGCGGGCGCGGCACGAAGAAGGTGTCGACGACCTGGATGGCGCGGAGGCGTTCGAGCACCGGGCCGCGGGCGGCCAGCGCGCTCACCCGGAAACTCGGCGAGGTCGCCTTGGTCAGCGAACCCACGTGCACGACGACCCCGTCCTGGTCCTCGGCGGCCAGCGGACGCGGCAGCGGGCCCGCGTCCGCGTGCACCAGCCGACGGACGAAGTCGTCCTCGATCACGAAGGCTCCGGCGTCCCGCGCGATTCGCAGCACCTCGCCGCGGCGCGCGGGCGCGAGCACGGCGCCGGTTGGGTTCTGGAACAGCGGCTGGCAGACGAAGACCCGGGCCCCGGTGGCCCGGAAGGCATCGGCGAGCAGCTCGGGTTTCACCCCGTCGGGATCCACCGGGACCGGCACGGGACGCAGGCCCGCCGCCCGGGCGATCGCCAGCATGCCCGGATAGGTGGGCGACTCGACCAGGACGGGGGCGCCGGGCGGGGCGAGCGCGCGCAGCGCGGTCGTCAGGCCGGACTGGCCGCCCGCCGTGACGAGCACCTCGGCGGCGCCGACCGCTCCGCCGATCCCCCGCGCGAACCACTCGCGCAGTTCCGGCAGCCCTTCCATGGGTGGGCGGGACCAGGCGCCGGGCCGCCGGCCCGCCCGGGAGAGGGCGGCGCCCATGGCCCGCTCGGGCTGGAGCGAGGGGTGGAGGTAGCCGCCGTTGAACTCGACGACCCCGGGCGGCGGTGCGGCGAGCGAGGCGAGGACGCCGGACGCGTCGACGGTGCGGGGGACGGTTTCGGTTGCGGCGTCCGCGCTGAGCGTGACCTCCTGCCAGGAGGTGTCCCCACCGGGCGGGGCGGTCGTCCGCGGCTCCGCCCGGAAGGCGCCCGCTCCGGGCCGGGTGACCACGAGGCCCTCGGCGGCCAGCTGGGCGAGCGCCCGCGTCACGGTCACCGGGCTCACGTGGTACTGGTCGACGAGGGCTCTGCTCGATGGCAGCTTTCCTCCGGGTGAGTAGCGGTTCAGCTCATGACGCAGTCGGTTCGCCAGATCTCCCACGCTGCTACGCTCTTGCATGAGAGCAGACAGTAGCGCTATCGAGCCCAGCGGGATAGCGGTCAGCGGCGACACCGAGCCCGCTCCGGGCGCACCGGCGGCGACTGCGGGATCCACCTCCGCACGTACGCACCGGCACCGGGGCGAGACGCCCGCCGCCGCGTACAGCCCGGCCACCGAGACCACCGGCGCCGCGCAGAGCACCGTCAGCACCGGTACCGCGACCGGCCGACGGGGTCCCGAGAGCACCGGGGCCGCGTCCGGAGCCAGCGCGTCGGGCCCCTCCCGGGTGGATCGCCGCGCCGGCACACTGCAGGCGGCCCTCGGCGTCACCGCCTTCTCCCTCACCTTCCCGGCCACGGCCTGGGGGCTGGAGGGCTTCGGCCCCTGGTCCCTGGTGGCCGTGCGCTGCGTCCTCGCCGCGGTCATGGCCGGCGGCGCTCTCCTCGCGCTGCGGGTCCCCGTCCCGGCCCGGCGCCATCTGGCGGGCCTGGCCGTCGTCGCCGCCGGTGTCGTCCTCGGCTTCCCGCTGCTGACGACGCTCGCGCTGCGGACGTCGACCACCGCGCACGCGGCGGTGGTCGTCGGGCTGCTGCCGCTGACGACGGCGCTGTTCTCGGCGCTGCGCACCGGCGCCCGGCCCTCCCGGATGTTCTGGCTGGCGGCCTGCACGGGCGCGGCCGCCGTCATCGCGTTCACCGTGCAGCAGAGCGGCGGCGCCCTGACCGGCGCGGACGCCTACCTCTTCGGCGCGCTGCTGATCTGCGCGGCGGGCTACACCGAGGGCGGCAGGCTCGCCCGGCTGATGCCGGGCTGGCAGGTCATCGGCTGGGCCCTCGTCCTGTGTCTGCCGCTCAGCGTCCCGGGCGCGCTGATCGCCCTGTCGTACGAGCCGGTGCACCTGACCGCGCACAGCGTGACCGGGGTGCTGTGGGTCGCGGCCGGTTCGCAGTTCCTCGGCCTGGTCGTCTGGTACCGGGGGATGGCGGCGATCGGCATCCCCAAGGCCAGCCAGTTGCAGCTGGCCCAGCCGCTGCTCACGCTGGTGTGGTCGGTGCTGCTGCTGGGCGAGCGGCTGACACCCGCCGCTCCGCTGACGGCGGCCGCCGTCCTGGTGTGCATCGCGCTCACCCAGCGGGCGCGCGGCTGACCGGCGGGGAGCCCTCGGCACGGGCGGCGGACCGGCGGGGAGCCCTCGGCACGGGCGGCGGACCGGCGCAGAGCCAGAGGTCAGCGCAGGCGGCCGACCGGGTGGCCAGGGTCAGCGGGGGCGCCTGGCCCACTGCCCGCGGTGGCCGCCTGCCCGTAGTGGTCGGCGACCACCCGGCCCAGCGCGCCGACGCGGTCCTCGGCGACCTCCGTCGCCGAGAAGAAGACGTGCCCGCCCACCTCGGGGTACCCGGCGGCGAGGGTGAGGTGGCGGGACAGCTCGGCCGGGTCCTGCCAGCGCGCTGGTTGCCCCGGGGCGCCCGCCTTGTACAGCGCCTCCCCCACGTACAACCGCACGCCGGTGCCCCGGGCGACCCGCGCCCACCAGGGCAGCAGTTCGGCGTAGTCGGCGGCCTCGAAGCCGATGTGCCAGTACAGCTGCGGGCAGATGTAGTCGATCCAGTGTTCGCGGACCCACTTCCTGGTGTCGGCGTACAGGTCGTCGTACGTCTGGACACCGGCCCGGGTCCGCGAACCGAGCGGGTCGGTCGCCGCGTTGCGCCAGACACCGAAGGGGCTGATCCCGAAGCGGACGCCGGGGCGCGTCCGCCGGATGCCCGCCGCCATCTCCAGCACGAGCCTGTCGATGTTGTGGCGCCGCCAGGCGGCCCTGTCCGGGAAGTCGGCGCCGTGCTCCGCGTAGGCGGCGGCGTCGTCGAACTCCTCGCCGGCCACCGGATAGGGATAGAAGTAGTCGTCCCAGTGCACCCCGTCGATCGCGTACCGGCCGACCGCGTCGAGCATGGCCGCCCGGACGAACGTCCGCACCTGCGGCAGCCCGGGGTTGTAGTAGAGCTTCCCGCCGTACGGGACGATCCAGTCCGGGTGGACGCGGGCCGGGTGGGTGGCGGCGAGCAGCGCCGGATCCGGCTGTCCCGAGACCCGGTACGGGTTGAACCAGGCGTGCAGTTCGAGGCCGCGCGCGTGGGCCTCCCGTACCGCGGTGCCCAGGGGGTCCCACCCGGGGTCCTGACCCTGGACCCCGGTCAGGGACTGCGACCACGGCTCGTACGGCGAGGGCCACAGCGCGTCGGCGGACGGGCGCACCTGGAAGAACACGGTGTTCAGCCGCCGCCGGACCGCCGTGTCGAGGTGGGCGAGGAGTTCGGCGCGCTGTTCGGCGGCACCCAGACCGGTGCGCGAGGGCCAGTCGCGGTGGGAGGCGGTCGCGAGCCACATGCCGCGTACGGCGCGTGGCGCCCGGGGGCCGGGGAGCGGGGCGGGAGCGGCCGCCGCGTCCCCCGCCGTGCCGAGTCCCGTGAGCGTCGCCAGCGCCGCCGCCGCGAACGCCCGGCGTGGCAGTCGCCCCATCGCCGCACCCCCTACGCAGTGGATCCGCCCGGTGACGGATCGTCCCGCCGCCCAGCATGCCCGACCCCCGCGATCGATCATCGATACTTGGCGGTAACGTGCACGTTCGGAGCAGGCGCCGAACAACGGAGGTCCTGCCGAGCCGTGCGGATCAGCGAAGGGGACGATGTGACCGACATCGAACGCGTCGGAGTGGTGGGCTGCGGCCAGATGGGAGCGGGCATTGCCGAGGTGTGCGCCCGCGCCGGTCTGGACGTCAAGGTCGCCGAGACCACCGGCGAGGCCCTGGAGATCGGCCGGACCCGGCTGTTCAACTCCCTGTCCAAGGCCGCCGGGCGCGGCAAGATCTCCGAGGACGAGCTGGAGGCCACCCAGAACCGCCTCAGCTTCACCACGGACCTCGGCGAGTTCGCCGACCGCGACCTGGTGATCGAGGCCGTCGTCGAGAACGAGCAGGTGAAGACCGAGATCTTCCAGGTGCTCGACCAGGTGGTGACCCGGCCGGACGCGATCCTCGCCTCCAACACCTCCTCGATCCCGCTGGTCAAGCTGGCCGTCGCCACCTCGCGCCCCGACCAGGTCATCGGCATCCACTTCTTCAACCCGGCGCCGGTCCAGCAGCTCGTGGAGCTGATCCCGGCGCTGACCACCTCCGAGGGCACCATCGGCCGGGCCCAGCTGTTCGCCGAGAAGGCGCTGGGCAAGCACACGATCCGCGCCCAGGACCGCTCCGGCTTCGTCGTCAACGCGCTGCTGATCCCCTACCTCCTGTCCGCGATCCGGATGTTCGAGTCGGGTATCGCGAGCCGTGAGGACATCGACAACGGCATGGAGATGGGCTGCGCCCACCCGATGGGCCCGCTCAGGCTGTCCGACCTGATCGGTCTCGACACGGTGGCCTCGGTCGCGTTCAGCATGTACGAGGAGTACAAGGAACCGCTGTACGCCGCTCCCCCGCTGCTCCAGCGCATGGTCGACGCCGGCCGCCTCGGCCGGAAGACCAACTCGGGCTTCTACACGTACGGCCAGTGACGACCGGCCGCTGACCTCCGGGTCGACCAGAACGGGCGCGGGCCCGGCACCCTCTGTGGTGCCGGGCCCGCGCCGTTCACACGGAGTGTGCGCGCCGGGCCCGCATATGCCGCGCGCACACGCTCCCCACGTGTCCACCAGGCGAGTTGACTTTCCGTGCGCAGACAAGGGATTTCCGACTACGCGAAGGAGCGGACTCGTGACCACCGACTCCGAGCATCCCGCGGCACCGAAGGAACTCGCCGAGTTACGCCGGTCCCTCGAAGTGGGGCTCACCCGCATCGAGGGAGGACTGGCGCTGCTCACCCAGCGCGACGACCAGACGGCCAAGGATCTCGACGACCTGAGCACACGGATCGTCGCGCTCGAACACACCCGCTGGCCCCTGCCCACCGTCTCCGTCGTCGCGGCCGTCGGAGCGCTGGCCGT
This sequence comes from Streptomyces sp. NPDC048643, assembly GCF_040650615.1. Lineage (NCBI taxonomy): Bacteria > Bacillati > Actinomycetota > Actinomycetes > Kitasatosporales > Streptomycetaceae > Streptomyces > Streptomyces sp. NPDC048643. The sequence goes on from NZ_JBEZHO010000018.1 coordinate 125,460, forward strand.
GACGGTCTGGCAGGCTCTGGGCCACTAGGACCCGGACCGCCGGAGCGGGACCGATCAGGGCAACGCGTCCTGTCCGAGCCTGAGATGGTGCAGGAGCAGCAGCGCGGCAGCCATGTTGGCGGCCGGGACCTCACCGCGGGCGACCATGTCGGGGACGAGCTTCAGGGACACCCACTCCCGGCGGTCGGACTCGAAGTCGTCCACGGGGTGCCCGATGTACTCCCCCTCGTCGGCCCAGTAGATGTGGTGCCGGGCATCGGTGAGCCCGTTCGAGGGCTCGACGCTCATCAGATGCCGCAGGGGCCCCGGCCGCCAGCCGGTCTCCTCCTCCAGTTCACGGGCCGCCGCGACGACGATGTCCTCACCGTCCTCGACCACGCCCGCCGGCAGCTCCCATCCCCAGCTGTCCGTGATGAAGCGGTGCCGCCACAGGAGCAGGACTTCGTTGGACTCGTTCACCACCGTGGCCACGGCGACGGGCCGCAGCCGTATCAGGAAGTGATCGAGATGCCGCCCGTCCGGCAGCCGCACATCTGCGAGGTTGACGCTGAACCAGCGGTTTGCGTACACAGTTTGTTCGTTCTTTTTCGTCCACTGCACAGTTCTGCCACCTTCCGCTAGGTAAGTGGCAATATCGCAGCAGGAGCGTCCTGGCAGCAGGCTCACAGCGGTCGGGGCACGGTGCGGTGACGGTGAAGACGGTGTGCCAAAAGGGTGTCCGGGGTCGCAGCGAGCGGCGGGACACGGTCCGCCGGGGCGCCGCCTACAGCGGTACGCGCAGGGCGCCGTCGATGAGTTCCGCGGCCTCGGCCGTCCCCGCACAGCCGCTGCTCACCAGATGCCGGCGTACCGCGCGGAGTCTGTCGCGCAGCCGCTGGGACTCCATCCCGCGTGCCTGTTCGGCCATTTGGACCGCGGTCTCCACGGCCTTGTCGGCGTTGCCCTGGCGCAGCTCGATCTGGCTGAGCATGGCCAGCCGGTGCACCCGCCCCCGGTCGTGCGCCGGATTGTCGACCGCCGCCGCGGCATGCTCGGCCGCCGCCACCAGGTCACCGAGGCTGAGCAGCGCCTCCGCCACCTGTACGTTGACCAGTCCCGGCTGGACATAGCCGGTCTCGTCCGGCTCGTATCCACGCCGGATGCGCTCGGCGGCCTGCTCGGCACGCCGAATGCAGGACAGCGCACTGCTGCCGTCGCCGAGGTGCGCGTACGCCTTGGCCTGCATCGCGTAGAGGTCGGAGGCGAGCGCCGGCGTGATGTGACGCCCCGCGGCGCGCAGCGCGGCCTCGGCGAAGGCGACCGCCTGCCGGTACTCGCGCATGAACAGCGACTGGTTGACGAGCAGCGCTATCACGTAGGCGCCAAGTCCCCTGTCCCCGCTGGCCTTCGCCAGGCGCAGCGCCTGGTGGAAGTAGCGCTGGGCCAGGCCGTGCGCGTCGGAGTCGTAGGCGCAGATGCCCGCGATGGCCACCAGTCCACCGGTGGCGCGGTGGAGTTGGCGGCCGGTGGCGTCGGTGTAACTGCCGCGCAGCAGGGGCGCGGTCTCGGAGTTGAGGAAGCCGACGATCCGGGTGCGCGTCGCGATGCCCCCGGCCTTGCGGTACATCTGCTCGTAGTGGGCCCGCGCCGCCCGGAGCATCTCGATGTCGGCCATGCTGACCTGCTGGCGGCCGCCGCGGGAGACGTCCACGTCCTCCGGCGGGTTCTCCCACTCCCAGACGGGCATCACCGCGGGCGTGCCGGTGACGGCCGGGGCGCCCAGGATGTGCGGCCGCTGCTGCTCGTCGGAACGCCACAGGGCGGTGGCGCGCTCGACGAATCCGGAGAGCGAGGTGGCGTGCGGGGCGGACGGCTCGCCGGGCAGTCCGAGGCCGATGTCGTCGAGCGTGACGGGCCGGTGCAGCCGCGCCGCGAGGACCTCGCAGATGAGGTCGGGCACCTGACCGCGCGGACGCTGCCCCTTCAACCACCGCGCGACGGCGGTGTGTTCGTAGCGCAGGGCGAGCCCGCGGGCCCGTCCCGCCTGGTTGACGTGGGCGGCGAGTCCCGCGTGCGAGATGCCCGCCTCGTCGAGGATCGCGTCGAGCAGAGTGTTGGGCTGCATGGAAGGCCCCCCGGGTGGCTCGTGGCCGACGGCGCCGATCGTCCTCTTCCGCGCCCGTCAGCGCCAGTCAGCGTAGCGGGTCCCTTTCACACGGGGTGTGAAGCGAATACCCGTATCCATCGTGTGCGCGCGCTGTCGCGGAGAGTCGTGGGCCGGTTGACTGAGCTGTCTCGCAAGAGGCCGGCCGGGCCGCCGGCTCCCCCTCGTACAGTGCGGCGGCCCGCTTCGCGCCGTCCGCCCGGCTGCCTGCCCGACACTCCGTGGCGGGGCGGACGGCCGCCGTCGGCACCGCCGGGACAGCCGCGAAGTCCCGTCCGGCCGGGACGCGTTGACGGCGTCACCGCCCGCGGGACGGCGTCGGAGCCGGCACACGGCGCGGTCTGTCACGGTCCGTGCGGCAGGTGCCGGGAGACGCCGTGACCCTGATGCAGGGGGACGCGCCGACGGTCGTTGTGCAGCACCAGCAGGGCCACGTCGTCGGCGGGCCGGCCGCCGGTGTGGCGCAGCAGCCCCGCCAGGACCGCCCGCAGGACGGCCTCCGGCACGACGGGCCGGTCGTGCACGGCTTCCGCGAGGGCGGGCAGCAGCGGGAAGAACCGCCCGCGGGCGTCCCGCGCGTCCTCGGCACCGTCGGTGTGAAGGAAGAGCCCCTCGCCGGGCAGGAGTTGGCCGCAGGGCTCCGCCGCGAGGACGGCCGGGAGCGGGAACGGCCCGAGCGGGGGCAGGGGTTCGGCGCTCGCGAGCGGGGCGACCCGGCCCGTGCCGAGGAGATACGGCCACGGATGACCGCAGTTGAGCGCGTGCACCTCGCCGTCGGGGTGGATCTCCAGGAGCAGGACGGTGACGAAGTCCTCGGCCACCGGGTGGTCGGGGTCGAGCCCGGACGACGGGTGTTCGTAGCGGGCCCGCTCGCGCAGGTGCCGCGCCAGGGCGCGGTCGAGCCGCCTGAGGACACCGCCGAGTTCGGGTTCGTCGTGCGCGGCCTCGCGGAAGCTGCCGAGGACGGCGGCGACGGTCCCGAGGGCGCCGAGCCCGTGCCCGCGGACATCGCCCATCACGACCCGCACACCGTGCTCGGTGGCGATCACCTCGTACAGATCGCCGCCGACGGCCGCCCCCTGGTCGGCGGAGAGCTGCGTCGCCGCGAGGCCGAGCCCGTCGATCCGTGGTGGCAACGGCCGCAGCAGGACACTCTGGGCGGCTCCCGCGACCTTGCGGATCTGCCGGAGTTCGCGCAGCAGCGCCCCACGGACATGGACCACCAGTCCCGTGCCGACGGCGAAGAAGACGGCGCTGGTGGCGATCCGGGCCCCGAGGCCGTCCTGCTGCGCGAGCGGACAGACCATCCGGTACGAGATCGCGAGGGCGCCCCAGGCCGTGGGCAGCCCGAGGGCCAGGGCCCGGCGGAGCGGCGGCCGGTCGGAGTCGCCGGAGTGGCCCCGGCCGAGGCGGGTGTCCCGTCCGGGCCGCCGGAGCCGGCGGGTGAACCCCGTACGAGGTCCGCCCCCGCGCAGCACCCGGGCGAAGCCCACCCTCAGCCGGCCACCCCGGCGCCGCGGTCCCGGGACCGCCCGGACCGGCTCCCGTGCGTGCGTCCGGGGCGTCGCCCCGCGGGGAGCCCCAGCCTTGATTCGGATCATGCCGGTTGGCCCCCCAATAGGCCCTGACTGCGCAGACGGCCTCGGCGAGACCGGTCCGATTCTGTCGACCGCCCGCCCGATCGGGCCAGATCGTCCGGACATGTCACTCGAATGAGTGAGGTGTCTTCGGACACCCGCACCCCCGGCATCGATGCAGGCAGGGGCCCTGCCCGACCTCGTGGAGAGGGCGGGCGGGGCCCCTGGAAAGGGGGCGGGGAGCCGTGCGCCCGGCCGCGGGACGATCCGCGGTCCGGCACACAGCTCCCCGGCACGACCTGTCGGCCCGTCAGGCCCCGCGCAGCACCGCTCCCGTGCGCTCGGAGGCGAGCGCCACCGCCGCGTCACGAGCCGCGGAGGCCTCGTCGACGGTGAGGGTGCGGTCATCGGCACGGAAGCGCAGCGCGTACGCGAGGGACTTGCGGTCCCCGCCGAGCTGCTCACTCTCGTACTCGTCGAACAGCCGGACGGACTCCAGGAGTTCACCCGCGCCCTCGCGCAGCGCCGCCTCGACGTCGGCGTGCGGGACGGCCTTGTCGACGACCAGCGCGACATCCTGCGTGGCGACCGGGAAGGTCGAGATCTTCGGCCCCTTGGGGTGGCCGGAACTCGCCTCCTCCAGCACGTCCAGGTCCAGTTCCATCGCGCAGGTGCGCGCGGGCAGACCCAGCGCCTTCAGCACACGGGGGTGCAGTTCACCGGCGTGCCCGACGACCCGCTGCGTGCCGTCCACGACGACCGCGAGCTCGGCGCAGCGGCCGGGGTGCCACGGACCGTACTGACCGGAGCGGACGAGGAGTTCGGTCCCCGCCTCGCGGGCCAGGATGCGCGCGGCCTCGATCGCGTCGGCCCAGTCGGCCGGGCGGCCCTTGCCCCACCAGCCGGCCTGCTCACGGGCGCCCGCGAGGACGACGGCGGCGTGCCGGGGCTGGACGGGCAGCGCGGCGGTCAGGGACGCGATCTCCTCGTCGGTGGGACGACGGTCGACGGGCAGCCGCCCGGCGACACGCAGTTCCGCCCGTGGGTGGAAGACCAGGCCCGTCTCGAAGAGCGCCAGGTCGTGGCTGCCGCGTCCGTCGTTGCGGCGCAGGGCCTGGAGCAGGCCCGGCAGCAGCGTCGTACGGAGCGCGGGCTCCTCGTCGGAGAGCGGGTTGACGAGCTTGACGACCTTGCGGTTCGGGTCGTCACCCGCCAGGCCGAACTGGTCGAGGACCTGCTCGCCCATGAACGGGTAGTTCGGCGTCTCGACGTATCCGGCGCCGGCGAGGGCGCGGCCGACACGGCGGTGCAGACGCTGCCGGTCCGTGAGGCCGAGACCGGCCGGAGGCTTGGGCAGCGTCGAGGGCAGGTTCTCGTAGCCCTCCAGCCGGATGACCTCTTCGGCCAGGTCGTTCGGGTCCGTCAGGTCGGGCCGCCAGGACGGCACCGTGACGATCAGCTCGTCCTGGCCGTAGACGTCGCAGCCGACCTGCTGGAGGCGGCGGACGACGGTCTCGCGGCCGTAGTCGACACCGGCCACCTTGTCCGGGTGGTTCGCCGGGATGGTGATGGTGTGCGGCGCGGACGGCGCGATCACCTCGGTGACCCCCGCGTCGGCGGTGCCGCCGGCGAGGAGGACGAGCAGGTCGACGGTCCGCTGGGCCGCCGCGGAGGCGGCCTGCGGGTCGACGCCGCGTTCGAAGCGCTTGGACGCCTCGGAGGCCAGCTTGTGACGGCGGGCCGTGCGGGCGATCGAGATGGCGTCGAAGTGCGCGGCCTCGACGACGACCTCGGTGGTGGTGCCCTCGGTGTCGTCGATCTCGGTGTTGGCGCCGCCCATGACGCCCGCGAGGCCGATGGGGCCGCGGTCGTCGGTGATCACCAGGTCCTCGGCGTTCAGCGTGCGCTTGACGCCGTCGAGGGTGGTGAGCTTCTCGCCCTGCTCGGCCCGGCGCACACCGATGGTGCCCTGGACGCGGCTTCGGTCGTACGCGTGAAGCGGCTGACCGAGCTCCAGCATCACGTAGTTGGTGATGTCGACGGCCAGCGAGATCGGGCGCATGCCGGCCTTCTGGAGGCGGCGTCGCAGCCAGATCGGGGAGTGGGCGTCGGGGTCGAGGCCGGTCACCGTACGGGCGGTGAAGCGGTCGCAGCCCATCGGGTCGGAGACCTGCACCGGGTAGCCGAACGCGTTCGGGGCCGGTACGTCGAGCAGGGCCGGGTCGCGCAGCGGCAGGCCGTACGCGATGGCCGTCTCGCGGGCGACGCCACGCATCGACAGGGCGTAGCCGCGGTCGGGCGTGACGGCGATGTCGAGGACCTCGTCGACGAGCTGGAGCAGCTCGATCGCGTCGGTGCCGACCTCGACCTCCGGCGGCAGCACGATGATGCCGCCGCTGCCGTCGTCGCCCATGCCGAGCTCGTCGCCTGAGCAGATCATGCCGTGGGACGTCTTGCCGTACGTCTTGCGCGCGGCGATCGCGAAGTTGCCGGGCAGGACGGCGCCGGGCAGCACCACGACGACCTTGTCGCCGACGGCGAAGTTGCGGGCGCCGCAGACGATCTCCTGCGGCTCACCGGTGCCGTTGGCCGTGCCGACGGCGACGGTGCAGAAGCGGATGGGCTTCTTGAATTCCGTCAGTTCCTCGATGGTGAGCACCTGGCCGACGACCAGGGGACCCTTGAGGTCGGCGCCGAGCGGCTCGACGGTCTCGACCTCGAGGCCGGCCGAGATGAGCTTGGCCTGGACGTCGCGCCCGGTCTCCGTCGCCGGCAGGTCGACGTACTCCCGCAGCCAAGAAAGCGGGACCCGCATCAGATCTCCATCCCGAACGGCCGGGTGAACCGGACGTCACCCTCGACCATGTCTCGCATGTCTTCGACGTTGTGGCGGAACATCAGCATCCGCTCGATACCGAACCCGAAGGCGAACCCGCTGTACTTCTCCGGGTCGACCCCGCAGGCGACGAGCACCCGCGGGTTGACCATGCCGCAGCCGCCGAGCTCGATCCAGCCCTCGGACGAGCAGGTCCGGCAGGGGCGGTCGGGGTTGCCGACGGACTCGCCCTTGCAGACGTAGCAGAGCATGTCCATCTCGGCGGACGGCTCGGTGAAGGGGAAGTAGTTCGGGCGCAGCCGGGTCTTCATGTCCGAGCCGAAGAGCGACTGGACCATGTGGTCGAGGGTGCCCTTGAGGTCGGCCATGGTCAGGCCCTCGTCGACGGCGAGCAGCTCGATCTGGTGGAAGACCGGGGTGTGCGTGGCGTCGAGCTCGTCCGTGCGGTAGACGCGGCCGGGGCACACGACGTAGACGGGCGGCTCCCGGTCGAGCAGGGCGCGGGCCTGCACCGGGGAGGTGTGGGTACGCAGCACGACACCGGACTCGTCGCCCTCCACGCCCTTCGGGCCCTGGACGAAGAAGGTGTCCTGCATCTGCCGGGCCGGGTGGTCCGGGCCGAAGTTCAGAGCGTCGAAGTTGAACCACTCCGCCTCGACCTCGGGGCCCTCGGCGATCTCGTATCCCATGGACACGAAGACGTCGGCGACGCGCTCCATCATGGTGGTCAGCGGGTGCCGGGCGCCGGCGGGTACGCGGTCGTACGGCAGTGTGACGTCCACCGCCTCCTCGACCAGTACGCGCGCGTCGCGCTCGGCCTCCAGCTCGACCTGGCGGGCGCCGAGGGCCTTGTTCACGGCGCCTCGGGCCTGGCCGACGAGCTTGCCGGCCGCGGCCTTGGCCTGCGGGGGCAGCGCGCCGATCTCGCGGTTGGCGAGGGCCAGCGGAGAGGTGCCGCCAGTGTGGGCGACCTTGGCCTCCTGGAGCGCGTCGAGGTCGCCGGCGGCCGCGAAGGCGGCGAGCGCCTCGTCCCGCATGCGCTCGATCTCTTCCGGTTTCAAGGCCTCGACCTCTACAGGGTCGTACGACTTATTAGGTGCCGACATCTCTTCCCGTGCTTCCGGTTGGCTGGCTGAGGGTCCCCGTCACCGACTCGGAGACGAATCGTCCGCAGATGAGAGGACGCAAAGGTGCCAAAGGCCGAGTCTAACGGGGGTGGGGGCCTGCCCAGGACTGGGCGTCCTCACGATGCTCCCGTGCGGATGAGCCCGTGGGGTCCGGCGCGGCGTCAGAGGAGATACGCCGGGGTGCCCACGGGCAACGTAAATCGGAACTCGGCGCCTCCGCCGGGGGCGCGGCCGACCGTGATCGTGCCGCCGTGGGCTTCGACGATGCCCTTGACGATGTACAGCCCGAGGCCCGTGCCACCGCGCTTGCTGCCCCGCCAGAAGCGGGTGAAGACGCGGTTCATGGACTCCTCCGGGATTCCGGTGCCCTCGTCGCTCACGGTGACCGACGTGACGGCACTCGCCGGGCCCTCCTCGTCCGCCCGCTCGCGCGGGGAGACCGAGGGTGCCACGTCAATGGTGACGGTTCCCTCGCCGTGCCGCACCGCATTTTCGATCAGGTTGCTCAGCACCTGGTCGACCTTGTCGGGGTCGGCCCACAGGGCGGGCAACGGCTGCTCGATGCGCAGCAGGAAACGGTCGGCGGGCTGGCCGGAGGCGACGTACGCCTGGATGTGGCGGCCGACGGCGACGCCCATGTCGACGGGCTGGCGGCGGAGCTCGAGGCGTCCGGAGTCGATGCGGGAGATGTCGAGGAGTTCGGCGATGAGCCGGGTGACGCGGTCGGCGTCGGCGTCGACGGTCTCCAGCATCAGCTTCTTCTGGTCGTCCGTGAAGCGTTCCCACTTGGCGAGCAGGGTCGCGGTGAAGCCCTTGACGGAGGTGAGCGGCGAGCGCAGTTCGTGGGCGACCGTGGCGATCAGCTCGGCGTGGCTGCGCTCGGTGCGGCGGCGGGCCTCGGTGTCGCGCAGGGAGACGACGACGCGGCGGACGGGTCCGGTGGGCCGGGTCCGTACGTAGCGGGCGGCGACCAGGACCTCACGGCCGCCGGGGAGCAGCAGATTGCGCTCGGGCTGGCCGTTGCGGATGGCCAGCCCGCCGTAGGGGTCGGTCAGCTGCCACCAGCGGCGGCCCTCCAGGTCCTCCAGGGGCAGTGCCGTCTCCAGACGGCGGCCGAGGGCCCGGTCGGCGGGGACCGCGGTGATCCGCGCGGCGGCGGCGTTGAAGCAGATCACCCGGCCGTGCTCGTCGGCGACGACGAGTCCGTCGGGCAGGTCGTCGGGGTCGACGCCGGTACCGGCCTGCGGGTCGGCGCCGTCATCCGGCCGGGACGCGGGGGTGCCGCGCACGTCGCGTGCTCGCAGCGCGCTGTGCGCACCGCCCGTGCCGACACTCATCCCCGTACCCCACCTCTCGTCTGGCGCAGAGGGCCCCCGAGCCCGTCACCCTACTAGCTGTCGGTGACGGAGCGGCACCCTGTGGAGGCGCGCTGTGCACGGGCCGACGCGTAGAGACATACGGCCGCGGCGGTGGCGAGGTTCAGACTCTCGGCCTTTCCGTGGATCGGGACACGCACGACGGCGTCGGCCAGCGCCCGGGTCTCCTCGGGGAGTCCCCAGGCCTCGTTGCCGAACACCCAGGCGGTGGGTCCGCCCATGGTCCCCTTGTCGAGCTCGTCGTCGAGGTCGTCCTCGCCCGCTCCGTCGGCGGCGACGATCCGGACACCGGCGTCCTTGAGGCCCGCGACGGCCTCTTCGACGGGTACGCCGACGGCGACGGGCAGGTGGAACAGGGATCCCACGGAGGCGCGGACGGCCTTGGGGTTGTAGAGGTCGACGGAGGCGTCGGTGAGGACGACGGCCTCGGCGCCCGCGGCGTCGGCGCAGCGCAGCACGGTTCCGGCGTTCCCGGGGTCGCGGACGTGCGCGAGCACGGCGACGAGGCGCGGCCGGGCCTTGAGGACGTCCTCGAAGGGGGTGTCGAGGAAGCGGCAGATCCCGACGAGGCCCTGCGGGGTGACGGTGGTGGAGATGTCGGCGATGACCTCATCCTCGGCGAGGTGGACGCGGGCGCCCGCGGCGCGGGCGTCGCCGACGATGTCGGCGTACCGCTCGGCCGCCTCGACCGTGGCGAACAGTTCGACGAGGGTGGCGGCACCGTCGGCGCGGTGCGCGGCGGCCTCCCGTACGGCCTGCGGCCCCTCGGCGAGGAAGAGCCGCTCCTTGCCCCGGAAGTTCCGCCTGGCGAGCCGACGGGCGGCGGCGACGCGCGGCGAGCGCGGGGAGATCAGCTCGGGGGCGGCGGGGGGCATGGGGTCACCTTCACGTTGCAGGGGGAGTTTCTGCCGCACGGAACACGACGGACCCGCAGGCGAAAACCTGCGGGTCCGGTGACATCCGGCGAGGGCCGGCGTCGGTGTCAGGCGGCCTTCGGCGCGTTGACGTCCGACGGCAGGGCCTTCTGCGCGACCTCGACGAGCGCGGCGAACGCGTTGGCGTCGTTGACGGCCAGCTCAGCGAGGATCTTGCGGTCCACCTCGATGTTGGCGGCGTTCAGACCCTGGATGAGGCGGTTGTACGTCATGCCGTTCTGGCGGGCCGCAGCGTTGATGCGCTGGATCCACAGCCGACGGAAGTCGCCCTTGCGCTTCTTGCGGTCGTTGTAGTTGTAGACCAGCGAGTGGGTGACCTGCTCCTTGGCCTTGCGGTACAGGCGCGAACGCTGACCGCGGTAGCCGGAGGCCGCCTCGAGGATTGCCCGGCGCTTCTTGTGGGCGTTGACTGCCCGCTTGACGCGTGCCACTTTTTAACTCCTTGTAGCGGGGCCGTGGTGGGAGTCACACGGCCCGAAATCGATGGGGTCCCGGTCCTGACGTGCGGCGCCTGGGCGCCGGTACGTCACTTGCCGAGAAGCTTCTTGATCTTCTTGGCGTCGCCCGGGGCCATCTCGGCGTTGCCGGTGAGACGACGCGTCAGACGAGACGACTTGTGCTCGAGCAGGTGGCGCTTGCCGGCACGCTCGCGGAGCACCTTGCCGGAGCCGGTGATCTTGAAGCGCTTGCTGGCACCGCTGTGCGACTTGTTCTTCGGCATAGCGCCGTTCTCTCCTCGTCAGTGGCGTTCCGGTGCCCGGTCGCGGGACCGGGCACGGTGGAACGTCATATGTATCGATTGACATCCCGGGGCGTGAGCCCTGGGATCACGCCTCGGCGGACGCCTCGGCCGGAGCCTCGGCGGACTCGGCCTCGGTGATCTCACCCTCGGTGCTCTCACCTTCGGCGATCTCGCCTTCGGCCAGGTCACCGTCGGCGGCGTTCTGCGAGCGACCGGGGTTGGCCTTCGCTTCCGCCTTGCGAGCGGCCTGGGCCTCACGGGCCTCGGCCATCGCCTCGGTCTTCTTCTTGTGCGGGCCGAGAACCATGATCATGTTTCGGCCGTCCTGCTTCGGGTTCGACTCGATGAACCCGAGGTCCTCGACGTCCGAAGCGAGACGCTGCAGCAGTCGGTAGCCGAGCTCCGGCCGGGACTGCTCGCGACCACGGAACATGATCGTGATCTTGACCTTGTCGCCCTGCTTGAGGAACCGGACGACGTGACCCTTCTTGGTGTCATAGTCGTGCGGGTCGATCTTCGGCCGGAGCTTCATCTCCTTGATGACCGTGTGCGCCTGGTTCTTGCGCGCCTCGCGGGCCTTCATGGCCGATTCATACTTGAACTTGCCGTAGTCCATGAGCTTGCAGACGGGCGGGCGAGCACTCGCCGCCACCTCGACCAGGTCGAGGTCGTACTCCTGAGCAAGCTCAAGGGCCTTGGCAAGCGGAACAATCCCGACCTGCTCGCCGCTGGGACCGACAAGTCGCACTTCGGGAACGCGAATCCGGTCGTTGATGCGGGGCTCGGCGCTGATGGATCCTCCTAGGTAGCACCACACGGCGGTCTGGCGGACAGCCGCGTATGTCTCTGCTGACAGTGGGACCAACCGCTGCGGGGCATGAAAAATGCCCCTGACGGGACACAGGCGGGGCTCCATGGATTACCGGAACACCGCCGCGGTCAACCGCGGGGCGCACATTCGGGCGACTCCACCGTCCGTACGGAACGGTGGCGGCCGCCTGACCGGGTGACCCGCCGTCCCGAGGGACGGTCAGGTGGGAGATCGGAGCCTCCACTTGTGGGCCGAGCACATACGTGTCCGGCCGGTCGTTACACAAGGTTAGCAGTTTCGCCGGGTACGCGCTAACCGACGGCCTCCCGACCGTCCCGCGCCGGGGGGAACGCTCCCGCGGGCGGGGGCGTGCGCGCCGGGGCCTATCGTGGGAGGCATGAGTGACACCCCTCCCCAGAACCCCGACTTCGACACCATGACCCGCGACATCGCCGAGGTCCCCGCGGTCGAGGTCATCGTGACGGTCGCCGTCAACCTGATGAGCGCCGCCGCGGTGAAGCTCGGTCTCACCGAGGAGGGCGACGAGCACAAGGACCTGGACGAGGCCCGCAAGCTCGTCACCGCGCTCGCCGGGCTCCTCGACGCGAGCACGACCGAGATCAGCTCCTTCCACGCGGCGCCGCTGCGCGACGGCCTGAAGTCGCTGCAGCTCGCCTTCCGCGAGGCCTCCCTCGTCCCGGACGAGCCGGGCCAGGGCCCGGGCGAGAAGTACACGGGTCCGGTCTACGGCTGAACCGTCCCGCTCAGCGGCGCACGTACAGGGGCTCGCCCGGTGGTGTCGCCTCGGCCGGCAGGAGTGCCAGGTCGAGGCCGCGGACCAGGCGGGCCCGCAGTGTCTCGTCGGCCGCGAGCCGCTCGGCGACCGCGCGGGCGGCCTCGGCGGGGGCGGCCGAAGGGTCGAGCACGAGGGCGAGGGTGCCGTCGGCCCGGCCGGGGCCGAGATGGGCGCGGACCACCAGGGGCTCGGCGGCGACCGCGGCGCGTACCGCCTCGACGACGGCGGGATCGGCCAGCGGTTCGGCGGTCGTCCGCCCCTCGGCCAGCGCCAGCAGGGCGGAGCCGGTCAGCTGGAAGGCGACGGGCCCGGCCAGGTCCAGCACGATCGTGTCGGCCTTCTCGTGCGCCGCGGCCTCCAGCACCTGACGCAGGGGTACGGCCACGGGGCGGGCCGCGGGGTCCCAGCGGGCCAGCGAGTCCGTGGAGGTGAAGGCGGGCAGCGCCGTGCGGTCCCCCGCTTTGAGGGTGGGCACCGCCATGTCGCTGGTCTTCTCGTGGCGCAGCCCGTTCTCGTCCTCCTCGACCTCGCCGAGGACCGCCACGACCGGCACGAGCAGCCGGGCGTCCTTGAGGGCCGCAAGGACCGGCGGCACGGCGGTACGGTCCGCCGACCAGCCGGCGAGGGCCGCGCTCAACCGGGGATCGGCGGAGCCGTCGTCGTCGGGGAAGCCGGAGTCGGGAATGTTCTTGTTCGCCACGGTCCCTGACCCTATCGGGGGGATGCTGTTGCGCTTGTGCGGCCCCCGAAACCCGGCGGTGACGGGATTCACGGCTTTCTCAGTCTTCGCTGACACAGCTCTAACACGCGTCTAACCGGGGGCACAGTCGGGCCGTCCAGCATCACGGCATGGACCGTCACAGATCCCGAGGGCGCCGCGCCCGGCCCGTCCGGCGCACCTCGCTCCTCTACACCGTGGTGGCCTCCGCCGTGCTCGTCGGCGTCACGGGAGCCGGGACCGTGTACGTGCAGGCGCATGCGCACGACGGCAAGGGCCTCGTATCGTCGGCCTCGTCGGCGTCGGCACTTCCCTCGGCGTCGCCGTCGGTCAGCGAGGAGGCGTCGGTGGAACCTGTGGCGGAGCCGTCGGTGGACCGGGACGCGCTGCTCGCGAAGGCGATGAGGTCGGTGACGCCGGCGGACGGCGCGAAGCTGTCGGTCGCCGTCCTCGACGTCGACTCCGGCGAGAGCGCCGGGTACGGCGACGGCGCCTTCGACACCGCGAGCATCGTCAAGGTGGACATCCTGGCCGCGCTGCTGCTGCGGACGCAGGACGCGAACCGGCCGCTCACGGCCCAGGAGAAGGCGTACGCCACCACGATGATCGAGAACAGCGACAACGCCTCGGCGTCCGCGCTGTGGGCCGCGATCGGCCGGGCGGACGGCCTCGACGCCGCGAACAAGCGCTTCGGCCTGACCGGTACGAAGGGCGGCGACGGCGAGCTGTGGGGGCTGACCCGCACCACGGCGGGCGATCAACTCACCCTTTTGCAGCAGGTGTTCGGGGAGGACTCGGAACTAGGCTCGGCCTCCCGCGCGTATCTCCAGGGGCTCATGGGGAAGATAGCGACCGGTCAGCGGTGGGGGGTGTCGGCCGCGGCGGACGGCACTCAATGGGCCCTGAAGAACGGGTGGTTGCCGCGGACCGCGACCGGGCTGTGGGACATCAACAGCATCGGGCGCGTGACCGTCGACGGCCACGACTATCTCGTGGCGGCACTGTCGGACGGCAACTCCACGCAGGCCCAGGGGATTTCACTGGTGGAGGCGGCGTCCAAGGCCGCGCTCGCCGCGTTCCGGGACTCCGGGGAGAAGTGAGGGCCGGACAGCGCGCCGGGCGGCCCGCCGGTCGCCGACACGACTCCCGGTCTAGCGCCGGCCGAACAGGGGCGCGCCCTTGCGTCCGCGCCACAGGACCACGGCGCCCGCCAGCAGAGCCAGTCCCAGGGCACCCGCGAGCGGGCCGGCCCAGTCGGCCGATCCGCCGTCGTCGTCCGCGGTCTCGGGTCCGGGGCCGAAGTACTTCCGGCCGTACGCCGCCGAGGTGAGGCCTTCGGGCTTGAGCCGGCCGCCGGCCTCGATGGCCGCCGCCGGGTCGATGAAGCCGAAGCCGCGCGCGTCGTCGCGGCCTCCCGAGGGCACGTTGCGCGCGGTGTCCTCCAGGAGCTGCTTGATCTGCGCCGGGGCGAGGCCGGGGTGGGCGGCCCGGATGAGCGCGACCGCGCCGGAGACGAACGCGGACGCGGCGCTGGTGCCCCAGCCTTCGTAGTACCGGTCGTCCGGGTCGGCGATGACGACGTCGACGCCCGGGGCACTGACGGTGGCGTACCAGCGGCGGGTGGAGAACGAGGCGCGGGTTCCGTAGCGGTCGACGGCGGTCGCGGCGATCACACCGGGGTACGCGGCCGGGTAGGAGATGTGGTCGCCCTTCTCGCCCCCGTTCCCGGCGGAGGCCACGACGGCGACGCCCTTCTTCAGCGCGTACTGGACGGCAGCGTCCTCGGCGGGTTCGGGGTGCGCGGACTTGGAGTCGTCGCCGAGGGAGAGGTTGATGACGTCCGCGCCGTGGTCGGTGGCCCAGCGGATCCCCTCGGCGAGGGCGTTGCCCCGGGTGGTGCGGGCCTTGGAGCGGGCGGGGTCGGCGTCTTCGAGGATGACGCGGACGGGCAGGATCCTGGCCTCGGGCGCGATGCCCATGACTCCGTCGGCGTCGCCGGTCCCATGGCCGTGACCGGCGATGATGCCCGCCATGGCGGTGCCGTGCCGGGCCCAGGCCCGGTCGCCGCGGCTCGCGCCGAAACCGACCATGTCCTTGCCGGTCAGGACGTTGCCGGTGAGGTCGGGGTGCCGGGCGTCGACGCCGGTGTCGAGGACGGCGACGGTGATGCCCTTGCCCTTGGTCGTCCGCCACGCCTGCTGCGTGTGCATCGCGTCGAGGCCCCACTGCTGGGCCCGTATGCCGTCGGCGTGGGCGGCGGCCGTGGGCACCAGGGCGAGGGAGACGGCGAGCAGGGCGCTGAGCGCGGCGGACCGGCGGGAGAGCCGGGAGCCACGCGTTGTCGGGGCGGCGCGGAGGCGGCGGGCCCGGCCCGCGGCGGTCCGCACGGGTGCGGTGGCGGCGCGGACGGGAACGGGCTCACGGCTCATGACGGCTTCTCCGTGGCCGGGGTGACGGTCTTGCGGAGGCTCCGCTCCACCCGGTCGGCGAGGCCCTGTGCCTCGTGGCCGAGTCCCGCCTGGGCCGGGGCGGTCGTCGCCTCGGGCTTCATGGCGTCGGCGGCGGGCTGCGGCGCGGTGACCGTACGCCCGTCGGCGAACCCGGAGACGGCGAACACGACGACCGGGGCGTCCGTGAGGACCGACTCGGTCCAGGACGCGCGCTGGGCGTCACCGAAACCCTCCGCCGGGGTGCCCTCGGCGGGGTAGGTGCGGGGCATCAGATCAGTGCGCCGGTCCAGGCCCTCCTTGCGGAAGCGGGCCTTCAGCGCGGTCATCGCCGCCGCGTCCGCCTTGGTGAACAGCAGGCCGACGGTGGTGACGTGGCTCAGGGTCGCGTCCACGTAGGTGGCACGCAGCAGGCGCAGGCAGCCCACGGGAGCGAGGGCCTTGCGCAGCAGCGGGTCGAACGCCTTCGCGCAGCCGGTGTCCGGGGCGACGGCGATCCGTGTCCAGGTGCGGTCGGAGCCGCCGGGGCCCGCTCCGTCACCCCGCACGCTCGGCGGGAAGAGCTGGTCCACGGGCACGCTGTGCCAGAGTTCCCCGGCCGCGGCGAAGGCGCCGCGCGATCCGGGGGCGTCCGTGTCGTCGCCGGTGAGCCAACTCCCCGTGGCCGCTCCGCCGATGAGGCCGAGTCCGAGGACGACACAGGCCGCCGCGGCGGCGGTACGCGTCCGGGGACGGCCGAAGAACGGACGGGCCGGTGCGGGGGCGTCTCCGTAGGTCTCGGGCTCGGCGAACGACACGAAGGGCCGCTCCGCGCCCGGGGCTCCGGCAGGAGGAGCCGGGGCCGTCGGCCGGGGATCCGCGGCGGGGGGCGCGGGGGGTGTCTCCGTACGGATGGGCCGCAGCCGTCGGGTCGTCTCCGTGGGCCGCTCACCGGGAACGGCGGAACGCCCTGGCGCTTCGGCCCGCGACGGAGGGGCCGGGTGGGGCACCCGGCCGCTGCGCGGGGAGTCCTCCGTGGCGGGGGGCGTGTCGGGGAAACGTGCGGTGGCCGCGGGCGGCGGCGGGGTCATCGCCCCGGGACGCAGCCGCGGGAAGCGCGGGGGCTCCTGACCGGAAGCCGGCGACACATCGTCAACAGCACCGAACTCCCTTCCGTACCGCTCCTGTTGACGCTCCGAGGCTGCCCGCTCGGCCGTCGGCCCCTCGGGTTGCGGCGGCACGGACGGATCCGCCCCCCGGGGCGGTCCGGCAGGGCGGGGCGGAACCCCCGCACCGGGGTACGGCGCGGCCTGCCGCGACCGGGATGCGGCGCCCTGACCGGGCGAGGAAGGATGCCGGGGCGCGGCGCCCCGGGCGGGCGCCGACGCGTCGCGGGAGGCCGCGCCCTGACCCGGAGCCGACCGGTTGCCGAAGTCGGCGCCCTGTCGGGACGAGGGGAGGTCCCGGGGTGCGGCGCTCCCGTCCGGCGTGGACGGGTACCGGGACGCGGCAGCCCGACCGGGAGAGCCGGGGGACGAGGGATTGCTCGACGTCACACCCGGACCCGGGGCCGACGGGTTCCTGAAGTCGGCGTTCCGGCCGGTCGAGGAGGGGTCGCCGGATGCGGCGCCCCGGCCGGAGGCCGACGCGTCGCGGGAGGCCGCGCCCTGACCCGGAGCCGACCGGTTGCCGAAGTCGGCGCCCTGTCGGGACGAGGGGAGGTCCCGGGGTGCGGCGCTCCCGTCCGGCGTGGACGGGTACCGGGGCTCGGTGCCCTGTTCGGGGGTGGACGGGGAGCGGGGCTCGGTGCCCTGTTCCCGCGTGGACCGATATGGGGACTGGGTGCCCTCTTCCGGGATGGCGGGCGGTCGGGATGCGGTGCCCCGGCCGGGGGCGGAGGGGGGTACGGGGGACCGTTCCTTCGCTTGCCGCGGCGGGGGTTCGTCGGACCATGACTCCCCCTCGATCGGGGGCGCGTAGCCGCGTCCGGACGCCGTGGTCCCGGCCGACGGGACGCCGCGCTCGGGCTCCCAGGCCTCGCCGCCCGCCGGAAGCCGTTCCGGACGGGGCGCGGACGTCGGAGCCTGCGGCGCCTCCGGTTCCCGGGCGCCCGGGACGGGCGGTGGACCGGCCGGCATCGGCGGGGTCGCCGGACGCGGCGGGACCAGCGGGGACGCGGCGGGCGGCGCGAACGAGGTCGAGGCCTGCGCGGACGCGGCGGATCCCGAGGGCCGTGCGTAAGGAGACGCGGGCGACGGCGGTGCGTAGGAAGGCGCGGGGGGTGTCGTCGAGGGAGGTGCGTACCGCGGAGGGGGTGAGGGCTGCGGGGGCTCCGGCGTCTCGGTGAGGGCCGGGATGTCCGTGGGCTCCGGGTCCGCCTCGGGGTGCGCGGTCGGCGGGTGTTCGGACGACGGTGGCCCGGAGGGGCGCGGCGGAGGGGCGGCGCGACGCGCTTCCGTGCTCATGCACCCCCCGTTTCCTCGTACCGGGCTGCCGGCCCTCGCGGAGTCCATCCGGGCCGTTCCTGTGCGGAAGGGGCCCGTCACGAGCACGCATACCCGTACCGGTGGACCGTCACCCCGGGCAGGGCCCGCCGGGGCAAGGTCGTTCCTCCCTGCGTCCGCGTCACTCTACGGGTTGACGCGCGTCCGGAGGGAACCAGTCCGAAGCCCCGGGGCATCTGCCCGGAACGTCCCCCTACCCTGCGGTAATCGAGTCTGGCAGGCTGCGTGCATGACTGCCCGTGCCGCCGACAGGGCCCGCTACGACCGGGCCACCGCTCACCTCGACGCCCCCGTCGCGATCGTGGACCTGGAGGCCTTCGACGCGAACGCGGACGATCTCGTCCGCAGGGCCGGCGGCAAGCCGATCCGTGTCGCCAGCAAATCCGTGCGCTGCCGTGCCCTCCTGGAACGTGTCCTGGACCGGGACGGCTTCGCGGGGATCATGTCCTTCACCCTCGCCGAGTCGCTGTGGCTGGCCAGGTCCGGTTTCGACGACGTCCTGCTCGCCTACCCTTCGGCCGACCGCAAGGGCTACGCCGAGCTGACCTCCGACCCCAAGCTCGCCGCCGCGGTGACCGTCATGGTCGACGACCCGGCACAGCTGCGGCTGATCGACGACGCGCGCCAGGGTGGCACCGAAGTCGTCCGGGTCTGCCTGGAGTTGGACACCGCGCTGAAACTGTTCGGGGGCCGGGTCAGGGTCGGGGCGCTGCGCTCGCCGCTGCACTCCCCCGCCCAGGTCGCGGACCTGGCCCGGGCGATCAAGCGGGCACCCGGGTTCAAGCTCGTGGGGATCATGGCCTACGAGGGACACATCGCGGGCGTCGGCGACTCCGTCGCGGGGCGGCCGCTGCGCTCGCGGGCCGTGCGGCTGATGCAGGCCACCGCCCGCAAGGAACTCATGCGGCGTCGCGCGGAGGTGGTCC
The DNA here is from genome assembly GCF_040650615.1 of Streptomyces sp. NPDC048643. Classification (NCBI taxonomy): domain Bacteria; kingdom Bacillati; phylum Actinomycetota; class Actinomycetes; order Kitasatosporales; family Streptomycetaceae; genus Streptomyces; species Streptomyces sp. NPDC048643. Next base: position 144,377 of record NZ_JBEZHO010000018.1, read on the forward strand.
GCGCGGTACGGGCCGTGGAGCCCGACCTCGAGTTCGTCAACGGCGGTGGTACCGGCAGCGTCCAGCACACGGCCGCGGAGGACGCGGTGACCGAGATCGCGGCGGGCTCGGGGCTCTATGTGCCGCGGCTCTTCGACAACTACACCTCGTTCAGCGGCCGTCCGGCGGCGCTGTTCGCGCAGCCCGTCGTGCGGCGGCCGGGCGTGGGGATCGTGACGGTGCTGGGCGGCGGTTATCCGGCGTCCGGTGCGGCGGGCCCCGACCGGCTGCCGGTCCCCTACCTTCCGGAGGGACTGGCGTACGACCCGCAGGAGGGCCCGGGCGAGGTGCAGACCCCGTTGCTCGGATCCCCCGCGGACGATCTGCTGATCGGCGACAAGGTGTGGTTCCGGCACGCCAAGGCGGGTGAACTGTGCGAGCGGTTCGACGCGTTGCACCTGGTCGAGGGAGACGCGGTGACGGCGACCGTGCCGACCTACCGCGGTGAGGGGCACACGTTCCTCTGAGCCGCTCGCTCAGTTCGACGGGCCGATGCTGCTGCCCACCCCACCGCCCGCGTTCGTGCCGCCGACGGACCGGATCCCCCTGGTGATCCGGTCCATGTCGGACAGCGGCGGCCCGTCCGCGCCCGCGTCGAAGGCGAACCGGACGATGACCAGGGCCTGCGTGCCGACGCTGGACGGGAAGGCCAGCGACTCGACGTAACCTCCGGGCCCCACACGGGTCTTGACCTTCCAGCGCACGAAGTACCCGGCGCGTCCGGCGACGGCGACCGAGCCGGCCCTGACCAGGGTGTGGGAGGTGACGCCCCGGAAGGGTCTGCTGCCGAGCAGGTCACGGTCGTACACGCTGTCCACGGCGTCCTTGATGTCGCCCTCCGCGAGGGCCTTCGGGGAGGTCACGTCGGTGGCCGTGGCCGTCCGCGAGCTGACCTGTCCGTGCCGGCACAGGCCGGGGTCGCCCGGACAGTCGTAGGTGCCCGGGGTGGTCATCACCACGTCGTGGTCGGCGATGTACTTCGGCCTGGTCCAGCCGGACCGCAACGGCAGGGTGATGCCGTTGAGCTGGTCCACGACGACGGACGGATCGCCGGCCGAGGGCGAGGGTCCGGACGGTGTGGGCGAGGGTCCGTCGGTGTCCGCGGGGGACGCGACCGCCGGGGTGGTCTGCGCGGCCGTCTCCCCGTCGCCGTGGTCGAGGCGCAGCAGGACCGCGCCGGTGACGATCGCGGCGACGAGGACGACGGCGGCGCCGCCGAGCGCGACGGCCTTGGCACGGCCGGAGGCGCCCCCGGGCGGGCGGGCCTCCGGCGGTACCGGGAGCGGCTGTCGGACCGGGTCGGGCGTACGCCGGTGGTCGGTCCAGGCGGCCCCGTCCCACCAGCGCTCGACGAGCGGGTACGAGGGATCGCGGTACCAGCCGGGAGGTGGCGTCATGCTCATCCCGGCACTCTAAAACGTGCCGCGAACCTCAGTACACGGTGTCGGCGAGGTCCGGCACGATCGAGCCGTCCGGCCTGCGGAGGGGTCGGAGGGTGCCGTCGGGGGCGGTGTAGGCGCTCGTGGAGCACGGGTAGAGGCCCTGTTTGCGGGGCAGCGGCTCGATGAACATCGGGTTGATCACCCAGCGGCCGTCGGCGTCGTCGTACGCCCGGCACATGAGTTCGTTCTTGTTGCGGTTGATGACGAGGTGCGCGCCCGTGGCGTCGGCGACGAAGGTGACGTCGGTGTCGGCGTCGCCGCCCGCGATCGCGGTCCTGTGGCGGGCGTCCTGCCGCTGCCAGGCCGCCGCGCCGCGCACGCCGTAGATCTCCTGGTTGATCCAGCAGCGCTTGCCGTCGATGTACGGGATGGCCGCGCCGCGGTTCGCGGGGACGCCGCCGCAGCCCTGGTTGAACGTGGTGATCCGGCCGCGCCGGTCGAGGACGGAGCGGATCGCGATGGTGTGCGCGGCGTCGATGCCGACGCCGCGCGACCAGACCTCGGTGACGGGCTCGGAGCCGGCCGAGACGATGTAGACGTCGAATCCGGCACGGTGGAGGGTACGGACGAGGTCGCGCTGCTGGGCGTAGTAGCGGACGTACGCCGGGACGGTGTGGGTGCCGAGGGTGCGGGTCGAGCCGACGGGTGCGGCGAGGGCCTCGGTGCGGGCGTGCCGTGCGTACGAGGAGAGTTCGGCGGGGGTGTGTCCGGCGAACAGCTGGGGCACCCAGGCGTACTGCGGGACGGTGCGCCGGTGGTTCCAGTCACCGGCGAAGGCGGCGGCGCCGCTCATCGTGCGGCCGGACTCCCGGATCTCCAGGATCTCGTCCGTGCAGCGGGGGTTCGTGGCGGTCGGCAGGGGTGCGCCGACGGGGACGGCGGTGCCGCAGGCCGTGGTGAGCGCCTGGTCGGCGGCGTCGGTGAGCCAGGCGCTGGTGGCCTTCCAGCGCGCCGGACGCAGGATCCTGTCGTGCCGCAGGGCCCAGGAGATCGTGGCGTCGGTGACGTCGTTCTTGGTGATCGTGTTGTCCCAGTCGAACGCGGCGACCGGACGCCGGTCGTGCCCCGGGCCCCCCGCGCAGGTGCCGCGGGCGTCGATGACCTCCTGGAGGTGGGCACGGTTGTCCCCGTACCAATCGCCGGACAGCTGGGGGCAGTTCGAAGGGGCGGGAGTCGTGGTGGGCGGCGCGGCCGCCAGGAGGGCGGCCGCGGCCAGGGTCCACGCGAGGATGTGCGGGTTTCGTCGGTTCTGTCGGTGTCGCATGACCAGTGGACGGTACCCGGCGAGGGGCTACAGAGGCGTGACGTACGCGCCCGAGATGCCTCCGTCCACCAGGAAGTCGGTGGCGTTCACGAAGGAGGAGTCGTCGCTGGCGAGGAAGGCGACGGCCGCCGCGATCTCGTCCGCCTCGGCGAACCGTCCGACCGGGATGTGCACCAAGCGGCGCGCGGCCCGCTCGGGGTCCTTGGCGAACAGCTCCTGGAGGAGCGGGGTGTTGACCGGGCCGGGGCACAGCGCGTTGACCCGGATGCCCTCCCGCGCGAACTGGACGCCCAGTTCGCGGGACATGGCGAGGACGCCGCCCTTGGAGGCGGTGTACGAGATCTGCGAGGTCGCCGCGCCCATCCGGGCCACGAAGGACGCCGTGTTGATGATGGAGCCCCTGCCCTGGCGGCGCATGTAGGGGATGGCGGCCTTGCAGCACAGGTAGACGGAGGTGAGGTTGACGTCCTGGACGCGCTTCCAGGCCTCCAGGCCGGTGTCCAGGATGGAGTCGTCGTCGGGCGGTGAGATGCCGGCGTTGTTGAAGGCGATGTCCACGGAGCCGTAGGTGTCGTACGCCGTCCTGAAGAGCGCCTCGACCTGCTCGGGGTCCGTGACGTCGACCTGGACGAAGGTCCCGCCGACCTGCTCGGCCACCGCCTTGCCGCTGCGCTCGTCGATGTCGCCGCAGACCACCCGGGCGCCCTCGGAGGCGAGCCGGCGGGCGGTGGCGAGGCCGATGCCGCTGCCGGCGCCGGTGATGACGGCGGTACGGCCGACCAGCCGGCGGCAGATGTTTGCTTCGGTCGCTTCGGTCACAGTGCGGGGCCCTCCGTGCTGATGAAGACGTTCTTGGTCTCGGTGAAGGCGGTGAGGGCGTCCGGGCCGAGTTCGCGGCCGATCCCCGACTGCTTGAACCCGCCGAAGGGGGTCCAGTAGCGGACGCTGGAGTGCGAGTTGACGGACAGGTTGCCGGCCCGCACGGCCTGCGAGACGCGCAGGGCGCGGCCGACGTCACGGGTCCAGATCGAGCCGGACAGGCCGTAGTCGGTGGCGTTCGCGAGCCGCACGGCGTCGGCCTCGTCCTCGAAGGGCAGCACCACGGCGACGGGCCCGAAGACCTCCTCGACGGCCACGCGCGCGTGGGACTCGACTCCGGTGAGGACGGTGGGCGCGAACCAGAAGCCCGGCCCCTCGGGGGCCTTGCCGCGGATGCCGGGCGCGTCGGCGTCGACGTAGGACCGTACGCGGTCCAGTTGGACCCGGGAGATCAGCGGGCCCATCTGGGTCCGCTCGTCGGAGGGGTCTCCGACGACGACGGACTCGACGGCGGGGGCGAGGAGTTCGAGGAAACGGTCGTGGACGGAGCGCTGGACGAGGATGCGGGTGCGGGCGCAGCAGTCCTGGCCGGAGTTGTCGAGGAAGGACATCGGGGTGGCCGCCGCGGCGGCCTCGATGTCGGCGTCCGCGAAGACGATGTTGGGACTCTTGCCGCCGAGTTCGAGGGTGACGCGCTTGAGGAGGGCGGATCCCTTCGCGAGCACCCGCTTGCCCACGGCGGTCGATCCGGTGAAGACGATCTTCGCGACGCCGGGGTGTTCGACGAGCGCGTCGCCCGCGACGGGCCCGGCGCCCGGCAGCACCTGGAAGAGGTGCTCGGGCAGGCCTGCCTCCAGGGCGAGTTCGGCGAGCCGCAGCGCGGTGAGCGGGGTGGTCTCGGCGGGCTTGAGGATGACGGCGTTGCCGGCGGCGAGCGCGGGTGCGGTGCCCCAGGCGGCGATCGGCAGCGGGAAGTTCCAGGGCGCGATGACCGCGACGACGCCGAGCGGTTCGAGGAGGGTGATGTCGAGTCCGCCGGCGACCGGGATCTGACGTCCGGTCAGCCGCTCGACGCCGCCGGCCGCGTAGTCGAGCAGGTCGCGGACGTTGCCGGCCTCCCAGCGGGCGTTGCCGAGGGTGTGGCCGGCCTCGCGGACCTCCAGGAGGGCCAGTTCCTCGACGTGCGTGTCGACGACGGCGGCGAAGCGGCGCAGCAGCCGGGCACGGTCGCCCGGTGCGAGGGCGGCCCAGCGGGCCTGTGCCGTCGTGGCCCGCGCGACGGCGGCGTCGACGTCCTGGACGGAGGCGGCCGGGACGGTGGCGAGGACCTCCTCGGTGGCCGGGTTCAGCACCCGGAGCTCGTGGTCGTACGGGGGCGAGGTGTACGGGTACGGCAAGGCGGTCCTCACATGCGTTCGAAGGAGCGGCGCAGCTCCCAGTCGGTCACCGCGGCGTCGAAGGCTTCCAGCTCGACGCGCGCCATGTTGCGGTAGTGCGCGACCACCTCGTCGCCGAAGGCGGCGCGGGCGATGGGGCTGTTCTCCCAGAGCTCGGCGGCCTCGCGCAGGGTGGTGGGGACGTGGTCGTACTCCGAGGTGTAGGCGTTGCCGGCGCATGCCTCGGGCAGCTCCAGCTTGTGCTCGACCCCGTACAGACCGGCCGCGACGAGTCCGGCGACCGCCAGGTGCGGGTTGACGTCGCCGCCGGGCAGCCGGTTCTCGAAGCGCATCGACCGGCCGTGGCCGACCACGCGCAGGGAGCAGGTGCGGTTGTCGTACCCCCAGGCGACGGCGGTCGGCGCGAAGGAGCCGGGCTGGAAGCGCTTGTACGAGTTGATGTTGGGCGCGTACAGGAGCGAGAAGTCGCGCAGCGCGGCCAGTTGTCCGGCGAGGAAGTGGCGCATGACCTCCGACATGCCGCCGGGGTCCTGGGCGGAGCCGGCCATCGCGTTGGTGCCGTCGGCGTCGGCGAGCGAGAGGTGGATGTGGCAGGAGTTGCCCTCGCGCTCGTTGTACTTCGCCATGAAGGTGAGCGAGACGCCTTCCTGGCTGGCGATCTCCTTGGCGCCCGTCTTGTAGACGGCGTGCTGGTCGCAGGTGACGAGGGCCTCGTCGTACTTGAAGGCGATCTCGTGCTGGCCCGGGTTGCACTCGCCCTTGGCGGACTCGACGGTGAGTCCTGCGGCCTGCATCTCGTTGCGGATGCGGCGCAGCAGGGGCTCGATACGGCCGGTGCCGAGGACGGAGTAGTCGATGTTGTACTGGTTGGCCGGGGTGAGCCCGCGGTAGCCGGTGTCCCAGGCGTGCTCGTAGGTGTCCTTGAAGACGATGAACTCCAGCTCGGTGCCGACCTGGGCGGTGTAGCCGAGTTCGGCGAGGCGGTCGAGCTGGCGGCGCAGGATCTGCCGGGGTGCGGCGACCACCGGGGAGCCGTCGTTCCAGGCGAGGTCGGCGATGAGCAGGGCCGTGCCCTCGTTCCACGGGACGCGCCGCAGGGTGCCGAGGTCGGGGTGCATGGCGAAGTCGCCGTAGCCCCGGTCCCAGGAGGACATGGCGTAGCCCTCGACGGTGTTCATGTCGGTGTCGACGGCGAGGAGGTAGTTGCAGCCCTCCGTGCCGTGTTCCAGGACCTCGTCGAGGAAGAAGGGTGCGGCGAACCGCTTGCCCTGGAGCCGGCCCTGCATGTCGGGGAAGGCCAGGACGACGGTGTCGATCTCACCGGCCGCCACGAGAGCGCGCAGCTCCTCGACGGCGAGCGGGGGTGTGCGGTCTGCCACCGGAAAAGCCTCCTTGGGTCAGCCGAGAGCCATAAGGTATTGCGGAGAACCATTGCTTGGGAAGGGGGCGCGACCGGATGACAGGGGCGGAAGCCGGCCGGGGGCCACAGGACCGGCTGACGCCGGTGCTGCGGCCGGTGCGGGCGGGCAACGGTTTCGAGGAGGCGCTGGAGCAGATCCTCCAGATCGTGCGGCTGGGTCTGGTGCCGGGCGGGGAACGGCTGCCCGCCGAGCGGGAGCTGGCGGAGCGGCTCGGGATCAGCCGGGTCACCCTGCGCGAGGTCCTGAAGGTGCTGCAGGACCAGGGCCTGGTGGAGTCGCGGCGCGGGCGGTACGGCGGAACGTTCGTGCTGGCGCGCGCGGACGCGCCGGACGAGCACGAGCTGCGCCGCCGGGTCGCCTCGGTCGACATCGAGGACGTCCTGCGCTTCCGCGAGGTCCTGGAGGTGGGAGCGGCCGGGCTGTGCGCGGCGCACGGCCTCGGCGCCGGGCAGGCGGACCGGCTGCGCGCCGCGCTCGCGCGAACCGCCGACGCGCCGCTCACCGACTACCGGCGCGCGGACACCCTGCTGCACCTCACGCTCGCCGAGCTGAGCGGTTCCCCCTCGCTCACCGCCCGCTACGCGGCCGTCCGCGCGTCCGTGAACGACCTCCTCGACTGCATCCCGCTCCTCGTCCGCAACCTGGAGCACTCCCAGCGCCAGCACACCGCCCTCGTCGAGGCGGTCCTCGACGGGGACGCGGACGGGGCGCGGGAGATGATGCGCGAACACTGCGCGGGCACGGCGGCGCTGCTGCGCGGGTTCCTGACGTGAGCGGGCCGGGACGCGAGGGACCCGAGGGTTTCCCTCCGCCGACAGCAAAGGTATGAGACCGTTCCATTGACGTCCGTCGACTTCCGTTGACCTCCATGGGCGTCGTGGCGACCCGGATCCGAGGGAGAACCGCGTGAGCAGGCCGCTGATCGGTGTGAGTACGTATCTGGAGACCGGGGCGCGCTGGGGCGTGTGGCACCTGGAGGCGGCGCTGCTTCCGGCGGGTTATCCGCGGCTCGTGCAGCGGGCGGGCGGACTCGCCGCGATGCTCCCGCCGGACGATCCCGCGCTGGCCGCCGAGACGGTCGCCCGGCTGGACGGGGTGGTCGTGGCGGGCGGCGCCGACATCGACCCCGCCCGTTACGGCGCCGAGCGCTCCCCGCGGACGGGCCCGCCGGCCCATGAGCGGGACGCCTGGGAACTCGCCCTGATCCGGGCCGCGTTGGAGTCCGGAACACCCCTCCTGGGCATCTGCCGGGGCCAGCAGCTCCTGAACGTCGCCCTCGGCGGCTCGCTCGTCCAGCACCTCGACGGGCACGTGAAGGAACCCGGCGTCTTCGGCTACCACGAGGTGACGCCCGTCGCGGGGACGCTGTACGGCGGGCTCGTACCGGAACCCTGCGAGGTCCCGACCCACCACCACCAGGCGGTGGACCGTCTCGGGGAGGACCTGGTGATCTCCGCGTACGCCGCGGACGGCACCGTGGAGGCGATCGAACTCCCCTGCCCCGGTTGGGTCTTGGGGGTCCAGTGGCATCCGGAGATGGATGAGGACCTGAGGGTGATGCGGGGGCTGATCGAGGCCGCGGGCTGATCGGACGCCCCCCACCGAAGTTCCTCGCCCCCGCCGCCCCTACCCGTCCCGAACCTGGGGGCTGCGCCCCCAGACCCCCGCTTCGGCCTGACGGCCTCGTCCTCAATCGCCGGACGGGCCAAGACTTTCCAGCGCCGGACGAGAAGAAGTCAGCCCCTCCGGCGCTTGAGGAGCGGGGGGTCCGGGGGCAGCGCCCCCGGGTACGGGGCGGGTAGGGGGGGGGGGGGGGGATTTAGCCGTCGCGCCCCGGGGGA
>NZ_JBEZHO010000019.1:0-147585 GCF_040650615.1 Streptomyces sp. NPDC048643
GCTGGCCCCTTGGGCCCGGTGGGGGCCGGCCGCGCAGTTCCCCGCGCCCCTGACGGGGCGCCCCGTCAGGGGCGCGGGGAACTGCGCGAGCGACCACGACGGGCCGGTCGCCCGGGAGGGACCTTCGCCCCTACGGCGGATCCGGCGGCCGGCCGACCTCGCGGCGCAGCCGGAAAGGGGCAGGGGCCGCAACCCCGGCGCTCGGGCATCAGCCCCGATGCAGCGCATCAGCCCCGATAAAGTGCCTCGATCTCGCTCGCGTAGTCCTTCGCGACGACGTTCCGCTTCAGCTTCAGCGACGGCGTCAGGTGCCCCGACTCCTCGGTGAACTGGTGGGCGAGGATACGGAACTTACGGACCGACTCGGCCTTGGAGACCGCCGCGTTGCCGTCGTCGATCGCGTCCTGGATGGCGGCGAGCAGGTCCGGGTCCTCGCGCAGCGACGCCGCGGTCGAACTGACGGGCTTGCCGTGCTCCTCGGCCCAGCGGACCAGGAACTCCTCGTCGACGGTGACGAGCGCGCCCACGAACGGACGGCCGTCGCCGACCACCATGCACTCGGCGACCAGCGCGTGCGCGCGGATGCGGTCCTCGATCACGGCCGGGGCGACGTTCTTGCCGCCGGCGGTGACGATGATCTCCTTCTTGCGGCCGGTGATGCGGAGATAGCCGTCCTCGTCGAGGGTGCCGATGTCACCGGTGTGGAACCAGCCGTCGGCCAGCGCCTCGGCGGTCGCGCCCTCGTTGTTCCAGTACTCCTTGAACAGGTGCTCGCCGTGCAGCAGCACCTCGCCGTCGTCGGCGATGCGGATGACGGAGCCGGGCAGCGGCTGGCCGACCGTGCCGATCTTCGTGCGGTCCCACGGGTTGAAGGCCGTGGCCGCACAGGACTCGGTGAGGCCGTAGCCCTCCAGGACCGTGAAGCCGATGCCGCGGAAGAAGTGGCCGAGCCGCTCGCCCAGCGGGGCACCGCCCGAGATCGCGTACTCGCCGCGTCCGCCGAGGACCGCGCGCAGCTTGCTGTAGACGAGCTTGTCGAACGTCTTGTACTTGATCTTCAGGCCGAGCGACGGGCCCGCGGGGGTGTCCAGCGCCCGGCTGTACGCGATGGCCGTGTCCGCGGCCTTGTCGAAGATCTTGCCCTTGCCGTCCGCCTGGGCCTTGGCACGCGCCGAGTTGTAGACCTTCTCGAAGACGCGCGGCACACCGAGGATCAGCGTCGGCCGGAACGAGGCCAGCTCGTCCGTGAGGTTCTTGATGTCCGGGACGCAGCCCAGCTTGATCGGCGCCATCATCGGCGCGACCTGCACGAGCCGTCCGAAGACGTGGGCGAGCGGGAGGAAGAGCAGCACGGAGCACTCGCCCGTACGGAACAGCGGGCGCAGCCGCTCCACGATGTTGCCGCACTCGGCGAAGAAGGCACGGTGGGTGAGGACACAGCCCTTGGGGCGGCCCGTCGTCCCCGACGTGTAGACGATGGTCGCCGGGTCGTCCGCCTTGGCGAGCGAGCTGCGCTCCTCGATGGCGGCGTCGCTGACGTCGTGGCCGAGGCGCCCCAGCTCCTCGACGCCGCCGGCCTCGATCTGCCAGACGTGCTTGAGGGCGGGCAGGTGGTCGCGCACCGACTCGACGGAGGCCGCGTGCGTGGCCAGCTCGACGATGCAGGCGGTCGCGCCCGAGTCACCGAGGATCCACTGCACCTGCTCGGCGGAGCTGGTCTCGTACACCGGCACGGTGACCGCGCCGGCGCTCCAGATCGCGAAGTCGAGCAGCGTCCACTCGTATCGGGTACGGGACATCAGGGCGACCCGGTCCCCGGGCTGCACGCCCGAGGCGATCAGGCCCTTGGCCGCGGCGCGCACCTCGGCGAGGAAGGTCGTGGCGCTCACGTCCGTCCATGTGCCGCCGACCTTGCGCGCGATAACGGCGACGTCGGGATGCTGCGCGGCGTTTCTGCGGACGATGTCGGTGAGATTTCCGTCAGCGGGGACCTCGTACAAAGCCGGAAGGCTGAACTCGCGCAAGACTGCTGCTCCTCATAGGGCGCCGACGCCACGACTCTGTGTGATGCGACGGTGCGGTCCAAGGCTCGGGCAGGTACTCGGAAGATCACTGGTTGAAATCCTGAGTACGACTGGACTGGCCGGACGTTACCCGTCGGTATGGCTTCTTCGACAGGGGGGTCGAGCGAGATGTTCCATGCGTCACACGTGTTGGCGTTCCTTCGCGCAGAGTAGTCCACGCCTTTCCCGGCCAGCCAGTAATCGCAGGTCCGGCCGCCTCTGTTCACGTTTGCCGCACACGCCTACGCTTGATCGTCATGGCACCCACACCGGTCGGAAATCCAAGGACGCGCGTTCATGTGGTCAGTGACGTGCACGGCAACGTCCGGGACCTGGCCCGAGCGGGCGACGGCGCGGACGCCCTGGTCTGCCTCGGTGACCTGGTCCTCTTCCTGGACTACGCGGACCACTCCCGCGGCATCTTCCCCGAGCTCTTCGGCGTGGAGAACGCCGACCGCATCGTCGAGCTGCGCACCGCCCGCCGCTTCGAGGAGGCCCGCGCGTTCGGCGCCCGACTGTGGGCCGGCATCGGCACCGAGCGGGCCGCCGCGATCGAGAAGGCCGTACGAAAGCAGTACGCCGAGATGTTCGCAGCGTTCCCCACTCCGACGTACGCCACCTACGGCAATGTCGACATGCCGAACCTGTGGCCGGAGTACGCCGGACCCGGTACCACCGTCCTCGACGGCGAGCGGGTCGAGATCGGCGGCCGCGTGTTCGGCTTCGTCGGCGGCGGTCTGCGGACGCCGATGCGCACCCCGTACGAGATCAGCGACGAGGAGTACGCGGCCAAGGTCGAGGCGGTCGGCGAGGTCGACGTGCTCTGCACGCACATCCCGCCGGAGGTTCCGGAGCTGGTGTACGACACCGTGGCGCGCCGCTTCGAGAGGGGCTCCCGCGCCCTGCTCGACGCGATCCGGCGCACGCGCCCCCGGTACGCGCTCTTCGGCCACGTCCATCAGCCACTCGCCCCCCGGATGCGTGTCGGGGCGACGGAATGCGTGAATGTGGGGCACTTCGCGGGGTCGGGCCGGCCCTGGGTGCTGGAGTGGTGAGTCGTCGGCGGTGGTGAACGCCGGGCGGGGTGACGGCGGCCGTGGTTGTGCGCGGTAGCCTTCACGCTGCACAGACGTGCGCACCACCCTCCCTCACCGGACCGCATCTGGAGGAGCCACCGCGATGGCGGAACACACCAGTTCGAGCATCACGATCGAGGCGGCACCGGAGGAGGTCATGGCGGTGATCGCCGACTTCGCCCGCTATCCGGACTGGACGGGTGAGGTGAAGGAGGCCGAGGTGCTGAAGACGGACGCGCAGGGCCGCGCGGAGCAGGTCCGCCTCGTCATGGACGCCGGCGCCATCAAGGACGACCAGACCCTCGGTTACACCTGGACCGGGGCCCACGAGGTCTCCTGGACCCTGGTCAAGTCCCAGATGCTGCGCTCGCTCGACGGCTCGTACCTGCTCGCGCCCGTCGGTGCCGGGGCGACCGAGGTGACGTACCGGCTCACCGTCGACGTCAAGATCCCGATGCTCGGGATGATCAAGCGCAAGGCCGAGAAGGTCATCATCGACCGGGCGCTGGCCGGCCTGAAGAAGCGCGTCGAAGAAACGGCCTAGCCCCCGAGGGCGCCTGCTCTCCCGGCCACCTCCCACCCTGGCGAGCCCGGCCACCCTTCCACCCTGGCGAGCCCGGGCAATCCCCCGTCCGTCAGGCCCAGGCTTTCCTCGCCCCCTCCGCCCCTTCCCTTCCCGACCTGGGGCTCCGCCCCAGACCCCGCTCCTCAAACGCCGGAGGGGCTGAATCCCCGCACCCGGCGGGCGGCGGGAGGGGTCGTGCCGGTACATCACATGCCCGTCGCTTACGTCCGGATCGAGCAGCCGGGCGTTGGTGACTGACGTCTGATCCAACGGCGACGGGCGGATGTACCGGCACGGCCCCGAACCACCCACCGGACCGCACCCGAGACCGGCACGGGCCCCCCGCCCGGTACCGGTAGCGTTCAGCTCCATGCGCACCATCCTGATCACCGGCCAAGGCGGCACCGGCCGTACGACCGTCGCCGCGGCCACCGCGCTGAAGGCGGCCCGCGAGGGCACCCGCACCCTGGTGCTCACCGCCGACCGCACCGACACCCTCGGTGCCGTGCTCGGCGTCCCCACCGGCCCGGACCCCGTCGAGGCCGCCCCCGGCCTCACCGCGTGGCGCCCCGACGCCGCCGCCCGCTTCCGTGACGACCTCACCGCGTTCCAGCAGCGCGCCACCACCGCCCTCGACCTGCTCGGCGCCTCCCGCCTGGACGCCGAGGAGGTCACGCCGCTGCCCGGCGCCGAGGAACTCGCCCTGCTCAGGGCCCTGCGCGACGCCGCACTGTCGGACGCGTACGGCCTCCTCGTCGTGGACCTGCCGCCCGCCCCACAGGCGCTCGCCCTCCTCTCCCTGCCCGAGGAACTCCGCCGCTACCTGCGCCGCCTGCTCCCGCCCGAGCGCCAGGCCGCCCGCGCCCTGCGCCCCGTCCTCGGCCGTCTCGCCGGCGTACCGATGCCCGCCGAGTGGCTGTACGAGACGGCCGCCCGCTGGGACGTCGAGCTGGCCGCCGTGCAGGCGGTCGTCGAGGACCGCGCCACGACCGTACGGCTCGTCGCCGAGCCGGGCCCGGCCGGTGCCGACGCCGTCCGCACCGCGGCCACCGCCCTCGCCCTGCGCGGCCTGCCCGTCGACACCCTGGTGGCGAACCGGGTGCTGCCCGGCGCCACCAACGACACCTGGCTCGCGGCCCTCGCCGCCCAGCAGCGCAAGGCCCTGGACGAATGGCAGGACACGTACGACCTGCACGAGGTCCCGCACGCCGGCCACGACCCCCGCGGCCCCCACGACCTCGCCGCGCTGCCCGTACCGGCCGTCAACACCGCGCCCACCCCCGTCGAGTGGCCCGTCACCGACCGCCTCGCCGACGACGGCGTCCTCGTCTGGAACATTCCGCTGCCCGGCGCGATACGCGACGAACTCGACCTCGTCCGGCGCGGCGACGAGCTCGTCGTCACCGTCGGCCCGTTCCGCCGGATCGTGCCGCTGCCGTCCGCGCTGCGCCGGTGCACCGTGGCGGGCGCGGCCCTGCGCGAGGGCGAGCTGCGCATCCGCTTCGCGCCGGACCCCGGCCTGTGGCCGCGCGGGGAGCGGTGACGGGACCGCAGACGTGGCCGCAGGACGTGCCCCGGTCCCGATCGGGGCCGTCGGGACGGTGAACGGTGTACCGCCGTTCGGGTAACGTCGAAGGCACGAACACGTAGGCAGGAGTCCGCCATGAGCGAAGAGCGCCCCCCATCCGACGCCGCTCAGGAGGAGACGTCCGACGACGTGCGCGTCGACGAGACGCACGCGGCGGACGCCGACGCCTGGGCGACGGCGTGTGCCGAGGATCTCGCGGAGGAACAGGCCCGCCGCCGAGCCCAGCACGGTCCGCCCCCCGGCTCCGCCGCCGAGGAACTGCGCAAGCTCGTCGACGCCGTAGCGGACAAGCTCTCCGGGATCCAGTCGCCCCTGTTCGGCGCGGTCGCCTCGGGCACCGCCCAGCAGATGGTCAACCAGGTCGTCCAGCAGGCCAGGGCCGCCGTCGAACCGGTGATCGAGCGCAACCCGGACGTCTTCGACCATCTCGCCGCCGCGGGCACCGAACTGCTCGCCGCCTACCGCTCGGCCGTCGAGACGCAGGAACGCCGCTGGACCACCCGGGGCACCGGAACTCGTGACGAGGAGCCCGGTCCAGGGGAACACATCGACCTGGACTAAAGGTCGCTCGGGTACGGTTGCCCGTAGCGGGGCTCGACCGAAACTGAGGGATTCATGGGACTCACCATCGGCGTCGATATCGGCGGCACGAAGATCGCGGCCGGTGTGGTCGACGAGGAAGGCAACATCCTCTCGACGCACAAGGTGCCGACTCCCAGCACGCCGCAGGCCATCGTGGACGCCATCGCCTCGGCCGTGGAGGGCGCGCGCGCGGGTCACGACATCGTCGGCGTCGGCATCGGTGCCGCCGGATACGTGAACCGCCAGCGCTCGACGGTGTACTTCGCGCCGAACATCGACTGGCGCCAGGAGCCGCTGAAGGCCGAGGTCGAGCAGCGCGTGGGCCTGCCGGTCGTCGTGGAGAACGACGCGAACGCGGCCGCGTGGGGGGAGTACAAGTTCGGTGCGGGCAAGGGGCACCGCAACGTCATCTGCATCACCCTGGGCACCGGCCTCGGCGGCGGCATCATCATCGGCAACAAGCTGCGCCGGGGGCACTTCGGCGTGGCCGCCGAGTTCGGCCACATCCGGATGGTCCCGGACGGTCTGCTGTGCGGCTGCGGCTCGCAGGGCTGCTGGGAGCAGTACGCGTCCGGGCGCGCCCTCGTCCGCTACGCCAAGCAGCGGGCCAACGCCACTCCGGAGGCCGCCGAGGTCCTGCTGGGCCTCGGCGACGGCAGCCCCGACGGCATCGAGGGCAAGCACATCTCGATGGCCGCCCGGCAGGGCGACCCGGTGGCGGTGGACTCCTACCGTGAGCTGGCCCGCTGGGCCGGCGCGGGTCTCGCCGACCTCGCCTCGCTGTTCGACCCGTCCGCCTTCATCGTCGGCGGCGGCCTCTCGGACGAGGGCGAGCTGGTCCTCGACCCGATCCGGAAGTCGTACAAGCGCTGGCTGGTGGGTGGCAACTGGCGCCCGGTCGCCGACGTGATCGCCGCCCAGCTGGGGAACAAGGCGGGGCTGGTCGGCGCGGCCGACCTGGCCCGGGAGCCCGACCCGATCATGTAGCGCACCGCTTCTGCCGCACAGCGGAGCCCGCCGAGCCCTCACGGGGCCGGCGGGCTCCGTCGTTCCCGGCGCTCGGCCCCTGGCCCCCCACCCCCAGGCCCTGCCGGTTGCCGAACCTCCTCGCCGATCGAGATCCATGAGGTCGATGAGGTCGATCGAGAATGTTCGCGGACGATCGAGGACGAGCGAGGACGCCTCGCACCGAGGAGCGCCTGACCCGCGTCGCGCTTCCACCCTTCCGCCCGTCCGGCACGGTCGTAGCGCGTATCTTGATCGCCATGCCGACCAGCCCCACCGCCAGTCCGCTGCCCGACTCCCGTACCGAACCCGACGGTTCGGCCGTGGTCCGGGTGCTCAGCTACAACATCCGCTCGATGCGCGACGACACCGCCGCGCTCGCCCGTGTGATCACCGCCTGCGCGCCGGACCTCGTCCTGATCCAGGAGGCGCCGCGCTTCTTCCGGTGGCGCAAGAAGCTCGCCCGCCTGGCCGCCGCCTCCGGCCAGGTGGTGCTCTCGGGCGGCGCCACCACCTCCGGGCCCGCGCTGCTGTGCTCCCTGCGGGCCACCGTCGAGCGCACCGAGGACGTGCTGCTCCCGCGGATGCCCGGCCGGCACCGGCGCGGCTTCGCCACGGCGGTCGTCCGCTTCGGGGGAGCCCGGCTCGGTGTGCTGAGCTGCCATCTGTCGCTGCACAAGGACGAGCGCACGGCGCACGGCGGCCTCCTGCTCGACCGCCTGGCCGACCTCGGAACCCCGTACGCCGTCGCGGGCGGCGACCTCAACGAACGGCCGACCGGGCCGACGTTCCGCCGTATCGCGGGCGCGCTCCAGGACGGCTGGGTGACCCGTCCCTGGGGCGCGGAGCACACCTGGACGCGTACGGAGCCGGAGCGCCGCATCGACGCGATCTTCGCGACGCCCGGCGTCGAGGTCCTGGGCTGCGGCGTCCCGCTCGGCCTGCCCGGCATCACGGAGGCGGACCTGAGGGCGGCCACGGACCATCTGCCCGTACTGGCCGCGCTCAGAGTGCCCGCGGCCTAGGGCGTCGCCGCTCCCGGTGGTGCGTGGTGCGGGGTTCAGACCACCGCGCCGCGCCCCGGGTCGTCCAGATCGTCGTCGTCGGTCTGCATGCGCGTCACCAGGGTGGCGAAGCCGCCGAGGAAGCCGCCGATGCCGAGGGTGGTGAGCCACCAGGTCATGTCCCAGCCGAGGAGCACGGCGAGCAGCAGCAGCGTGGGTCCGCCGAGCACACCGAGCCAGGCGAACTTGGCCGTGGTGTCCGCGACCGGCAGCGGGGGCGGCTCGGGCGGTACGAAGTGGCCCTCGTCGTCCTCGTCGAAGTCGCCCTCCGCCGGTTCGGGCGCGGCGTAGTCCCGCGGGCCGCCGACGCCACCCACACCGGGCGCGAAGGCGACCGAGCTGCCGAGGGCCTTCGCGGCCGGGGGCTTCTCGCCGGTCGAGGCGTCCGAGGGGGACGCGGCGCCGGTGGTGTCGTCGGCTCCGTCTCCGTCGCCTTCGCCCGCGGCGTCCCCGGCTGTCCCGGCGCGCTTGCCGGACCTGCCGCCGCCGTCGGGGCCGTCGTTCGTCTCGGGGTCCAGCAGTGCCAGGTCCTCCACGGACTTGAACGGCTTCGCGCCGGGCGGGTCCGGCGGCTCCTCGCCGTATCCCTGGACGATCGACTGCCAGGCGGCCTCCTCGTCGAACGGCACGCTCTGCTCGTCGCCGGGCGACTGCCCGCCCGTGTCACCCGGGGCCTCCGCTCGGGTGTCACCGAGCGGCTCCGCCAGCGGTTCGGCGCGGGACTCCCCGAGCCCCTCGCCGAGCGCCCCGTCGAGGGGCTCGCCGACGGGAACGCCCTTCTCCTCGGAATCGCCGCGGTCCGCGTCCTGCTCAGCCACCGGCTGCCGTCCCTTCCTGCTGACCCACCTGACCCGGGCCGGACTCCTTGCCCGCTCCGGGAGCGAGCCGGGTGACGAAGGCGTAGCTCTCCTCGAAGATCCGGTCCGCGTCGTGGTCCAACGTCGCGACGTGGTAGCTCTGTTCCAGGACCGACTCCGTCACGTCCGTGGACGACACCCGGCCGAGGATGCGGGCCGCGTCGGCGGGGGAGACGACATGGTCCTGGAGGCTGTGCAGCAGCAGGAGCGGCTGGGTGACCTGCGGCAGCTCCGCGTCGACGACGGCGCACAGCTTCCGCATCGAGTGGGCGGCGTGCAGAGGCACGCGCGCGTAGCCGAGCTCCTCGGAGCCCTCCTTCGCGATGTCGCTCGCGATGCCCTTCGTGGAGGGGACGAGGTGACGGAGGACCGGCAGGGCGTACGCGGCGAGGCCGTGCACCTTGTTCAGAGGGTTGACGACCACGACGCCGCTGATCTCGTCGCCGTGCCGGGCGGCGAGCCGCAGCGCCAGCGCCCCGCCCATCGAGAGCCCGAACACGAAGACCCGCGAGCACCTCTCGCGCAGGGCGCGCAGCTCGCGGTCGACCTCCGCGTACCAGTCCTGCCAGCCGGTGAGCTGCATGTCCTCCCAGCGGGTGCCGTGCCCGGGCAGCAAGGGCAGCGCGACGGTGAGGCCGCGCTCGGACAGGTACTCCGCCCAGGGGCGCAGTGACTGCGGGGAGCCGGTGAAACCGTGGCAGAGGAGGACTCCGACCTCTCCGCCCTCGTGGCGGAACGGCTCGGCTCCAGGAAGGACCGGCACCTCGGTCTCCTGTTCGTGAGAAGGGCGGGAACGACTCCAGGTCTGCTTCACCGTACGCGACGGTACTGACACCGACCAGGGTCGTCGGGGCCTTTGACAGTGCTCCGGGTTAAGGTCTGATCCACGACTCAGGAGGCACTCGGGTGATCTACGGCGCAATGAAGTTTTCCATCGGAGGGTCACTGAAGCTCGCCTTCAGGCCCTGGGTGGAAGGCCTCGAGAACATCCCTGCCGAGGGTGCCGCCATCCTGGCGAGCAATCACCTGTCGTTCTCGGACTCGTTCTTCCTTCCCGCGATCCTCGACCGCAAGGTCACCTTCATCGCCAAGGCGGAGTACTTCACGACCCCCGGCCTCAAGGGCCGGATGACCGCCGCCTTCTTCAAGGGCGTCGGCCAGCTCCCGGTGGACCGGTCCGGCGCCCGCGGCGCGGGCGAAGCCGCGATCAAGAGCGGGATAGACGTCATCGAGCGCGGAGAGCTGTTCGGCATCTACCCGGAGGGCACGCGCTCGCCCGACGGCCGGCTGTACCGCGGCAAGCCCGGCGGCCTCGCGCGCGTGGCGCTCGCCACCGGCGCGCCCGTCATCCCCGTCGCGATGATCGACACCGAGAAGATCCAGCCGCCGGGGAAGGTGATGCCCAAGCTGATGCGTCCGGGCATCCGCATCGGCAAGCCGCTGGACTTCAGCCGCTACAACGGCATGGAGCACGACCGCTTCGTGCTCCGCGCGGTGACCGACGAGGTCATGTACGAGATCATGAAGCTCTCCGGCCAGGAGTACGTCGACATCTACGCGACGGCCGCCAAGCGGCAGATCGCGGAGGCGGCCAAGGCCGAGAAGGAAGAGGAGAAGGCGGAGAAGGCGGCGCTCGCGCAGGCCGAGAAGCAGGCGGCGGCGGAAGCCGCCGAACAGCGGGCCGCCGAGCAGAGGCGCGCCGAGCTGACGGTCGTCGAGGACGAGGGCACCGGGACAGTCGAGGGCGAGCGCGAGAGCACCGGGACCGTCGAGGACGAGGGCACCGGGGCCAAGGACAGCGAGACCAGTGCGGACAGCGCGGCGAAGGACGCCGGGCCGAAGGACGTCTAGCGGGGGAGCGGCGGCCCGGAGGCCTCCGGGCGGGCCGGGGGCCGAGCGGCCGCGGGGGAGCCGGACCGGCGTGGACGGAACAGTCCGGCGTGGACGGAACGGTCCGGCCGCCGGGAGCGTCCGTCAGGACGTCGGCAGTGTGGGGTGGGGGGCATGGCCAAGCGCGAGAGAGTCATGAGGATGTCGGTCGAGCAGCCGCTGTGGCGTGCCCTGACCGCGTACCGGGTACTGACCATGTTCTACGCGGTCGGGCTGTTCGCCACCGCGTACGACAGCTTCACCCACCCCTGGGTGGCCGTCACGTACTTCGCCGTGCTGTTCGTCTGGACCCTGGCCACCCTGCCGAGGGTCGCCGGCGCCGTCCACTGCACCAAGCCGTTCCTC
Organism: Streptomyces sp. NPDC048643; assembly: GCF_040650615.1. Lineage (NCBI taxonomy): Bacteria > Bacillati > Actinomycetota > Actinomycetes > Kitasatosporales > Streptomycetaceae > Streptomyces > Streptomyces sp. NPDC048643. The sequence goes on from NZ_JBEZHO010000019.1 coordinate 11,036, forward strand.
GCCGCCGACCTCACCGTCGCGCTGACCGGCATCCTGCTCACCCGGGTCGCCGACGCGGGCCCGCGCATCGACGCGGGAGGCCCGACGCTGCCGTCGATATGGACGGCCGGCGCCGTCCTGGCGTTCGCGATCAAGGGCGGCTGGCGATGGGCGGCGTTCGCCTCCACGCTCGTCGCCGCGGCCAACCTCGTCGAGCGTGGCGCTCCGACCCGCGACACCGTGCACAACGTGATCCTCGTCTGGGTCGCCTCCATCGCCATCGGCTACGTCGTCGAGGTGGCCCGCGCCTCCGAGCGCACCCTCGCCCGGGCGCTGGAGATCGAGGCCGCCACCCGCGAACGCGAGCGGCTCGCCCGGGACATCCACGACGGCGTGCTCCAGGTCCTCGCGATGGTGCAGCGGCGGGGCAGTGCGCTGGGCGGCGAGGCCGGGGAGCTGGGCCGGATGGCGGGCGAGCAGGAGGTCGCGCTGCGCACGCTGGTGTCGGGCGGGATGGTGCCCCTCTCCCGGGTGTCGGAGGACGCCGCGCTCGGCGCGCTCGTGCGAGCCGTCGACGAACCGGACGACGAGGCCGACCCGGTGGGCCCCGTTGACCTGCGTTCCCTGCTCGCCCCGTACGCCACCGCGCGCGTGACCCTCTCCGAGCCCGGCGCTCCGGTGCCGCTCGCCCCGGCCGCCGCGCGGGAGCTGGCCGCGGCCGTCGGCGCCGCCCTGGACAACGTCCGCAGACATGTCGGTGCGGACGCCCGCGCCTGGATCCTGGTCGAGGACGAACCGGACGAGGTCGTCGTGACCGTGCGCGACGACGGCCCTGGCATCCCGGAGGGCCGGCTCCCCCAGGCCGAGGGAGAGGGCCGCCTCGGGGTGGCGCTGTCGATCCGTGGCCGGCTGCGCGACCTGGGCGGCACGGCGGAGCTGGTCTCGGTCCCCGGGCAGGGCACGGAGGTCGAGCTGAAGGTACCGAAGGTCTCACGGGGAAGGGCGAGCACACGATGACGGACACGAGGGGACGGCGATGACGGGCGGCACGGCGCAGGAGCGGCGGACGGGGGAGGGCCCCGTGCGGGTCATGGTGGTGGACGACCACCCGATGTGGCGGGACGCCGTGGCCCGTGACCTGGAGGCCGCCGGCTTCGACGTGGTGGCCACCGCGGGGGACGGCGAGCAGGCCGTGCGCCGCGCACTGGCCGTCGCACCCGACGTCCTCGTCCTCGACCTGAACCTGCCCGCCAAGCCCGGCGTCCAGGTCTGCAAGGAACTGGTCGGCGCCGACCCCGGCCTGCGCGTCCTCGTCCTGTCGGCCAGCGGCGAGCACGCCGACGTGCTGGAGGCGGTGAAGTCCGGGGCGACCGGCTACCTCCTCAAGTCCGCGTCCACCGAGGAGCTGACCGACGCCGTGCGCCGGACGGCGGTCGGGGACGCGGTGTTCACCCCCGGCCTCGCCGGACTGGTCCTCGGCGAGTACCGCCGGCTGGCCTCGGAGCCCGCCACCGCGGCCGGCGCCGACGAGCCGCGGGCGCCGCAGCTGACCGACCGTGAGACCGAGGTGCTGCGCCTGGTCGCCAAGGGCCTGAGTTACAAGCAGATCGCCGAGCGTCTGGTCATCTCGCACCGCACGGTCCAGAACCACGTGCAGAACACCCTGGGCAAGCTCCAGCTCCACAACCGCGTCGAGCTGGTCCGCTACGCCATCGAGCGCGGCCTGGACGACGAGTAAACCGCCCGATAACCACCCAATGACCCCCTTCGGGTGATCTCTGGTGATCAACTACGCGACAATGCACCGGAATTGACCATCCGCACCATCCCTGAGTGACATGGGTCACTATTAGCGTGAGTCCATCAGCCACTCGGCGAAGGGACTTTCCATGCGGGTCGGAGTACTGACCGGAGGCGGCGACTGCCCCGGACTCAACGCCGTCATCCGGGGCATCGTCCGCAAGGGCGTACAGGAGTACGGCTACGACTTCGTCGGCTTCCGGGACGGCTGGCGGGGGCCGCTGGAGGACGACACGGTCCGGCTGGACATCCCCGCCGTCCGGGGCATCCTGCCGCGCGGCGGCACCATCCTCGGGTCCTCGCGCACCAACCCCCTCAAGCAGGAGAACGGCATCCGCCGGATCAAGGAGACCCTCGTCAAACAGGACGTCGACGCGCTCATCGCGATCGGCGGCGAGGACACCCTGGGCGTCGCCGCGCGGCTCGGCGACGAGTACGGCATCGACATCGTCGGCGTGCCGAAGACGATAGACAACGACCTGTCCGCGACCGACTACACCTTCGGCTTCGACACGGCGGTCGGCATCGCGACCGAGGCCATCGATCGCCTCCACACCACCGCCGAGTCCCACATGCGCGTCCTCGTCTGCGAGGTGATGGGCCGCCACGCGGGCTGGATCGCGATCCACTCGGGCCTGGCCGGCGGCGCGAACGTCATCCTCATCCCCGAGCAGCGCTTCGACGTCGAGCAGGTCTGCGCCTGGGTGACCTCGCGCTTCAAGGCGTCGTACGCGCCGATCGTCGTCGTCGCCGAGGGCGCGATGCCCAAGGACGGCGACATGGTCCTCAAGGACGGCACGCTGGACTCGTTCGGGCACGTCCGGCTCTCCGGTGTCGGCGAGTGGCTGGCCAAGGAGATCGAACGGCGCACCGGCAAGGAGGCGCGCACCACCGTCCTCGGGCACGTCCAGCGCGGCGGGACGCCCAGCGCCTTCGACCGCTGGCTCGCCACCCGCTTCGGGCTGCACGCCATCGAGGCCGTCCGGGACGGCGACTTCGGCAAGATGGTCGCCCTGCGCGGCACGGACATCGTCCGCGTCCCCATCGCCGAGGCGACCGCCCGTCTGAAGACCGTCGACCCGGCGCTGTACGAGGAGGTCGGCGTCTTCTTCGGCTGACGGCGACACCGCCCCGGGGTCTCCACCACGCCCCCGTTCGCCTCTGCGGCCTGGAGGGACGGGCCGTATATTCGGCATCCGGCCCATAACCCTCCAGAACGGGAGCAGCCGGTGGAGATCCTGGCGTTCGGCGTCCAGTCCGACGAGAAGCCCCTGATCGAGAAGGCCTTCGCCGGACGCCACGAGGTCCGCTGTCTCGACGTCTTCCTCACCGAGGACACCGCGCCCATCGCGGCGGGCCACGAGGCGATCTCCACCAGCGTCAACTGCGGCCTGGGGAACCGGGTCCTGCAGACCCTCGCCGCCGGCGGCACCCAGCTCGTCGCCCAGCGCTCCACCGGCTTCAACAACATCGACCTGGACGTCGCCGAGCGCCTCGGCATGACCGTCGCCCGGGTCTCGTACTACTCGCCCTACTCGGTCGCCGAGTTCGCCTGGACCCTCGGGATGGCCGTCAACCGCCGGGTCGTGCGCGCCGCCAACCGCACCCGCGACTTCGACTTCCGGCTCGACGGGCTGATGGGCCGCGACATGCACGGGCGCACCGCGGGCGTCCTCGGCACCGGGAAGATCGGCGAGGCGTTCACCCGGATCGCCCACGGCTTCGGCATGAGGCTGCTCGGCTGGGACATCGCCGAGAACCCCGCCTGCGTCGGACTCGGCATGGAGTACGTCCCCAAGGAGCGCCTCCTCGCCGAGTCCGACCTGATCTCCCTGCACGTCCCGCTGATGCCGCAGACCCAGCACCTGATCGACGCCGACGCCCTGCGCACGATGAAGGACGACGCCGTCCTGGTGAACTCCAGCCGCGGCGGTCTCATCGACAGCCAGGCCCTCGTCGCCCAGTTGCGCGAGGGCCGCTTCACGGGCGTCGGCCTCGACGTGTACGAGGCGGAGGCCGGGCTCTTCTTCCTCGACAAGTCCCTCGAAGCCGTCGAGGACGACACCCTGGCCCGCCTCGTCACCTTTCCGAACGTCCTGGTCACCTCGCACCAGGCGTACTACACCGCCGACGCCGTCGGCCAGATCGTCGACGCCACCGTCCGCAACGTCGTCGACTACGCGGAGGGCCGCCGCTCGGAGAACGTGCTGGTGCCGCGCAGCTGACCGACCAGTTCCCGGACGACCGCCGTGCCGTTCAGGCTCAGCACCGACTCCGGGTGGAACTGCACGCCGGCGAACCCCGGACCGCGCAGCGCGTGCACCTCGCCGTTCGCCGCGCGGCTGATCTCGACGCCGTGCGCCGACAGCTCCACCAGCGCCTCCTCGTCGCACCGGGCCGTGAAGCTGTTGTAGAAACCGACGGTCTCCTGCCGCCCGAACAGGTCGATCACGGTCTGCGCGCCCTGGTACGGCACGTCCTTGCGGACGATCTCCAGGCCCAGCTCGGCCGCGATCAGCTCGTGCCCGAGACAGACACCGAGGATGCCGTCCCGGTGCTCCCGGATCACCTCTGCGGTGAGCGCCCGCAGGAGGCGCATCTTGGGGTCCGTGAGGTCGCGGGGGTCGCCGGGGCCGGGGCCGAGGACGACCGGTCCCCGGTGCGTGAGGACGGCCTCCCGCAGCCCGGGCTCGTCGTAGCGGCGCACCGTCACGTCGAGCCCCGACGACCGCAGCACGTGCGCGAGCATCGCCGTGAAGGTGTCCTCGGCGTCCACGACCAGGGCGTGCCCGGTCAGTTCCGGGGACCGCTCCTGCATCCGCAGCCAGAACGGCGCGAGCGAGGCCCGCCGGCCGTCCAGCGACGCCCGGACCCGCGGATCGTCGCCCAGCCGCGGCCGGACACCGTCCGGGCGCGGGCGGCCGGGCAGCACCCCCAGGGCCGCCAGCACCCCGGCCGCCTTCGCGTGCGTCTCGGCCACCTCGCCCGCCGGGTCCGATCCGCGGACGAGCGTCGCGCCGACCGGCACCCGCAGTCGGCCGTCCGCCCCGATGTCGGCGGTCCGGATGAGGATCGGGGAGTCGAGCGTCTGCGCGCCGGCGCCGTCCCGTCCATCCGCCGGGTCCCGTCCGAGCAGGGCCAGCGCGCCCGCGTAGTACCCGCGGCCCCCGACCTCGTGCCGCTCGATGACCCGGCACGCGTTCTGCACGGGCGAGCCGGTGACCGTCGCCGCGAACAGGGTCTCCCGCAGCACCTCCCGCACGTCCAGCGAGGACCGGCCGCGCAACTCGTACTCGGTGTGCGCGAGATGGGCCATCTCCTTGAGTCGCGGCCCGACCACCACCCCGCCCATGTCGCCGACGGTGCACATCATCTTGAGCTCCTCGTCGACGACCATCGAGAGTTCCTCGATCTCCTTGCCGTCGGAGAGGAAGGCGAGCAGGTCCTCGGGCGTCGGGCCGCCGGCCGGGTAGCGGTACGTCCCGCTGATCGGGTTCATCACCACCGTCCCGCCGGACATCCGCACGTGCACCTCCGGGCTCGCCCCGACCAGCGTCCGCTCCCCGGTGTGCACGACGAACGTCCAGTACGCGCCGCGCTCGCCCTCCAGCAGCCGGCGGAACAGCGCCAGCGCGTCCGCCCGCCCGAACCCCGGGATCCGTCCCTCGTACGTCCGCCGGATCACGAAGTTCGCGCCCTCGCCGCTGCCGATCTCCTCGCGCAGCACCCGCTCGACGATCCCGGAGTACTCCTCGTCGGCGACGTCGAAGCCGCCGCCCTCGACCCGCACGTCGTGCGCGGGCAACTGCTCCAGCACCTGCCCGAGCGGCAGTTCGTGCCGCTCCTCGGGGACCAGCACGGCGAGCGGGGTGCCGTCGTCGCGGACGTCGAAACCGCGCTCCCGGATCTGCCGGAACGGGATCAGCGCGAGGCACTCGTCGGGGAGGCCGGCGAGGTGCTCCACCTCGCGCACCGGCCCCAGCAGCAGCTCCACGACGTCGTGGTCGTGGCCGGGGGTGCGACGGCGCAGCAGGGCGAACGGGCGGGGATCGTCCAGCAGCTCGTGCAGGTTCATGGGTGCGGTCCTTCTCTCGGATCGTGCATCTCGGAGAGGAACGACCCGGGTCCGCAAACACCGAAGGCCGCCCTCGGGCGGCCTTGTCGACGTCGTGTGTACGCGCAGTCAGTGGGCCGCCGGATGAGCGGTCCACCACCAGTTCTGGTTCGTCGGCGCGTACATGTGCCGCACCTTACCCGACGCCCCGGAGCGGGCAACAGCGTGAACCGCTTCCGCGCGGCGTTCCGAGGAGCCGGTCACCGGCCATGGATGGCCAGACAGAACGAACCGACCGAGGAGCGCCCGCCATGCCCCCAGCCCGCCCGAAACAGCCCCGCCGGACCGCCGCCCGCACGCTGACCGTGTTCCTCGCGGCCGCCGCCCTGGCCGCCGGGCCGCTCGGCGCCGCGCGATCGGCCCCGCGGCCGACCGACTCCGAGGACGTCACCCAGGTCTCCTACCGCGGTCACGCCTTCACCGTCCCCGCCTCCTGGCAGATCGTGGACCTGGAGAAACATCCCGACGCCTGCGTCCGCTTCGACCGGCACGCCGTCTACCTCGGCACCCCGGGCGGCAACCAGAACTGTCCGGCCCGGGCCAGCGGCCGTACGGAGGCCCTGCTCGTCCAGCCCGCCCGGGCCGCGGCGCGCGCCGTCAGCGAGAACCCCACCGCCCGCACCTACCGGGCCACCGCCGACCGCATCACCGTCACCGCCGCCTACGGCTACGACCGCACCCGCATCCAGGACATCCTGCGTAGCGCCGGGCTGCCCGTCACCGCGACGCCCGGCGCCCCCGCCGCGCTGCCCGCCGTGACCGCGCTGCCCGCCGACGCGACCTCCTTCCGCGGCGAGGGCTTCGACGCCTGCACCGCCCCCAGCCAGTCCGCGATGGACGCCTGGCGCGACAACTCCGCCTACGGCGCCATCGGCGTCTACATCGGCGGCCTCAACCGTGCCTGTGCCCAGCAGCACCTCACCGCCGACTGGGTGCGCACCCAGTACACGCGGGGATGGCGGTTCTTCCCGCTCTACGTCGGCCGCCAGCCCTCCTCGGACGGCGGCAGCTGCGGGGGCGGCTGCGCGGCCATCACCAGCCCGGTCGCGCAGGGCACCGCCGCCGCCGACGACGCGGCGGCGCAGGCCGCCGCGCTCGGCTTCGGCAAGGGCACGGTGCTCTACAACGACCTGGAGCACTACGAGCCCGGCAAAACGGTCACCGCCCAGGTGCTCGGCTACATCGACGCCTACACCGAGCGCCTGCACGCGCTGGGCTACCGCGCGGGCGCGTACGGCAACACCTCGTCCCTGGTCGCCGACCTGATCGCCAACCGGACCGACGTCACCCTGCCCGACGTGATCCACTTCGCCCGCTGGAACGGCTCGTCGACCACCTCCGACGCGTCGATCCCCTCGACCCTGTGGGCCAAGCACCAGCGCATCCACCAGTACGTAGGGGACACCACCGAGACGCACGGCGGTGTGACGATCTCCATCGACCGCGACCGCCTCGACGTGGACTAGGCCCTCCGCCGGCCCGGTTCCGGACGGCCGCCGCGACCCGTCGTGCGGCCGTCCGGAACCGCGCCGATCGAGCGGGGTTCGTCTCAATTGATGAGCATGTGGATGGACGCCGGACACGACCCCGTAATGTTGTCGGGGTGACCGTGAACGCTAAGCCCAGCGCGAGCGCTGGCAACACCTGGCGAGACCTGCCCGCGGCGCAGCAGCCCGAGTACCCCGATGCCGAGGCTCTGCGCGATGTGATCGCGGACCTCGAGTCGTATCCGCCGCTCGTCTTCGCGGGCGAGTGCGACCAGCTGCGCGCCCGGATGGCATCCGTCGCCAAGGGAGAGGCGTTCCTTCTCCAGGGCGGCGACTGCGCCGAGGCCTTCGACGCCGTGTCGGCCGACCAGATCCGCAACAAGCTCAAGACGCTGCTCCAGATGGGCGCCGTCCTCACGTACGCCGCCTCCGTGCCGGTCGTGAAGGTCGGCCGGATCGCCGGCCAGTACTCGAAGCCGCGCTCCAAGGGCACCGAGACCCGCGACGGACTCACCCTGCCGACGTACCGGGGCGACTCGGTCAACGGCTTCGAGTTCAACGAGAAGGCGCGCATCCCGGACCCCGAGCGCCTGAAGCGGATGTACAACGCGTCCGCCTCCACGCTCAACCTCGTGCGCGCCTTCGCCACCGGCGGTTACGCCGACCTGCGCCAGGTGCACGCCTGGAACCAGGACTTCGTGAAGTCGTCCCCCTCGGGCCAGCGCTACGAGCAGCTGGCGCGCGAGATCGACAACGCGATGAACTTCATGCGGGCCTGCGGCACCGACCCGGAGGAGTTCAAGACCGTCGAGTTCTACGCCTCCCACGAGGCGCTGCTCCTCGACTACGAGTCGGCGCTGACCCGCGTCGACTCGCGTACGGGCCGCCTGTACGACGTGTCGGGCCACATGGTCTGGATCGGTGAGCGCACCCGTCAGCTGGACGGCGCGCACATCGAGTTCGCCTCGAAGATCCGCAACCCCATCGGCATCAAGCTGGGCCCGACGACGACGGCCGAGGAGGCGCTCCAGTACATCGAGCGCCTCGACCCCGACCGTGAGCCGGGCCGCCTGACCTTCATCGTCCGCATGGGCGCCGACAAGGTCCGCGACAAGCTGCCCGAGCTGGTCGAGAAGGTCACCGCCTCCGGTTCGACCGTGGCCTGGGTGACCGACCCGATGCACGGCAACACCTTCGAGGCGGCCTCGGGCCACAAGACCCGCCGCTTCGACGACGTGCTCGACGAGGTCAAGGGCTTCTTCGAGGTCCACAAGGGTCTCGGCACGCACCCGGGCGGCATCCATGTCGAGCTCACCGGTGACGACGTCACCGAGTGCGTGGGCGGCGGCGACGAGATCTTCGTCGACGACCTGCACCAGCGCTACGAGACGGCCTGCGACCCCCGCCTGAACCGCAGCCAGTCCCTGGACCTGGCCTTCCTCGTCGCCGAGATGTACCGCGACCAGTAAGAGGACCGGTAAGAGACCGGCATCCGAGGTGCCTGTCACCAGCGCAAAGGGTGGGGCGCGGATCACATACGATCCGCGCCCCACCCCACTTTTGTGGCTCTGGCATGCCGGGTAAGGTTAGGTTAGCCTCACCGATTATCGGGACGGCGTGCCCCATCCATTCGGCGGGAGGTGAACCGCGTGTACGTCTGCAGTTGCTTCGGGATCACCGAACAGCAGGTGAAGAAGCACGCGGAGGACGGCGCCTGCACTCCGCGGCAGATAGCGTCCGCCTCCAAGGCGGGCACGGACTGCGGGTCGTGCGTCCGTCAGATCCAGGCACTGCTCGGCAGGGGCTCCTGCCCGCGCCGTCAGCTCGCCGACCAGGGCATGCCGGTGCTCGCCGAGGTGCGCGGAGCCGTCGAGGCCGCCCAGCACGAAGCCGTCCTCCAGGAGACCGCCCTGCACGATTCCGCCGGGCGCGAGGCCGCGTAACCCCGTCCGGCCCTAGCTCTCCGGCTGCTCGATGAGCTGCGCGATGTAGAGCGCCTCGCCGAGCTTCTCGACCAGTTCCAGCTGGGTGTCGAGATAGTCGATGTGGTGCTCCTCGTCCTCCAGGATCGACTCGAAGATGTTCGCGGACGTGATGTCGCCCTTCGCCCGCATCACCTCGATCCCGCGCCGCAGACGGTCGATCGCCTCGACCTCCACCTGACGGTCGGCCTGGAACATCTCCGTGACGGTCTGCCCGACCCGCACGTGGAAGAGCCGCTGGTAGTTCGGCAGGCCGTCCAGGAAGAGGATGCGGTCGGTGAGGACCTCCGCGTGCTTCATCTCGTCGAACGACTCGTGCCGCGTGTACTTGGCGAGCTTCGTCCAGCCGAAGTTCTCCTGCATCTTCGCGTGCAGGAAGTACTGGTTGATCGCCGTCAGCTCGCCGGTCAGCTGCTCGTTGAGGAATTCGATGACCTCGGGGTCGCCCTGCATCGCAGAGGCTCCTTCCACGCGGGGGGACTGGGCAAGGTTGCGCCGCATCTTTGCACCGGCCACTGAAAACCGTCCAGTAAGTGCACGCTTAGTAGTAGTTGCCCGAATCCCCGACCCGCTGGTCATGGGCACGGTCCCCGGTCTGTCAGGATGGAGACATGGGTCAGCCGGCAAAGCGGGAAACGGGAGAATCGGCACTGTCGGAGCTACCGCCGGGACAGCGACTCCAGCGCGGATGGCCGGTCACCCACTACGGACCCGTCCCCAAGTTCCGCCCCGAACGCTGGGAGTTTCGCGTCTTCGGGGCCACCGCCGACGGTGACAAGCGGTGCTGGACCCATGAGGAGTTCACCGCCCTCCCGTACGCCTCCGTCGTCGCCGACCTGCACTGCGTCACGAAGTTCAGCATGCTCGGGGCCGAATGGGGTGGCGTCCCCGCCCGTACGATCCTGGAGATCGCCCCGCCCGCGCCCACCGTCACCCACGTGATGGTCTGGGCCGAGTACGGCTTCAGCTCGAACCTGCGCCTCGCGGACTTCGCCTCCGAGCGCACCATCTTCGCCACCCACAAGGACGGCGAGCTGCTGACGGCGGAACACGGTTTCCCGCTGCGCCTGGTGGTCCCGCAGCTGTACGCGTGGAAGGGCCCCAAGTGGGTCCGCGGCGTCGAGTACATGACCGCCGACCGGCGCGGTTTCTGGGAGGAGCGGGGCTACCACAACGTCGGGGACCCCTGGCGCGAGCAGCGCTACTCCTACCAGGAGGAGCCCGGGGACGGCCCCGAACTCTGAGGTCCGGCGCCGCCTCTCCGGGCGGGTCAGTGGTAGGCGTGCACCACGGCGTGGCCCTTGCCGCGGCCGATCATCCACTTGTTCACGGGCGTGGTGACCACGAAGGCGATCACCAGCGACACGGCCAGCGACACCCAGAAGAGGGCGTCGGCCAGTTCCGTGTCCATCGCGGCCGGCCACAGCGCGATCACGCCGTTGTCGATCAGCTCCATCACCGCGATCGACAGGGTGTCCGCGGCCAGCGCCACCCGGAACGCCGTCCGGAAGGTGACGCCCGCCTTCAGGATGCCGCGGAGCGTGAGCGCGTAGCCGAAGAAGAAGGCCAGCACGATCGCGAGGACCGTGGTCGGCAGGTTCCCCCAGCCGAACGCGGTACCGATCACCATGCCGAGCACCTCGCCGATGGCGCAGCCCGTGAGGCAGTGCAGCGTGGCCTGGGCGGCCATCTGCCAGCTCGCTCCTGTGGGCGCGTGCGCGTGCGCGTGCGTGTGCGGTCCGTGCTCCATGAGGGCCCCCGGCGTCCGGTAGCGGTTCCTGTACCTGTCGGGAACCGTATACCCCCTGGGGGTATTCCCTCCTGTGTGTCTCAGTCGTCGCGCAGCTTCTTCAGCCGTTCGACGTCCGCCGCGTGCCCCTCCTTGCCGCCGGGCGTCTCGATGATCAGCGGGACGCCCTCGGTGGCCGGGTGGGTCATCAGCGCGCGGAACGGGTCCTCGCCGATGTGGCCGGAGCCGATGTTCTCGTGACGGTCCTTGTGCGCGCCGACGACGTCCTTCGAGTCGTTGGCGTGGATCAGCTTCAGCCGCCCCTCGCCGACGGTGTCGACCAGCAGGTCGAGGGTCTGGTGCATGCCGCTCGGGCCGGTCAGGTCGTGGCCGGCCGCGAAGATGTGGCAGGTGTCCAGGCAGACGCCCAGCTTCGGGTGGGCGTCGAGGGCCTCGAAGTACGGTCCGAAGTCCCAGGTCCGCGAGCAGAGCGAGGCGCCCTGGCCCGCGGTCGACTCCAGCAGCAGGAACGGGTCGTCGTCGTGGGTCAGTTCGTCGAGCAGCGGCAGCAGGTGGGCCCGTACCTGCCGGAGGGCGACGGATCGCTCCCGGTTGCCGGTGGCGCTCCCGGTGTGCACGACGACGCCGAGGGCGCCGATCTCCCGGCCGCGGCGCAGCGAGTGCCGCAGCGACTCCACCGACTGCTCGACCGTGGCCTCGGTGTGCGACCCGAAGTTGATCAGGTACGGGGCGTGGACGTAGGCGGGGATCGACTCGGCGGCGCAGGCCGCGCGGAACTCCTCGTCCTGCTTCGGGTTCCCGGCGGGGGTCGCCCAGCCGCGCGGGTTGGCGACGAAGACCTGGACGGTCTCGGCCGCGAGGTCGCGGGCGTAGGACAGGCCGACGGAGCTGAGGCCGCCGGCCACCGGGACATGGCCGCCGACGGGGTTGCGGAGCTGCTTGCTGGTCACACCCATCAGGGTGTCACGCGCCGTCGGCCACTCCACGGGCGGTCCTCGGGCACCCCCGGTGACACCGGTCCGTGAGCCGCGGGTGCTTCGGGCTCAGCGGATCTGGATCGTGATGGTCGAGCCCTTGGGCGCGGTGTCGCCGCCGTCCACCGACTGCTTCTTCACCGTGTCGCCGAAGAGGCCGAGGAGACCGCGGTCCTCGTCGACCTCGAACCCGGCGTCCTTCAGCTTCTGCGTCGCGTCGTTCACGCTGTCGCCCACGACGTCGGGGACCTCGATCATCTCGGGACCCTTGGAGACCGTCAGCGTCACCGTGTCGCCGGTGGCGGCCTCGCGCTCCGGATTCGGCGACTGCTGGGCGATCTGGCCCTTGTCGAACTCGGAGTTGACCTGCTTCGCAGCGATCTTCACCTTCAGACCCGCGTCCTCCAGCTCCGCGGTGGCGTCCTCGACGGACGAGCCGGTGACGTCGGGTACCTCCACCGGGCTGCCCTCGCTGACCACGAGCGCGATCGCCGAACCGGCGCGCCGCGAGGTGCCCGTGTCCGGGTCCGTGCTGATCACCGAGCCCCGGGGGACGTCCTCGCTGAACTCCTTGGTGACCATGCCCGCGGCGAGCCCGGCATCTTTCAGCTCGGCCTTCGCCTTCCCGAGCGCGACGCCCGTCAGGTCGGGCACCTTCACGGTCCTCGGGCCGTCCGACACGGTCAGCGTCACGGAGTCGTTGTCCCGGATCCGCTCACCGACGCCGGGGTCGGTGCTGATGACGCTGCCTCGCTTCACCGTGTCGCTGTAGGCGTGCTTGACCCGCTTGACGTCCAGCCCGGCGTCCTTGAGATGGTCCCTGGCCTGCCGCTCGGTCTGCGTCAGGACCGGCGGGACCTTCGTGAACTGGCCGGAGTTGATGTACCAGACCCCGGCGCCCAGACCGAGCAGCAGCACGAGGGCGGCGACGACGAACAGCATCCCCCGCCGCGGACGCGTGCCCACAGACCGCGAGGGCGCGGCGGGCGGTGCCTGGAGGTAGCCGGTGCTCTCGAACCGGCTGGTCCGGTTGACGCCGTCGCCCTCGTCCTCGTTCACCGGCAGCGGGCGTTGCATGGACAGCGAACGCGGGATCACGCTCGTACGGTCGTGGGCGTTGTCGTGACCCACGGCGAGAGCGCCCGGCGGTACGGCGTCGAGCTGGTCGGCGGTGAGGGCGGCGCGCGCTTCGAGGACCCGGCCCAGCAGCGCCACCGCGTCGGCGGGGCGCACGTCCGGATTGCGGGCCGTGGACGTGGTGACCAGCTCGTCCAGCTCGTACGCCATTCCCGGCACCCGGGCCGACGGTGGCGGCACGTCCGCGTTGAGGTGCTGGTAGAAGACCTGGGCGGGGGAGTCCCCGGTGTGCGGCTTGGCGCCGGTGAGCATCTCGTGGAGGACGACCCCGCACGCGTACACGTCGACGCGGGGGTCGGCGGTGCCGTGCTCGATCTGCTCCGGTGCCAGGTACGAGACGGTGCCGAGGACGGCGCCCGTCGTGCTCGTCACCGTGTCCACCCCGCGCACGAGACCGAAGTCCGCGACCTTGACCCGGCCGTCGTCCCCTATCAGGACGTTCTCCGGCTTCATGTCGCGGTGCACGAACCCGGCGCGGTGCGCGGCGCCGAGCGCGGCGAGCACCGGTTCCAGGATGTCGAGCGCGGCCCGCGGCTGGAGTGCTCCGCGGTCGCGCAGCACGTCGCGCAGGGTGCAGCCGGCGATGTACTCCATGGCGAGGTAGACGTACGACCCGTCCGTGCCCTGGTCGAAGACCTGCACCACGTTGGGGTGCGCCAGCCGGGCCACCGACTTGGCCTCGCGGATGAAACGGTCGACGAACGAACCGTCCGCGGCCAGCGCCGGGTGCATCACCTTGAGCGCGACCACGCGGTCGAGGCGGATGTCCAGGGCCCGGTAGACCGTGGCCATCCCGCCGACCGCGATGCGCGCGTCGACGCGGTAGCGGCCGTCGAGCACGTGTCCGACAAGCGGGTCCTGAAGGGTCGTATCCACGCAGGTGAGTCTACGAGCCGCCACTGTCGGACCGCCCCGTTCGGCCGATACCGGGGCATGACTGCGACCGACCTGTGACGCGCACCGCGCGCACCGGGACCCCTCTCTCGCACTGGCGTCCGACCAGCTCGGGCCCGCTCCCGCGCGGCCGTGGCGCACCGGCCACCGTCGCGCCGGGGGACCGCCGGACATCCCGGAACCCGTGGTCCTCCGCGGCCGCGGCCCCGCGTGGCGAGGCACACATCACACGGTCAGCACCGGGCGTCGCCCGCGTGGAGGGAGGGTGCGCGGGCGTCTCCCGAGCGGTCAGAAGGCCGGACGTTCCGGGTCCAGGACCGCCATGCCGTCGGTGGGGGAGGACGCCGACGCGAAGTGCCGGCGCGGGATGCGGCCCGCCCGCCGTGCCAGGCGCCCGCCCTCCACCGCGTGCCGCATGGCCTCGGCCATCAGCACCGGCTCCTGCGCGCGGGTCACCGCCGAGGCGAGCATCACCCCCGCGCAGCCCAGCTCCATCGCGAGCGCCGCGTCCGACGCCGTACCGGCCCCGGCGTCCAGGATCACCGGCACGCGCGCGTGCTCGACGATCAGCTGGAAGTTGTGCGGGTTGCGGATGCCGAGCCCGGACCCGATGGGCGAGCCGAGCGGCATGACCGCGGCGCAGCCGACGTCCTCCAGCTTGCGCGCGAGGACCGGGTCGTCGTTCGTGTACGGCAGCACCGTGAAGCCGTCGTCGACCAGCGTCTCCGCCGCGTCCAGCAGCTCCACCGGATCCGGCAGCAGGGTGCGCTCGTCGGCGATGACCTCCAGCTTGACCAGGTCGGTGCCGAGCGCCTCGCGCGCGAGACGGGCCGTCAGGACGGCCTCGCCCGCGGTGTAGCAGCCGGCCGTGTTCGGCAGCACCCGGATGCCGAGGCGGTCGAGCACGGAGAGGACCGAGCCGTGCACGGACGCGTTCACGCGCCGCATCGCGACCGTCGTCAGCTCCGTGCCGGACGCCACGAGGGAGCGCTCCAGGACGTCGAGGCTGGGCGCCCCGCCCGTACCCATGATCAGCCGGGAGGTGTAGGTCGTCCCCCCGAGGACGAAGGGGTCGTCGGCCATGGGTCAGCCTCCTTGTACGGCGGTGAGGACCTCGACGCGGTCGCCCTCGGCCAGTGAGGTGGACGACCACCGCCCGCGTGGGACGACGGTCTCGTTCAGGGCGGCGGCCACCCCCGACGGTGCCGGGGTGAGGGTCGCGACGAGTGTGTCGAGAGCGGTCCCGGCGGCGATCCGCTGCCGCTCTCCGTTGACGACGATGTTCATGCGGGCTGCTCCGTGAGGGCGGTGGCGCCGAAGCGCCGCGGGCTGAAGGGGCGGGCTTCGTCCGGGAGTTCGCCGGTGGTCAGGACGTGCGCCATGGCGTCGCCGGTGACCGGCGTGAGGAGCACGCCGTTGCGGAAGTGCCCGGTGGCCAGCAGCAGCCCGTCCAGCGCGGTCGGGCCGAGCAGCGGCGCGTTGTCGGGGGAGCCGGGGCGCAGTCCCGCGCGGGTCTCGGTGAGCGGCAGCTCGGTGATCCCGGGCACCAGCTCATGGGCGTCGCGCAGCAGCTCGTACACACCGCCCGCCGTCACCGTGGTGTCCCAGCCGAGCTCCTCGCTGGTCGCGCCCACGACCAGTTCGCCGTTCTCGCGCGGCACCAGGTACAGGTGGCCGCCGCGCACCACGGCCCGCACGGTGCGGTTCAGGAACGGCGCGTACCGCTGCGGCACGGTCAGCCGCAGCACCTGCCCCTTCACCGGGCGCACCGGCGGCAGGACGTCGTCGGGGACACCTGCCAGCTGCCCGCTGAGACTGCCCCCGGCCAGCACCACCTGGCCGGCGCCGAGTTCGGTGCCGTCCGAGGTGACCACTCCGGCGGCCCGGTCACGGACGACGGTCAGGCGCTCCGCCCACGTCCGGTGGATGCTCACCCCGGCCCGTTCGCACGCCGTGACCAGGGCCGCCGCGAGGCGCCGCGGGTCGATCTGGTGGTCGCCGTCGACCCGCAGGCCGCCGCGCACCCCGGGCGCGAGCATCGGTTCGAGACGGCGGCACTCCCGACCGGTCAGCCACTGCGAGTCGAGCCCCGAACGGCTCTGTAGCGCGTGGAGTTCCCTCAGGTGGGCGCGGTCGTCGGCGTCCAGCGCGACGGCCAGCGTGCCGCACTGGCGATAGCCCAGATCCTGGCCGGTCGCCTCGGTGAGCTCGGCCGCGAAGTCCGGGTAGCGGCGCGCGGAGGCGAGATTGAGGCCGAGCAGGGTCTCCTCGCCGTAGTGCAGCTCGGTGACGGCGGCGAGCATCCCGGCCGCGACCTGCGCGGCCCCGCCACCCGGCTCGGGGTCGACGAGCGCGGTGGTGAACCCGCGCTGCGCGGCCCGCCAGGCCGTGACCAGCCCGATGATCCCGCCCCCGATGACGAGGACGTCGGACGAACGTGTAGGCGACATGGGCGTCCAGCCCCTCCCTTCGCCGGCATGACCCGGATCAGGTTCGTACGGTCGGAGGCCGCCCCAGCCTCCCTCTCAGCCCGTTGCGTACGGGCTCCCGCGAGTGCTTTACGGTGGCCACCCTAGCCCGCCCTGCCCGGACTCAGTAAGGGAGCCTCCGCCCATGGCACGCTCGCTCGACGGCCTCGTCCTCGCCCCGGTCGCCGACCAGGCGCCGGGTCAGGTGGGGACCCGTACCCGGTTCGCCTACCGCGAGGCGGACGGCACGGTCTGGGCCGACTACACGGGCGGCGAGGTCGTCCGCGGACACCTCGTCGGGACCCGCGAGGGCGACCGCCTCAACTTCCGCTACGTCCAGCTCAGGACGGACGGCGTCACCTCGTCCGGGCACTGCGTGTCCCTCGTGACCGAACTGCCCGACGGCCGTGTGCGGCTGGAGGAGACCTGGGCCTGGGAGTCGCAGGCCGGGTCGGGCACCAGCGTCGTCGAAGAGGTGCTTGAGACGGCCCCTGTGCAGCAGATCACCGAGCACGTCCGCTGACTGACGGATTGTCAGGTGTCTATGGTGATCGGGTGAGCGAGCAGACGCAGGCGAAGGCGCAGGGGTCCCCCGCACGGCGGGTCGTGGTGGTGGGCGCGGGCATGGCCGGGGTGCAGACGGCGGTCGCCCTGCGCGAGCAGGGCTTCACGGGCACCGTCACGCTGATCGGCGCGGAGCCGCACCAGCCGTACGACCGGCCACCGCTGTCCAAGGCGGTCCTGCTCGGCAAGGCCGAGGGCTCCGCCTTCGACGTCGACTTCGAGGCCCTGGACATCGACCTGCGGCTCGGCCTGGAGGCGCTCGGCGTACGCGCCGGGGACCACGAACTCGACACGGCGGGCGGGCCGGTCCCGTACGACGTCCTGGTCGTCGCCACCGGCGCCGAACCGATCCGGCTGCCCGGCGCCGAGGGCGTGCCGGGGGTGCACCTGCTGCGCACGCTGGACGACGCCGACCGGCTGCGGCCCGTCCTGCTCCAGCAGCACGACATCGTGGTCGTCGGCGCCGGCTGGATCGGCGCCGAGTTCGCGACCGCCGCGCGCGAGGCCGGCTGCGCGGTGACGGTCGTCGAGGCCGCCGACCGGCCGCTCGCCGCCGCGCTGCCCGCCGAGGTGGCCGCGCCGATGGCCGGCTGGTACGCGGACAGCGGCGCCACGCTGCGCACGCACACGCGCGTGGAGCGCGTCGAGCCCGGCGCCGTGGTCCTGGACGACGGCTCCCGGGTGCCCGCGGGCGCCGTGGTCGTCGGTATCGGGGCACGGCCCGCGACGGGGTGGATCGCCGCCTCCGGCATCGCGCTCGGCGCCGACCGCGAGATCCTCGCCGACAACCACCTGCGCACCTCGCTGCCGGACGTCTACGCCGTCGGGGACTGCGCCTCCTTCCCGTCGGGGCGCTACGAGGACCGCCTCCTCGTCCACCACTGGGACAACGCGCTCCAGGGGCCGCGCACGGTCGCCGCGAACATCGTCGGCGAGACGCCCGCCGCCTACGACCCGGTGCCGTACTTCTGGTCCGAGCAGTTCGGCCGCTTCGTGCAGTACGTCGGCCATCACACGCCCGCCGACACCCTGGTGTGGCGCGGCGACCCCTCGGGCGCGGCCTGGTCGGTGTGCTGGCTCCGCGAGACACGCCTGGTCGCCCTCCTGGCGGTGGGCCGCCCGAGGGATCTCGCGCAGGGCCGCCGGCTCATCGAGGCGGGCGCCCGCATGGACCCGCTGCTGCTCGCGGACCCGTCGAGGCCGCTGAAGACCGCCACGTTCTAGAGCCGGGGCGCCTCCGTCACCCCAGGTCGGACGCCCTCGGCTTCCGACTGTCGGTCCGGGATGGCAGGCTTGTCCCGTGACCGAGATTGACGCAAAGATCGATGCTCTCGTCCCCGCCTGGCTCACCCTCCCCGACATCGCCGAACAGTTCGGCGTCGAGGTGACCCGCGTCCGGCAGCTGGTCAAGGACGGCCAGCTCATCGCCGTACGCCGTGGTGAGAACCGCGCGCTGCACGTCCCCGCCGCCTTCATCGACGCGGACGAGCAGAAGGTCGTCAAGGGCCTGGCCGGCACCCTGACGCTCCTGAGGGACGACGGCTACTCCGACGAAGAGGCCCTCGAATGGCTCTTCACCCCCGACGCGACCCTGCCCGGCACCCCCGCGCAGGCTCTGAGCGAGAATCGCGGCACGGAGGTGAAGCGTCGCGCCCAGGCGCTCGCCGTCTGACCTGACACGAGACAGTCCGGCGCGGGGAGCGCGGCGGCCGGGACCAATCCGGCCGCCGCGGCTCCCCGCGCACCGACCACGGGGGACCCACGCATGCCCGCAGCAGCCACTTCCGCCCGCGCCCGGCTCGCCGACGCCCGCCTCTACCTCTGCACCGACGCCCGCAGGCGCCAGGGAGACCTCGCCGAGTTCCTCGACACGGTCCTGGCGAGCGGGGTCGACATCGTGCAGCTGCGCGACAAGGGCATGGAGGCGGCGGAGGAGCTGGAACACCTCCGGGTCTTCGCGGACGCGTGTGCCCGCCACGGCAAGCTCCTCGCGGTCAACGACCGCGCCGACGTCGCCCACGCCGTCGGCGCCGACGTGCTGCACCTCGGCCAGGGCGACCTTCCGGTTCCCGCGGCCCGCGCCATCCTCGGCGACGAGGCGCTGATCGGCCGTTCGACGCACGCGGGCCCGGAGGCCGAGGCCGCCGCCGTCCAGGACGGCGTGGACTACTTCTGCACCGGCCCCTGCTGGCCCACCCCCACCAAGCCCGGCCGGCACGCACCCGGCCTCGACCTGGTCCGGCACACCGCCGCCCTCGGGACCGACCGCCCCTGGTTCGCGATCGGCGGCATCGACCTCGGCCGCCTCGACGAGGTGCTCGAAGCGGGAGCCCGCCGCGTCGTCGTCGTGCGGGCGATCACCGAGGCGGACGACCCGGGCGCTGCGTCCGCCGAGTTCGCGAAGCGGCTGCGCGCGGCGTAGGCGCGGGCCGCGAATGCCGCGCCCGCAGGGGCCGTCGGGGGCGCGGCGAACCGCGCGCCGAGCCCCCACCGGCGAGGCGGCGAAACGACGGCCCGCAGCAGGGGCGGGGGCGAAGCCCCGAGGGCTCCGCGGCCGGGAACAGACGTGCCCGTAGGCCGAGACCAGGCCCTCTGTCCGAGGGGTGGACAAGAAACCGGCAGATGGGACAAATCGCGTCGGTTCGGTTGGGGGAGGGGCACCCTCTGGCTAACCTGCGAGTATGGCCCTCGGATCTGCTTCCACCAGGACTGATCGCGCACGCACCGTGCGCGACATGCTCGCGACCGGCAAACAGACGTGCTCGTTCGAGTTCTCCGCGCCCAAGACCCCGAAGGGTGAGCGGAACCTGTGGAACGCCCTGCGACGGGTCGAGGCCGTCGCGCCCGACTTCGTCTCGGTGACCTACGGGGCCGGCGGCTCCACCCGGGCCGGCACGGTCAAGGAGACCGAGCAGATCGTGCTCGACACGACGCTCACCCCGGTCGCCCACCTGACCGCCGTCAATCACTCGGTCGCGGAACTGCGCAACATCATCGGGCAGTACGCGGACGCCGGTATCCGCAACATGCTGGCCGTGCGCGGCGACCCGCCGGGCGACCCCATGGGCGACTGGGTGCCGCACCCCAAGGGTCTGACCTACGCCGCCGAACTCGTGCGCCTCATCAAGGAGTCGGGCGATTTCTGCGTCGGGGTGGCGGCCTTCCCCGAGATGCACCCGCGGTCCACGGAATGGGACCTGGACGTCTCCCACTTCGTCGACAAGTGCCGCGCCGGCGCCGACTACGCGATCACCCAGATGTTCTTCCAGCCGGAGTCCTACCTGCGGCTGCGCGACCGTGTGGCCGAGGCCGGCTGCGAGACCCCGGTCATCCCCGAGATCATGCCGGTGACGAGCGTGCGGATGCTGGAGCGGCTGCCACAGCTCTCGAACGCCTCGCTCCCGGACGCCCTGAAAGAGCGGATCCTCACAGTCAAAGACGATCCGGCGGCTGTACGCTCCCTTGGCATCGAGTTCGCGACGGAGTTCTGTGCGAGGCTGTTGGCCGAGGGAGTCCCCGGACTGCACTTCATCACGCTGAACAACTCCACGGCGACGCTGGAAATCTACGAGAATCTGGGCCTGCACCACCCACAGCAGGCCTAGACCGGTCGCACCCGCGTACGACAGACTGCGTGCGGCCACTGGGAGAGGGGCGTACATGGGCTTGACGGTCCTCTATCTTGCATTCGGCATCGTCGCGCTGTGGCTGCTCGGCGAGGTGCTGTTGCAGTACAAGGCGCGCCTGCGGTTCCGGCTGCTCGCCTTCGTCGGTTTCCTCGGTGTCGTCCTCGGCGTCCTGATGCACTCCGTCGTGGTCATCGGTCTGGGCGCGGTCGCGTTCACCGTCGGCCAGACGTACGTGACGCTCTCCTTCCGCAAGGGCTTCGCGCAGGGCTGGGCCATCAACGGCCGCTCCGCGTCCGAGAAGCCGGCCAAGCCCAGCAAGCGCCGTCGCGGCGAGCCGGACCTCGCGGACCCGTCACCGGAGCCCTCCGACCTCGAATCGACCGGCGGGGCGTCCTACGCCCACGAGGACCCGTACCCCGGCGAGGACGACGTCTTCGCGCCCGCCCAGTCCGACCGGTTCATGCCCCCGGGTGCCGGCGAGCCCACGGCCGCCGAGTCCACCGCGGTCTACGAGCCGCAGCCCCTGCCCGACGACACCGGCTCCTACGGCGTGTACGACGCCAACGCCTACGCGGCCGCCGCGGACCAGTCCTACGCCGGTGCCTCCCAGGACCAGCAGGCGTACGCGGCGACGGCCCAGTCCCAGGACCAGCAGGCCTACGCGTACGACGGCTACACCGGCTACGACCAGCAGCAGTACGGCTACGACAACGGCCAGCAGCAGTACGCCGCCTACTCCGACCCGTACATCGGCACGCAGACGTACTCCGGCGCCTCGTACGACACCACGGGCTACGGCGACCAGCAGCAGTACACGCAGCAGCAGGGCTACGGCCAGGACCAGTACGGCAACGGCACGTACGGCGGCGAGACCCCGGCCGGTGGTGTCTGGGTGCCGCAGCAGCGCAACACCGACGAGTCCTACGGCGGCGAACTCCCGCCCGAGCAGCAGCAGTACCCCTACCAGGGGAACGGCGGCGGCAACGGCAACAACACCGGGTACGACGAGCAGTACCGGTACTGACCGGCGCACCGCGCGGGAGGGCCCGAACCGGCGCTGACGCGTGTCCCCGCGGCTCCCGTCACTGCGAGCCCTGGAAGTCCGGTCCCTCCACGATCAGTCCCGCCACCAGGGCGCCCGACATGCCCGCGTGCGGCAGACCGCCGCCGGGATGCGCCCATCCCCCGGCCGTGAACAGCCCCGGCAGCCGCGTGCTGTTCGACGGATGCAGCAGCCGTCCGTCCGCCGCGGCGAGCGCCGGGGCGGGAACCGCGCCCCCCGCGGCACCGGTCACCTCCGCCACATCGGCGGGTGTCCGGACCTCGTGCCACAGCAGCCGGTCCCGCAGACCCGGCAGGGCCCGCTCTGCGGTGTCGAGGACCCGCTCCACGTCCGCCTCGGACACCGGAGCACCCGAGGGCACCGTGACGGTCAGCGTGACCGCCTCGTGGCCGCTGTCGGGCACCGGGGCAGGGTCGTCGGGCCGCGAGACCACGACGGTCGGCGCCACGGGCGGACCCGGGCGCTCACCGAAGATCCCCTCCAACTCCCCCTCCCGGTCGGTCGTGTGGACCACCGTCCGGTGCGCCGTCCCCGCGGGACGCCCGCCGCGCAGCGCGAGCAGGACGGTCAGCCGGCTCGCGCCCCCGGACCGCGCCGGCACGTCGTCGACGCTCCGGATCACCGTCCCGTGCAGCAGGGCGTCGAGGACTCCGGGGGCCACACCGGCGACCACGAAGTCCGCCTCCTCGAAGGCGCCCCCGCCCGGGCTGGAAGCACCGGCGCCGTCCGGGGACAGCTCCACACCGACGGCCCGGCCGTCCTTCTCCACGATCCGCTCGACCGGCGTCCCGAACCGGAACTCGACCCTGCGGGCCACGCACCGCTCGTACACCGCGCGCGCCAGCTCCCGGACGCCGCCGCGCACGTACCAGGTGCCGAAGGCGTGCTCCATGTACGGCAGCACCGCGGCGCTCGCGGGCGTGACGCGCGGGTCGAGCCCGTACGCCAGGGCGTGGCTCTCCAGGAGGGCCGCCAGACGGGCGTCCCGCAGCTCCCAGGCGGCGACCTCGGCGAGCGTGCCGGCCCGGCGGGTACGCAGCAGCTTCCTGTGCGGCTCCGAGGGATACGGGTCGCGCCCGGCCAGCACCGGCCAGTTGGGCCACAGGGGCTCCTCCAGGAGCGGTCTGCGCGCGCGGTCCCACGCCTCGCGGGCCCGCACCAGGAAGTCGCCCCACCGCGCGCCGGCACCCGAGCCGAGCGCTTCGTCCAGCGCGGAGAGCACCCCCGCGCGCGAGGCGTTCGGCAGCGACACCTCGGTGCCGTCGGCGAAGACGTGCCGCGACGACGGGTCGACCTGCACCAGGCCGACGCAGTCCTCCAGCGGCTGCCTGCCCGTCTTGACGAACAGGTCGCGGTAGACCGCGGGCAGCGGCAGCAGGCCGGGGCCGGTGTCGAACGCGAAGCCGTCACGCTCGAAGCGGCCCACGGAACCGCCGTACGTCTCCGCCCGCTCGTACACCACCACCCGGTGGCCCGCGACGGCCAGCCGGGCGGCGGCCGCCATCGCGCCCATCCCGGCGCCGATCACCGCAATCCGTCCCATGCCGGCGACTTTATCGGCCGCCACCGACAGCCCGGTCCACGAGGTCGGACGAGTGGTCCGGGCCCGCGCGGGACCGCTCGGCGCCGGACGGTCGCCGAGGTCAGTCCCGGTGCACGGGCCCGGTTCTGTCGGGTGGCCGCCCGACCCGTTCCGCGAGCCGTTTCTCCTCCCGGCGCTGCGCCCTGCGGCGCATGAACCGCCGGATGCGCGAGACGAGGAAGTAGACCACCACGAGGCCGCTGAACAGCAGGACCGCCGCGATGATCGCCGCCGCCTCGGGATGGAACATGGCGAACGTGAGGATGCCCGCGACGCCGAGATCCTCGGCGGTGCTCATCACGAAGTTGCTGAACGGCTCGGGCGAGGTGTTGATCGCCATCCGGGTCCCGGCCTTGACCGTGTGGCTCGCCAGCGCCGTGGAGCCGCCGAGCACACCCGCCCACAGGTCGGAGACGGAGCCGCTCTGTCCGGCGAGCAGGGCCCCGACCCAGGCGCCCGCCGCGGGCCGGACCACGGTGTGCACGGAGTCCCAGACCGAGTCGACGTACGGGATCTTGTCCGCGACCGCCTCGAAGAGGAACAGCACGCCGACGGTGATCAGGATCTCGGGGCGCTGGAGCGTCTCCGGGACCTCGTCGGTCAGCCCGGTCGCGCCGAAGATGCCGAGGAGCAGCACCACCGCGTACGCGTTGATGCCGCTGGCCCAGCCGCTGGTGAAGACCAGGGGGAGTACGGACACGGACGCGATCGTAGCCACTCGCCGGGCGCACGTCCTGGGCATCCGTGCGCAGGCCTGAGTATCCGTACCCATGCGCCGAGATGAGTAGGCGCACGGATGGCTTCCGACCTGCGGGAACGAGAGAGTGGAGGCACGGAGGGGGCGCGGCTCCGGTACCGCCGACACGGGGCGGCGGAACGGAACACGCGCCCTTGGCCGCTCCTTCCGCCGGCAGGCCCGGCGGGAGTGAGGCACGGGGGAGCCCGGAGGACGACCGAACGGGGTCTCGTCGGGGAACGCACGGGGGAGCACGACGGAGCGCCGGTTGGCAGGGCCCGCGGGGGACGCGGCCACTGCGGACCGGCGCTTTCGTGTGCTCAGCTGTGGCCGCTGACCCGTCCCTGGAGGAGCCGGGAGAGCGCCGCGTGGACGTCGTCCAGGGAGCGCTCGGGCTGGAACGCCTGCCAGTCCAGGGCCGCCACGAGGACCATCCCGACCAGAGCCGCCGCGGTCAGCGGGATGTCGATCTCGTCGCTCAGCTCGCCCCCGGCGACAGCGTCGCGCAGCACGCCTTCCACGACGGCGACCGCCTGCTGCCGCACCACCATCAGCGTGGACTGCCAGGCCCGGTTGGTGCGCCACAGCTCGGCCACGTACAGCTGGGTGAAGGCCGGGTAGCGGTCGATGAAGACGAGACCGGCGCGGATCATCGCGTCCAGCGCGTCGACCTTGCTGCCGCCGTCCCGCGCGGTGCCCTCCGCCGCGTCCCGCAGCGAGGCGGTGAGGAGTCCCACCCCGTGCCGCAGCAGCTCCTCGAAGAGGACCGACTTGCTCGCGAAGTTGTAGTAGACCGTGCCCTTCGCGACCCCGGCGCGTTCCGCGATCTCGTCCACCGTGGTGGCGGAGAAGCCCTGCTCGGCGATGAGGGTGACGGCCGCCTCGTAGAGCTTCTGTCGGGTGGCCTCGCGCCGGCCGCCGCCGCCCGCCGTGGTGCTGCTGCTTTCCATGGTCCCGATTCTCACAGGAGCGCCCGCGCGTGGAGTCACAGGCTCAGCTCCGGGTGCAGCCGGTCGAGGGTCCACACCTGTTTGCGGTGTGCCGACAGGGCGGTCAGGGCGAGGGCGCCCGCGGTGAAGGCGGTCAGGACGGCGCAGGCCAGCCAGACGGGTCCCAGGCCGCCCCCGGTGATGAGCCGGCGCAGCGCCTCGACCACGTAACTCATCGGCAGGAAGGGGTGGATCGCGTTGAAGAAGCCCGGACTGGTCTGGACGGGGTAGGTGCCGCCCGCGGACGTCAGCTGGAGCATCAGGAGCGCGAGGACGAGGATCCGTCCGGCCGCTCCGAAGCGCGCGTTGAGCCACTGCACGATCGCCGCGAAGCACGCGGTGACGAGGAACAGGAACCCGACCGTTCCGGCGGCCCGCACCATCTGGAGGCCGATCGCCCAGTGCAGCACCGCCATCAGCGCGGCGGTCTGGAGGACGCCGACGGCGGCGACCGGGAGCCAGCCCGCCAGCGCGATGCGCCAGGCCGAGGCGCCCGCGGCGAGCGCGCGCCGGTTCAGCGGCTGGATCAGCATGTACGCCACCATCGCGCCCACCCACAGGGACAACGGGATGAAGTACGGGGCGAATCCGGTGCCGTAGTTGGGCGCCTTGTGCAGGTCCCTGGAGGCCAGTTGGACCGGGTCGGCCATGACCTGCGTCCGCCGGTCGCGGTCGTGCTTGTCGTAGTCGGGGATCTTCTTGGCGCCGTCGTGCAGCCCGCCGGCGAGTTTGTCGGAACCGCCGACGAGCTTGTACAGGCCGCCGTCGAGCGTGGTCGCGCCCGTCTTCAGGCGCCCGAGGCCGTCGTCGAGGTCGGCGGCGCCGGACTTGGCGGTGCCGAGCCCGGAGTGCAGCCGCTTCGCCCCCTTGGCGACCTTCGAGGCACCGTCGTTCAGCTTGTTGATCTTGGAGACGGCGTCGTCGAGGTCCTCGGAGAGGTGCGGCGAGCGGTCCGCGAGGGCCTGCGCCTGCTTCCCCAGCGTCTTCAGGTTCTTGTCCATCGCGGCGAGGTCGCCGTCCTGGTCGTCGATCAGCGTGTTGAGGTCGTCGGCGACCTTCACGACGTCGGAGGCGGCCTCCTTCGCCTTCTTCAGCTCGGGACACGCCGGGTCGGGGACGGGCAGGGTCGTGCACCGCGCGCGGTAGACGCCGTCCAGCGCGTCGGACGCCGCGTGGGCGCCCTTGGCCGCCAGCGGGGCCGTCGTCACCAGGGTGTCCAGGTTGTGGCGGATCCCCGTGGTCGAGTCGGCGACGAGCTGGGCGGTGTCCCCGATCGACTTCTCGTTGTCCTTCAGGAACGGGCCCACCTTGTCAGCGACCCCGTTGACCTTGTCCGCCAACTGCTGGGTGCCGTCCGCGACCTGACGCGATCCGTCCTCCAGGTCGCCGGCGCCCGTGGTGAGCTTCTTCAGGCCGCCGGAGAGCTTCCCGCTGCCCTTCTTGGCCTCCTTCAGGCCGTCGGCCAGGTCCTTGGAACCCTTCTTCGCCTTGCCGAGGCCGCCGTTGAGCTCGTCGGCCCCCTCCGCCGCCTGCACGGTCTTCCCGTGGATGTCCGAGAACGAGATGAAGATCTTGTCCAGGAACGAGCGCGAGGTCTTCGTGGACGCCGCCGTGCGGACCTCGCTGAACACCGTCCGGGAGATCTGCCCCACGATGTAGTTGTTCGCGTCGTTGGTCCGCACCTGGAGGGCGCTCGTCTCGGGCGAGCTCCCGGAGCTGGACGCGATCCGCTCGCTGAAGTCGCCCGGCATGGTGAGCGACAGGTAGTACGTGCCGTCCTCGATGCCCCGCTGCGCCTCGGCGGAACTCACCTCGTGCCATTCGAAGGTGTCGCTGTCGTGCAGCCCCTCGGTGATGTCGTCGCCGACCTCGATCTTCCTGCCGGCGGCGGTGGCTCCCTTGTCGTCGTTCACCAACGCCACGGGTATGCGGTCGAGTCGGCCGTACGGGTCCCAGAACGACCACAGGTAGAGCGCGCCGTACAGCAGGGGCAGCAGCAGGAGAGCGGCCAGCGCGGCGCGGGGGAGCTTGCCCCGCCCGAAGCGGCGGAGCTCAAGAGCGGCCAGTTTCGGCGAGCGCATCGGCCGACTCCTTGTCGTCGTCGTTGTCTTCGCTGTCGCTGTCGCTGTCGCTGTCGCTGTCGCTGTCGGCGGGGGCATCGGTGTCCGCCGACGCCGCGGTGGTGGACACGACGGGGACGCCCTCGGGGGCCTCGCTGCACACGGCGAGCACGGTGATGCCGGACTCGGCCAGGGAGGACAACAGGGCCCACGCGTCGGCCCGTTCGGCGTCCGACAGCTTCAGGTCCGTGTCGTCGACGCCGAGCAGCAGGGGGCCCCCGATCAGGGCCAGGGCGATCTCCAGCCGCAGCGCTTCGAGGCGCTCCAGATCCCGTACGGCGGTCCTGGCCCCCTTGGGGAGCGCCTCCCGGTCGAGCCCCGCGGCGGTCAGCGCGGCCTCGATCCGCAGCTCGGCCTCGCGTGCCCGCTCGCCGCGTGGTCGCAGCAGGGACCGCAGTGAACCGCCGAACCGCCGCTGCAGCAGCGCCCGTTCCCGCAGGTGCTCCCCGACGGTCAGCGCCGGGTCGAGGTCCGTGACCCCGGGCACGTGCGCGACCGCGCTCACCCGCCGCACCGCGCCCAACTGCTTCGGCAGTCGCGACGGACCGACGGCCGCCGTCCCCTCGGTGGCCTTCATCCGTCCCGTGAGTGCGAGCAACAGACAGGTACGGCCCGACCCGGACGGTCCCTCGATCGCGACGAGCGATCCCGGCTCCACGTCGAACCGGACCCCGCGGAACGCCCAGCCGCGGGGTCCCCTGAGCCCGAACTCCTCGGCCGTGACGCCCAGTCCGTGCGGACCGTCCACAGCTTCCCCATCCCCTGGAACATCGAACTACTTTTGAACTGACTGGTCAGTGCAAAAACTACTCCGAACCTTCGATCGAAGCAAAATCCCAGGTCAGAACGGATTGTCAGTGGCATACCGCACGATGGGCACATACGGCCACAGTGCCGTCACACGACGACAGGAGGTTCGTCATGGCCAGCTCGTCCGCAGCCGCCGCCCGCCGGCGCCGCGCCACCGGCCCTGCCCCCTCACTGACCGGCCCCGCCGGCGACGTGCACCCCGTGCTCCGCCGGGCCACCGCGCCACCCGCCGCTCTCGACCTGCTCGCCCAGGCCCGCGCCGGCCTCGACGAGGCGACAGCGCTGGAGACATCGAACGAGCGCTATGCGACTGCCCACTTGGCGGCACTTCGAACAGCCGCCGCCGTACTCGCCGCCCGCGGCCGCCCGGAGCCCACGTCCCGCCGCAGGGCCCGCATCCGCAGCGCCTGGGAGGTCCTCCCGGAGATCGCACCCGAACTGACCGAGTGGAGCGCGCTGTTCGCCTCGGGGGCGACCCGCCGCGCCCGCGCCGAGGCGGGCATACGGGGAGCGGCCACCACGCGCGACGCCGACGATCTGATACGCGACGTCGCCATGTTCCTGCGTCTCGTCGAGCGCATGCTCGTCCTGCAACCCGTGCTGCCCCAGCCCCGGCAGGACCAGGAGGGCGAGCCGGGGGAGGGGCGGGAGTGGGGGAACCGGAGGGGCCGCGGGGATCAGGTGGGCACCTGATCCGCGTCCGATCGGCACTCGATCCGCCTCCGATCCGCGTCCGCCGGGCACGGGATCGGCACCCGGTCCTCACGCGGTCCGGCGCGCGTGAGACGGGGGATCGGCCACGGCGGCGGAGGCAATAAGGTGGAGGCGCCTGCTGCCTCCCGCCGGGGGGCCCGAAGATCGCTCCGCCGTTCACGAGGCGGCGCCGCGCCGAGGAGTCAACTGCCGTGTCGGACCCGATGCGCCCCCGCGCTTCTCTCCGTACCGCCGTGGTCTGGGAGGTCCTCAAGGACGCTCTCGACCGCCGGGTCAAGGCCGCCGGGCGGGAGTCGCTCGACGTCCTGGACACCGGAGGCGGCAGCGGCAACTTCGCCGTTCCCGTCGCCCGCCTCGGCCACCGGGTCACCGTCGTCGACCCGAGCCCGAACGCGCTCTTCGCACTGGAGCGCCGCGCCGCCGAGGCCGGCGTGGACGACCGGGTGCAGGGCGTCCAGGGCGACGCGCACGGACTCTTCGACGTGGTCGAGCGCGGCGGCTACGACGCGGTGCTGTGCCACGGCGTCCTGGAGTACGTGGACAGTCCGGCCGAAGGCGTCCGCAACGTGGTGGACGCCCTGCGGCCGGAGGGCGTCCTCAGCCTCCTCGCCGCCGGGCTGGGCGGCGCCGTGCTCTCCCGGGCCCTCGCCGGCCACTTCAAGGAGGCGCGACACGCCCTCGATGACCCGGACGGACGCTGGGGTGAGGGTGATCCTGTTCCGCACCGTTTCACCGCCGACCAGCTCACCGCTCTGGTCACCGGCGCGGGCCTGCACGTGGCCGCCGTGCACGGGGTCCGGGTCTTCGCGGACCTGGTGCCGGGAGTCCTGGTGGACACCGAGCCGGGCGCGCTGGAGGCGCTTCTGAAGCTGGAGGCCGCGGCGGCCGAACTCGCCGCCTTCCACTCCGTGGCCACGCAGCTGCATGTGCTCGGTGAGGCCCGCGGGGCCGTCGAGGGCTGAGTGGCTCCCGCGGTGCGCCGCTGATCAGGGGCTCGGCGTCAGATGGAGTACGCCACAGACCACCCGATCGTGTGCTCGGCGCCGTATGATCGAGGGAGACCGTCCGGCATGACGGACCGTTCGCTGGGGAATGCACGCCTCAGTGGATCGGGGTGCCATGGCGGGTTCCGGTTGGCGGATTGGCGTAGAGGGGCGGGTTTCACGGGGGCGATTCCCTGCCTATCCTGAAGGGGACCCCCGGTCGCCCCGGCGACTGCACGATGAGGAGGACTCCGTGCCGCTCTCGGAGCACGAGCAGCGAATGCTCGAGCAGATGGAGCGAGCGCTGTACGCCGAAGATCCCAAGTTCGCGACAGCGCTTGAGGGAAGCGGGCTGCGTACGTATACCCGGCGACGGGTCTACCAGGCGGTCGCGGGCTTCCTGGTGGGTATCGCGCTCCTCATGGCTGGAATGGTCGCAGTTCAGATCTGGCTGAGCGTGGTGGGCTTCCTCGTCATGCTGGGCTGCGCGGTGCTCGCCGTCACCGGCTGGCGCAAAGCTCCCAAGCCGGGTGAACAGCCGACCGCTGCGGGTTCGCCCGCCGCTCGCCGTCAGGGCCGGCAACGCCGGTCCGTGATGGATCGGATCGAACAGCGCTGGCAGCGTCGTCGCGACGAACAGGGCGGTCAGTAGACCTCCGGTGTCGTAGCCGAAGACCTTGTGCGTGAGGGGGCGTCCACCCGACCGGGTGGACGCCCCCTCAGCCATGCGTTCAGGGCACCTCTACGTCCGCTGCCCGGGATCGCGGGGCGCGTGCTCATGGCAGGGCCGGGGGCCACAGCGGTTCGCCGTTGGTGACGCCCGACCCTGCGGGCCTACGGCCCGCGGCCGTGGGGCCCCCGGCAGAACTGAGCCCGGCCGCGAGCGTGCGAGCTCTGCGGCCGGGCCCGGTCTCGCTCAGGGGTTCTGGCCCGACGGGCGCGGGCGACGGAGGAGGGTGTCCAGGCGGGCCGACAGGTGGGTTCTGAACGTCGTCCAGGCTGTCGCCGTGGACCAGGCCACCCGGACGGCGGAACGCGGGGCGAGGAGAGCGCGCAGCCGGGCGGGACGGCTCGCGGAGGCTCTCAAGGCCCCCTCGATCCGGCGCGCGTCGTCCGCGAGACCCGCCACCGGTCGGGGACGCGGAGCGTAGAGCACCTGCTCCACCGCCGCGGCCAGCCGGTACGCCGAGGCCGAGGCCTCCGGTCCGAACTCGCCCAGCCGGACGATCCGCTCGGCGGCCTTTCTCGGGGTCTGCGACTCCTCCGGCGCGATCCCGTAGTCCCACGCCGTGTCCGTCACCTCCAGCCAGGCAGCCAGCGTGTACGCCGGCGCGTCGGCCTCGGTGCGGCCGTGACCGCCGAGCCGGACGGCACGGACCCTCGTCCGCCAGAGCATCGGCAGCAGCGGCACACCCAGGACGAGAAGGCCGGCCAGGGTCAGTCCGAGGATCTTGAACCAGGGCCAGTCGTCGTCGTGCGGGCCGACCGCCACGGCGGAGGACTCGCTCGGGCAGGCCTGGAGCTTGCGCAGCTGCGTCGAGCAGCTCTCGCTCGCCGACGGGGCCGTGGAGGGTGCCGCGGACGCCGAGTCGGACGGCCTCGGCACCACCGGCAGGTCGTTGCCCGGGGTGTCCGACTGCGTGTACGCCGGTACCGTGCCCCGGCTGGGGGTCGGCTCGAAGCGGGTCCAGCCCACACCCTCGAAGTACAGCTCGGGCCAGGCGTGCGCGTCCCGCAGCCCCACCGACATCGATCCGTCGGCCTGCGGGGTGCCCGGGGTGAAGCCGACCGCCACGCGGGCCGGGATCCCCAGCGTCCGTGCCATCGCGGCCATCGCGAAGGAGAAGTGGACGCAGAAGCCCTCCTTCTCCTTGAGGAACCGCGCGATCGCGGCGGAGCCGCTGCCGGCTTGCACCTGGGTGTCGTACCGGAAATTGCCGCTGACGGCGAAGTAGTCCTGGAGCTTGACCGCTTGCTCGTAGTGGTTGGCCGAGCCCCGGGTGACCTTGCGGGCCGTGTTCGCGACGACCGCGGGCAACGACTCCGGCACCTTCGTGAACTCGCGCTTCAGGGAGCTCGGAGGCTCCGGCGCGTCGGCCAGCTGCTGCGCCGTCGGCTGCACCATCAGGCTGGTCACCTGGTACTGCACACCGCGGGTGTTCTGGCCGTGGTCACCGACGAGGGTGCGCCCCACCGGCTCGTACCGCCAGGAGCCGCTGATGTCGACCTTGCTCGCCGGGTAGGGCATCGGAAGCCAGTCCTGCCCGTACCACTCGGCGGCCGAGATGCGGGTCTGGATCGCGGACCGCCGGACGTCGCCGGCGAGACCGATCGGCGCCGGGAACGTCTTCGGCACCTCCTGGATGTGCCGTTGGGCCGGCTTCCAGGCGGTGCCGTCGAAGTCGTCCAGCGAGACGATCCGCAGATACAGGTCCTGCGTCTCGTTCGTGTTCGTGCGGTACGTCATGACCGTGCGGTCCTCGTCCACGTTCAGACTGTCGCGGAGCGAGACCAGCGGGTTCACGGCGGAGATGGTGCCGCCGCCTCCGCGGCCGTTGCCCACGCCCCGACCCGTGCCGTCCAGCAGACCGCCCTCCAGGGAGGGCAGGGCGAGCGGCACGACCAGGGCGATGCCCAGCGCGACCGCGCCGATCCGCCGCCCGGTCCTGACGGGTGCGACGGCACCGGTGGCGAGGTCCGGGCCGGGCGCGCGGGCGGCGCCGCCGAAGACGCGGCCCCACTGCGAGAGCCGGTCGCGGCCCTCGGCCAGCAGAAGCATGAGGTAGCCGGCCGCCGCGAGCAGGAACCACAGCCAGGCCGCGCCGCCACCGGCGAGACCGGCGGCGACCGAGTACAGCGCGAGGAGCGGCAGTCCGGCGGGCGCGGCGCTGCGATAGGTCACCGCGAGGGCGTCCACCGCGAGTCCGATCACCAGGACACCGCCGACCAGCATCAGCCGGATGCCGTCGGACAGCGGGGCCGGGATCGAGTACCTGCCGACGTCGTCGGTGCCCGCCTGGAGCAGGGCTCCGAGGTGCTGGAACGCCTCCGGTCCGGGCACGATCAGGGCGACGGCCTGCTGACGGGCGAAGACCAGGGTCAGCAGCATCAGCGTCACCAGCGCCTGCGCGGCCACGGTCAGCGGCCGGGCCAGCGGAACCCGCCGGGTCAGCGCGCCCACACCGCTCTGGACGGTCAGCAGGAACGCGGCCTGGAAGAGCCAGGTCGCCGGGTCCACCAGCGGCAGCAGCGCGCAGGAGGCCATCAGTGTGGCCGCGGTCGCGCACACTGCCAGTCGGGCCCGCCCGCTCATATGCCACCACCCCCCGTGGTAGTCCCCGTCGACACCATGTGCGTACGCAGGCGGTCCGCCTCCCGCCACAGCTCAGCGAGGGTCACCCCCCGCGGCACCGTGACGGCGGTCCAGCCCGCATCGCGCAGCATGCGCAGCCTGTCCTCGCTCCTGTCCAACGGGCCGGACACGTCGGACGGTTCCCGCACCCAGGACTCACTGTCCAGCAGGAACGCGACGGCTCCGCCGCTGCGCTGGCGCATCTTGCCCAGCACCGAGGCCTGTTCCTCGTCGAGATCCCCGAGGAAGGCGATCAGCAGCCCCTCGTTCCCGCCGCGCAGCACGTCGTACGCGGGGGACAGGCCCGTACCGTCCGAGTGGTCGATCACGGCGAGCGTGTCCATCATCATCCCGGCGGCGTCCGCGGACTCCTGGCTGGCGCCCGTGAACCCCTCCGCCCCCTCGCCGGGGACGGAGCTGCCGGTGTCCGTCAACAGCCGCACGGAGAAGCCCCGTTCGAGCATGTGCACCAGCGTCGATGCCGCGCCCGAGACAGCCCACTCGAAGGCCGAGTCGGGGCCCGCGCCCCGGAAGGCGACGCCCCGGGTGTCGAGCAGCACGGTGCAGCGGGAGCGCTGGGGCTGCTCCTCGCGGCGGACCATCAGCTCGCCGTAGCGCGCGGTGAGCCGCCAGTGCACGCGGCGCAGGTCGTCGCCGTAGCGGTACCCGCGCGGGATGATGTCGTCCTCGCCGGCGAGCGCCAGCGACCGCTGCCGTCCGTCGCCGTACCCCTTGGCCTCGCCGGTCAGCCGCACCGGCGGCAGCGCCTCCACGCGGGGGATGACCGTCAGGGTGTCGTACGTCGAGAAGGAGCGGGTCAGCTCGCACATCCCGAACGGGTCCGTCAGGCGCAGTTGCAGCGGACCCAGCGGGTACCGGCCGCGCAGGTCCGAGCGCACCCGGTAGGACACCTCGCGACGGCCGCCCGCCTCCACCCGGTCCAGCACGAACCGGGGGCGGGGACCGAGCACGTACGGCACGCGGTCCTGGAGCATCAGCAGTCCCGTCGAGAGCCGCGAGACGTTCTCCATGCGGAGATGGACGCGGGCCTCCGAGCCGGCGGGCACGCGCCCGGGGGAGAGCCTGCGGCTGCCGGCGACCCGGTAGCGGGTGCGGTACAGCACGGTCGCGCAGACCAGCGGCAGCACCGCGAGGAGCAGGCCGACCCGGAGCAGGTCGCTCTGCCCGAGGACGTAGGCGCAGATCGCGGCGGCCACTCCGGCGGCCAGGAAGGACCGCCCGCGTGTGGTGAGCCCGGCGAGCGCGGTGCGCAGCCCGCCCTTGTCCTCCTCGGCGGTGTGCTCCGTGCCCCCGTGGCTCATCACAGCCTCCGGGGCGGCTGCTGGCCGAATGCGGGTGCCCCCCGGCCCATCGTGAGACCGGACTGCTGATGGGGCGCGGCGGGCACCGCGGTGTGCTGGAGGATCTCCTGTACGACCTGCTCGGCCGTGCGGCGGTTCAGCTGCGCCTGGGCCGTGGGCAGCAGGCGGTGCGCCAGGACCGCGACGGCGAGCGCCTGCACGTCGTCCGGCAGGGCGAAGTCACGGCCGCTGAGGGCGGCGGACGCCTTCGCGGCGCGCAGCAGGTGCAGCGTCGCACGCGGCGAGGCGCCGAGTCTGAGGTCCGGATGGACGCGGGTGGCGGCCACCAGGTCCACCGCGTACCGCCGGACGGGGTCGGCGACGTGCACCGTGCGGACCGCGTCGATCAGCTTGACGATGTCGTGCGCGTGGGCGACGGGCTGGAGGTCGTCCAGCGGGTTCACCCCGCCGTGCACGTCCAGCATCTGCAGTTCGGCCTCGGCGCTCGGGTAGCCGATGGAGACACGGGCCATGAAGCGGTCGCGCTGAGCCTCCGGGAGGGGGTAGGTGCCCTCCATCTCGACCGGGTTCTGGGTGGCGACCACCATGAACGGGCTGGGCAGTTCGTAGGTCTGCCCGTCGATGGTGACCTGCCGCTCCTCCATCGACTCCAGGAGCGCGGACTGCGTCTTGGGCGAGGCGCGGTTGATCTCGTCGCCGATCACGATCTGCGCGAAGATCGCGCCCGGCTTGAACTCGAAGTCACGCCGCTGCTGGTCCCAGATGGAGACACCGGTGATGTCCGAGGGGAGCAGGTCGGGTGTGAACTGAATACGCCGCACCGAGCAGTCGATGGACCGTGCCAGCGCCTTGGCCAGCATGGTCTTGCCGACGCCGGGGACATCCTCGATCAGGAGATGTCCCTCGGCGAGCAGCACGGTCAGCGAAAGCCGTACGACCTCAGGCTTGCCTTCGATCACTCCTTCCACCGAACTGCGGACACGCTCCGCAGTGGCGGTCAGATCAGTGAGGCTCGCTCGATCGTCATAGGTCGTCACCCGGCCCTCCTCGGCCCTTTCACGGGCCGACGCCCTGTGCGGACCGGCCCACCCCGAAACACGGACACCACGCGCGAACAGTTCCGCGTGACGCCACACCCGCATTCTTGTTGCCGTTACCGGTTCGTGTCACTCGCCTGTGGACAACTGGCCGCGATATGTCAGCTCTTACGGTCCTTTGGGCACCGTGAGGCCGGGGTTTTTCGTGAAGAGAGGGTCCCACGCGGTGACGACCGTGGCGACCTGGGGCTTCGCGGGCCGAGGGTCAGGCGGGGTCGATCTCGCGGAGCAGGCCCGTGGTGACGTCGAAGACGAAGCCGCGCACGTCGTCGGTGTGCACCAGGAACGGGGAGGTGCGCACGCGCTGCATCGACTGGCGTACGTCCTGTTCGACGTCGCGGAAGGCCTCGACCGCCCACGCGGGGCGCTGGCCGACCTCCATCTCCAGGTCGTGCCGGAACTCCTCGGTGAGGGACTCCAGGCCGCAGCCGGTGTGGTGGATGAGGACCACGCTGCGGGTGCCGAGCGCCCGCTGGCTGATGGTGAGGGAGCGGATCACGTCGTCGGTGACCACGCCGCCCGCGTTGCGGATGGTGTGGCAGTCACCGAGTTCCAGGCCGAGCGCGGCGTGCAGGTCGAGCCGGGCGTCCATGCACGCGACCACGGCGACGTGCAGCACGGGGCGGGCGTCCATCCCCGGGTCGGTGAACGCGGCGGCGTACTGCCCGTTCGCGTCCACGAGACGGTCCGTGACGGTGCGGTCCGCGGCTATGGCGCCTTCGGGTTCGGTGGGAACGGATGCAGAGGTCGTCATAGGCACGACGTTACTGGTCACGCGGGGAGTAGTCCTGCTGTAGGAGGGGACAAAGAACGCCATCGCGGCTTGTTGTGAGCTAATCCACACGGGCGGTGACGACCCGCCCGTACGGGTGGTTCATGCCGATTTGCGGCTTCGTTTCGAGTGGCGTCCGCGACGCGCAGGCCGGTTGATTGACCGCGCGACACCGTGGACTAAAGTGACGCGAAGCGGGAGGCGAGGCTCTCCCCGCTGGACTGATTTCCCTGGAAACCCGGCGACTTTCCGGCGTTTCCCCACGTGCGCGGCGCGTACGTACGGCTCGGCCTCCTCCCGCTCCCGGTCGGCTGACGCCTCTCATCCGGCGCCAGCAGGCCTCCCCTTCCCGAGCGGGTGGGGACCCGGCGGTGCGTATCGCCGCGCCGGACCTGAGAGGGCCCGGAATGCAAGGGCGCGAAGCGCTTCCGACCGAGGACGGCAGCGAGCGACCGGAGGGACGGAGCCGGCACGTCCCGGTCATGCTCCGACGGTGTCTGGACATGCTCGCCCCGGCCCTCACCGAGCCCGGAGCCGTGGTCGTCGACTGCACGCTCGGCCTCGGCGGTCACAGCGAGGCACTCCTCACCCGGTTCCCCGACGTACGGCTCGTGGCCCTGGACCGCGACAAGGAGGCGCTGCGCCTCTCCGGGGAACGCCTCGCCCCCTTCGGTGACCGGGCCTCCCTGGTGCACGCCGTCTACGACGAACTCCCCGACGTGCTGGACCGCCTGGACATCCCGCGCGTCCAGGGCGTCCTGTTCGACCTCGGCGTCTCCTCCATGCAGCTCGACGAGGCGGACCGCGGGTTCGCGTACGCGCAGGACGCGCCGCTCGACATGCGCATGGACCAGACGACCGGCATGAGCGCCGCCGAGGTCCTCAACACCTACCCGCCCGGCGAACTCGTGCGGATCCTGCGCGCGTACGGCGAGGAGAAGCAGGCCAAGCGGATCGTCTCGTCCGTCGTGCGCGAGCGCGAGAAGGAGCCGTTCACCAACAGCGCCCGCCTCGTCGAGCTGATCCGCGACGCGCTGCCCCAGGCGGCCAAGCGCACCGGCGGCAACCCCGCCAAGCGGACCTTCCAGGCGCTGCGCATCGAGGTCAACGGCGAACTGAGCGTCCTGGAACGGGCCGTCCCCGCGGCGGTGAAGACGCTCGCCGTCGGCGGCCGCATCGCCGTGCTGTCGTACCACTCGCTGGAGGACCGGCTCGTCAAGCAGGTGTTCGCGGCCGGCGCCGCCAACACCGCGCCGCCCGGCCTGCCCGTCGTGCCCGAGCGGTACCAGCCCCGGCTCAAGCTCCTCACCCGCGGTGCCGAACTTCCCACCGAGGAAGAGGTCGCCGAGAACCGGCGAGCGGCACCCGCCCGGCTGCGGGGAGCGCAACGCATCCGTGAGGACGCCGCCGAGTGAGGCGCGGGGAGAAGGAGGGCGCGTGAGCGGAAAACCCGAACTCAAGGGGAGGGCCGCCCGGCTCGCACGGCTGCTGCCGGCCGGCGCCGGACAGGCCGCCCGCACCCCCTTCGTCCTGCTGGTCGTCCTGCTGCTCGGCGGCGGCCTCATCGGACTCCTCGTCCTGAACTCGGCGCTCAGCGAGGGCGCGTTCCGCCTCGACGACCTCCAGAAGGACACCAAGAGCCTGACCGACGAGGAACAGGCACTGCAGCGCGACGTGGACGCCTACTCCGCTCCCGACGCCCTCCAGCGCCGCGCCCGCGAACTCGGCATGGTCCCCGGCGGCGATCCGGCCTTCCTCAACCCCGACGGCACGGTCCTCGGCGTCCCCGGATCCGCCGCCCGGCAGTCCGCCGCGCGGACGCCGGTGACCCCGCCGCCCGAGGTCCTCGCCCCGGTCCCGGCCGCACCGGCGACCCCCGCCGCGACGCCCGCCCCCGGGCAGTCCTCCCCGGGCCCGCTCACCACCCGGGCCCCCGCCCCGTCCACACAGCCCTCCACGATCCCCGGCAGGTGACGGAAGTGTCCGACAGGGAACCGCCCCGCCGCCGTGTGCCCGGCCCCGCCCGGCCCGTACGTCCCGGCGGCGGGCGCCGACCGGGCCCCGGCGGCAGACCCGTGCGCCGGCCGGCCTCGCGCCGCCCCGCGGGCCCGCGCGTCATCCGGCTCGGCAGCCCGCGCCCCCGGCTGCGCATGGTGAGCCTCGCGCTGACGCTGGTGATGATCGCGTTCGTCGTACGGCTCCTCCAGGTCCAGGCCGTGGACGCGAGCACCTACGCGGCCAAGGCCGAGCAGAACCGGTACGTCGGGCGCACGCTGGCCGCCGTGCGCGGCGGGATCACCGACCGCGACGGCATCGAACTGGCCACGAGCGTCGACGCGTACGACATCACCGCGGACCCGACGATGTTCACGCAGGCGGCCACCAAGGTGACCGACGCGCCCGAGCAGGCCGCGGCGCTGCTCGGCCCGATCATCGGCCAGGACACCGACACCGTGGCCAAGAAGCTGCGCGCGAAGAACACCCGCTACACGCTCCTCGCGCACCGCCGCACCCCGCAGGTCTGGCAGCAGATCAAGGACCTGAAGAGCACCCTCGCGACCAAGGCGGAGACCGACAAGGGCACCGTCAACGTCCTCGCGGGCGTCCTCGCGGTCCCGGCCAGCAAGCGCGTGTACCCCAACGGAGAGCTCGCCGCCGGGATACTGGGCTGGGTCAACGCCGACGGCAAGGGCGGCGGCGGCGTCGAGCAGCAGCTCAACAAGGAGCTGTCCGGCAAGGACGGCAAGATCCGCTACGCCCAGTCCGGCGGCCGTCAGGTGCCGACCGTGGGCTCCACCGAGACGCCCGCCGTGGCCGGCTCCGACGTCGAGCTGACCATCGACCGGGACATCCAGTGGGCCGCGCAGGACGCCATCACCGAGCAGGTGAAGAAGTCCAGGGCGGACCGCGGCTACGTGATAGTGCAGGACACCCGGACCGGTCAGGTCCTCGCCATGGCCAACTCGCCCGGCTTCGACCCCAACGACCTCACCCAGGCCAACGCGGCGGCGATGGGCAACGCGGCCCTCCAGGACGCGTACGAACCCGGCTCCACCGCCAAGTTGATGTCGATGGCCGCCGTCCTGGAGGAGAACGCGGCGACGCCGACCACGCATGTCGTGGTGCCCAACCGGCTGCACCGCGGCGATCGGCTCTTCCAGGACGACATCGACCATGCCACCTGGTACCTGACGCTCAACGGCGTCCTCGCCAAGTCCAGCAACATCGGCACCATCCTGGCGACCGGTCAGCTCGGCAAGACGCAGAAGCAGGCCAACCGGGTCCTCTACTCGTATCTGCGCAAGTTCGGCATC
Organism: Streptomyces sp. NPDC048643; assembly: GCF_040650615.1. NCBI lineage: Bacteria > Bacillati > Actinomycetota > Actinomycetes > Kitasatosporales > Streptomycetaceae > Streptomyces > Streptomyces sp. NPDC048643. Next base: position 50,668 of record NZ_JBEZHO010000019.1, read on the forward strand.
GGCAGCCACACCGGGCTCGGCTTCCCCGGCGAGACGGCGGGCATCCTCGCGCCCCCGGACACCTGGTCGACCTCGCAGCAGTTCACGATTCCCTTCGGCCAGGGCGTCTCGATCAACGCGATGCAGGCCGCGTCCGTCTACTCGACGATCGCCAACGGCGGCGTCCGGATCGAGCCGACGCTGGTGCGCGGCGCGAAGGGCCCCGACGGGCGCTTCACCCCCGCCGCCGAGCCCAGGAAGACCAGGGTCGTCAGCGAGAAGACGGCGAAGACCCTCGCCCAGATGCTGGAGTCCGTGGTGGACGACGAGCAGGGCACCGGCATCAAGGCGCGCATCCCCGGGTACCGGGTCGCGGGCAAGACGGGTACGGCCAACCGCGTGGATCCCGCCACCGGCAAGTACCACGGCTACACCTCGTCGTTCGCCGGGTTCGCCCCCGCGGACAAGCCCCGCATCACCGTGTACTGCGCGATCCAGAACGCCACCAGGGGCAGCTACTTCGGCGGTCAGATCTGCGGACCCGTCTACAAGCAGGTCATGGAGTTCGCGCTGAAGACCCTCCAGGTCCCGCCCACCGGCGCCCAGGCCGCCCGACTGCCCGTCACCTACACGCCGTGACCGCCCCCGACCGCACACCCTGATCAGCCCCCACGCACAACGGACCAGGAACCACTCGTGACAACGATCACCCCGGACCCCGGGAACCGCTCCTCATCGCAGGACCCGCCCCCGCCCTCGCTTCGCCCCGGCGGGGGTGCGCCCGGTACGCTCACCGCCGTGCCAACCGCTGATCAGTCCCAAACCACCCAGAAGGGCGTTCCTGTGACATATCCGGGGCCGCCGCGACCGGTTCACGTCTCCGCCACACGCCTCGGAGAACTGGCCGATCAGTTGGGCGCCGAGAAGCCGGGGAGCGAGCCGGAGGTCACGGGCATCACCCACGACTCCCGCGCGGTGCGCCCCGGTGACGTGTACGCCGCCCTGCCCGGCGCGCGTCTGCACGGCGCCGACTTCGTGACCCAGGCGGCCGGCCTCGGTGCCGTCGCCGTCCTCACCGACCCGACCGGCGCCGAACGCGCCGCGGCCACCGGTCTGCCGGTCCTCGTCGTCGAGGACCCGCGCGGATCGATGGGTGAGCTGGCGGCCGCCATCTACGGCCACCCGGGGCGCGATCTCCTGCAGATCGGCATCACGGGCACCTCCGGCAAGACCACGACCGCCTACCTGGTCGAGGGCGGCCTGAAGACCGTCCGCTCCACCGGGCTCATCGGCACGGTCGAGATGCGCATCGGTGACGAGCGCATCAAGTCGGAGCGCACCACGCCCGAAGCCACCGACCTCCAGGCCCTGTTCGCCGTCATGCGTGAGCGCGGGGTGGACTCGGTCGCGATGGAGGTCTCCAGCCACGCGCTGGTCCTCGGCCGCGTCGACGGCTGCGTCTTCGACATCGCCGTCTTCAACAACCTGAGCCCGGAACACATGGAGTTCCACTCCGGCATGGAGGACTACTTCCAGGCCAAGGCCCAGCTGTTCACGCCGGAGCGCAGCAGGCTCGGCGTGGTCAACCTCGACGACGAGTACGGCCGCCGGCTCACCGTGGAGGCCGGCGTCCCCGTCGTCACCTTCTCCGCCGAGGGCCACCCGGACGCCGACTGGCGCGCCGAGGACGTCGAAGTCGGCCCGATGGACTCGACGTTCACCGCGGTCGGCCCCAAGGGCGAGCGGATCACCGCGCGCTCGCCGCTCGCCGGCCCCTTCAACGTGGCGAACACCCTCGCCGCGATCGTCGCCCTCGCCGTCGCGGGGATCGACCCGCAGACCGCCGCGGACGGCGTCGCCGCCGTGCCGGGCGTCCCGGGCCGCCTGGAGCGGATCGACGAGGGCCAGCCGTATCTCGCCGTCGTCGACTACGCGCACAAGACGGACGCCGTCGAATCGGTGCTGCGCGCCCTGCGCAAGGTGACCGAGGGCGAGCTGCACGTGGTGCTCGGCTGCGGCGGCGACCGGGACAGGACCAAGCGGATGCCGATGGGCGCGGCCGTGGCCCGGCTCGCCGACACCGCAGTCCTGACCTCGGACAACCCCCGCTCCGAGGACCCCCTCGCCATCCTCGCCACGATGCTCGCGGGCGCCGCCGAGGTGCCGGCGCACGAGCGCGGCGAGGTCCAGGTCTTCGAGGACCGGGCCGCCGCCATCGCCGCGGCCGTAGCGCGAGCAAAGCCGGGCGACACCGTGCTGATCGCGGGCAAGGGACACGAGCAGGGCCAGGACATCGCCGGGGTGGTGCGTCCCTTCGACGACCGCCAGGTGCTTCGCGAAGCTATCCAGCAGACCCAGGGATGAACTTGTGATCGCCCTCTCTCTCGCCGAGATCGCAGCAGTCGTCGGCGGGCAGACGTACGACATACCGGATCCGGCGGTACAGGTCACCGGACCGGTCGTCAGGGACTCCCGTGAAGTGGAGCCCGGCAGCCTCTTCGTCGCCTTCGTCGGCGAACGCGTGGACGGCCACGACTTCGCCGAGGCGGTGGTCGGAGCCGGCGCGGTCGCCCTCCTGGCGTCCCGCCCCGTCGGCGTGCCCGCCATCGTGGTCGACGACGTGCAGGCCGCGCTCGGCGCCCTCGCCCGCCATGTCGTGGAGCGCCTCGGCGCGACCCTCGTCGCCCTCACCGGCTCCGCGGGCAAGACCAGCACCAAGGACCTGATCGCCCAGGTGCTGCGGACCAAGGCACCGACCGTCTTCACGCCCGGCTCCCTGAACAACGAGATCGGACTGCCCCTCACCGCGCTCAGCGCCACCGAGGAAACGCGGTTCCTCGTCCTGGAGATGGGCGCCCGCGGCATCGGGCACATCCGCTACCTCACCGGACTCACCCCGCCGAAGATCGGTCTCGTCCTCAACGTCGGCACCGCCCACATCGGCGAGTTCGGCGGCCGCGAACAGATCGCGCAAGCAAAGGGCGAGATGGTCGAGGGCCTTCCCGAGGAAGGCGCCGCGATCCTCAACGCCGACGATCCCCTCGTCCGCGCGATGGCGTCCCGCACGAAGGCGCGCGTGATCCTCTTCGGAGAGTCCGACGAAGCGGACGTACGGGCCGAGAACGTCCGCCTCACGGAGAACGGACAGCCCGCCTTCAGCCTTCGCACACCCTCCGGGTGCAGTGATGTGACCATGCGCCTGTACGGTGAGCACCACGTGTCGAACGCGCTCGCCGCGGCCGCCGTCGCCCATGAGCTGGGCATGTCCGCAGACGAGATCGCCCGTGCGCTCTCCGAGGCGGGCTCCCTCTCCCGCTGGCGGATGGAGGTCACCGAGCGTCCGGACGGCGTGACGGTCGTCAACGACGCCTACAACGCGAACCCCGAGTCCATGCGAGCCGCCCTGCGCGCGCTCGCGTCGATGGGCAAGGGGAGGCGGACCTGGGCGGTGCTCGGTCAGATGGCCGAGCTCGGGGACGAGGCGCTCGCCGAGCACGACGCGGTCGGACGGCTTGCCGTCCGGCTCAATGTCGGCAAGCTCGTCGCGGTCGGGGGCAGGGAAGCGTCCTGGCTGCAACTGGGCGCATATAACGAGGGTTCGTGGGGTGAGGAGTCGGTGCACGTGTCCGACGCACAGGCGGCTGTCGACCTGTTGCGCAGCGAGCTGCGCCCGGGAGACGTCGTACTCGTGAAGGCGTCCAGGTCCGTCGGGCTGGAACGGGTGGCGCTGGCGCTGCTCTCCGACGGCGCCGAGGGTGAGGTTTCCGCCCGATGATGAAGCAGATCCTGTTCGCGGGAGTCATTGGCCTGTTCCTGACTCTGGTCGGCACTCCGCTGCTGATCAAGCTGCTGGCCCGCAAGGGCTACGGCCAGTACATCCGCGACGACGGCCCGCGCGAGCACGCCAGCAAGCGCGGTACGCCGACCATGGGTGGTATCGCCTTCATCCTCGCGACGATCATCGCGTACTTCCTGTCGAAGGTGATCACGGGCTACACGCCCACGTTCTCCGGTCTGCTGGTGCTCGGCCTGATGGCGGGCATGGGCCTGGTCGGGTTCCTGGACGACTACATCAAGATCATCAAGCGGCGTTCGCTGGGCCTGCGGGCCAAGGCGAAGATGGCCGGACAGCTGATCGTCGGCATCAGCTTCGCGGTGCTGGCCCTGATGTTCGCCGACAACCGCGGCAACACCCCGGCCTCCACGAAGCTCTCCTTCGTCCAGGACTTCGGCTGGTCCATCGGACCGGTGCTGTTCGTGGTCTGGGCGCTGTTCATGATCCTCGCCATGTCGAACGGCGTGAACCTGACGGACGGTCTGGACGGCCTCGCCACCGGCGCCGCGACGATGGTCTTCGGTGCCTACACCTTCATCGGCGTCTGGCAGTTCCAGGAGTCCTGCGCCAACGCGGCGACCCTGACCAACCCCGGCGCCTGCTACGAGGTACGCGATCCGCTCGACCTCGCGGTCGTCGCCTCCGCCCTCATGGGCGCCTGCTTCGGCTTCCTGTGGTGGAACACCTCGCCCGCCAAGATCTTCATGGGCGACACCGGTTCGCTGGCCCTCGGCGGCGCGCTCGCCGGTCTCGCGATCTGCTCCCGCACGGAGATCCTGGTCGCCCTGCTCGGCGGCCTCTTCGTCCTCATCACCATGTCGGTGGTCATCCAGGTCGGCTCCTTCAAACTGACCGGGAAGCGCGTCTTCCGCATGGCGCCACTGCAACACCACTTCGAACTCAAGGGGTGGTCCGAAGTCCTTGTCGTGGTCCGCTTCTGGATCATCCAGGGCATGTGCGTGATCGTCGGACTCGGCCTCTTCTACGCAGGATGGGCAGCCAAGAAGTGACCAACTGGCAGGGCAGGAACGTCACCGTCGCCGGCCTCGGCGTCTCGGGCATCCCGGCGGCCAGGGTCCTGCACGGCCTCGGCGCGGTCGTCACCGTCGTCAACGACGGCGACGACGACCGGGCCCGGGCGCAGGCCGCGGAACTGGAGGCGCTCGGCGTCACCGTGCGCCTCGGTGACGGCGCGACCCTGCCCGAGGGCACCGACCTCGTCGTGACCGCGCCCGGCTGGCAGCCCGGCAAGCCGCTGTTCGCCGCGGCCGCCGCGGCGGGCGTCCCCGTCTGGGGCGACGTCGAACTCGCCTGGCGGCTGCGGGACCTGGACGGCCGGGAGCCCGCACCCTGGCTCGCCGTCACCGGCACCAACGGCAAGACCACCACCGTCCAGATGCTCGCCTCCATCCTGAAGGCGGCGGGCCTGCGCACGGCCGCGGTCGGCAACATCGGTGTCTCCCTGCTCGACGCGGTCCTCGGCGAGGAGAAGTACGACGTCCTCGCCGTCGAACTCTCCAGCTACCAGCTGCACTGGGCGCCCTCGCTGCGCGCCCACTCCGCCGTGGTGCTCAACCTCGCGCCGGACCACCTCGACTGGCACGGCTCCATGGAGGCGTACGCCGCCGACAAGGGCCGCGTGTACGAGGGCAATCGGGTCGCCTGCGTCTACAACGTGGCCGACAAGGCCACCGAGGACCTGGTGCGCGAGGCGGACGTCGAGGAGGGCTGCCGGGCGATCGGCTTCACCCTCGGCGCGCCCGGACCCTCCCAACTCGGCGTCGTCGACGGCATCCTGGTCGACCGCGCCTTCGTCGAGAACCGGCAGAAGAACGCGCAGGAGCTGGCCGAGGTCTCCGACGTCCGGCCGCCCGCCCCGCACAACGTCGCCAACGCCCTTGCCGCGGCGGCCCTGGCACGCGCCTACGGGGTGCCCGCCCGGGCCGTACGCGACGGACTGCGGGACTTCACCCCCGACGCCCACCGCATCGCGCACGTCGCCGACGTGGACGAGGTCGCCTACGTCGACGACTCCAAGGCGACCAACACGCATGCCGCGGAAGCCTCCTTGGCGGCCTACGAGTCGATCGTGTGGATCGCCGGCGGGCTCGCCAAGGGCGCGACCTTCGACGAGCTCGTCGCCAAGTCGGCCAAGCGGCTCCGCGGCGCCGTCCTGATCGGAGCGGACCGCGCCCTGATCCGCGAAGCCCTGGCGCGACACGCCCCGGAAGTACCCGTCGTCGACCTCGACCGGACCGACACTGGGGCGATGCTCGCGGCTGTCCAGGAGGCCAAGGGGCTCGCCGAGCCCGGGGACACGGTGCTGTTGGCGCCGGCCTGTGCGTCCATGGACATGTTCGCCAACTACAACAAGCGCGGTGACGCGTTCGCGGAGGCGGTTCGCGAACTCGGCGCCTGACCCGGCCGGCTCGCCGGGCGAACCTGGGAGGGACGGACGCGTGACATCGCTGTGGCCCGGAGACGCCGATGCCGACTAGCCGTACCGGACGACCTCCCGTGCAGCGGGCGGCCCGGCGACCCGCCCTCGCCCGCACCCCCCACGACAATCCCGCGGGCCGGTTCGTCACCCGTGCCCGCAGGGCCTGGGACCGGCCCCTGACCGCGTACTACCTGATCCTCGGCGGCAGCCTGCTGATCACCGTGCTGGGCCTCGTGATGGTCTACTCGGCCTCGCAGATCACCGCGCTCCAGCTGTCGTTGCCCGGGTCGTACTTCTTCCGCAAGCAGTTCCTGGCCGCCGTGATCGGCGGGGTGCTCATGCTGGTCGCCTCGCGGATGCCGGTGAAACTGCACCGGGCCCTGGCCTACCCGATGCTGGCGGGCGCCGTCTTCCTGATGGCCCTGGTCCAGGTGCCCGGGATAGGGGTCGAGATCAACGGCAACCAGAACTGGATCTCCCTCGGCGGCTCCTTCCAGATCCAGCCCAGCGAGTTCGGCAAGCTCGCGCTCGTCCTGTGGGGCGCCGACCTGCTCGCCCGCAAGCAGGACAAGCGGCTGCTGACCCAGTGGAAGCACATGCTGGTGCCGCTCGTGCCCGCCGCCTTCATGCTGCTCGGCCTGATCATGCTCGGCGGGGACATGGGCACGGCGATCATCCTCACGGCCATCCTGTTCGGCCTGCTGTGGCTGGCCGGAGCGCCCACGCGGCTGTTCGTCGGTGTGCTCTCCGTCGCCCTCGCCATCGGCTTCATCCTCATCAAGACGAGCCCCAACCGCATGTCCCGGCTGGGGTGCATCGGCGCCACCGAACCGGGCCCGCACGACACCTGCTGGCAGGCCGTGCACGGCATCTACGCCCTCGCCTCCGGCGGCTTCTTCGGCTCCGGCCTCGGAGCCAGTGTGGAGAAATGGGGCCAACTGCCCGAAGCGCACACCGACTTCATCTTCGCCATCACCGGGGAGGAACTGGGCCTCGCGGGGACGCTGTCGGTCCTCGCCCTCTTCGCGGCTCTAGGCTATGCGGGTATCCGCGTGGCCGGACGCACGGAGGACCCCTTCGTGAGGTATGCCGCGGGAGGCGTGACCACCTGGATCACGGCCCAGGCCGTGATCAACGTCGGTGCGGTGCTCGGTCTGCTGCCGATCGCCGGTGTCCCGCTCCCGCTGTTCTCCTACGGGGGTTCCGCCCTGCTGCCGACCATGTTCGCCGTCGGGCTCCTGATCGCCTTCGCGCGTGACGATCCCGCCGCGCGGGCGGCCCTCGCCATGCGGCAACCCCGCTTTGGCAGAAAGCGGGCTGCGGTGAGAGGCTCCGCGGGGGCCGCGGGGCCCCGGAGATGGAACACGATGCGACGGCGTGCCTCGGCGGCGCGTTCGTCCGGAGAGCGGTGAATTTCGGTGCATGTCGTACTCGCCGGCGGGGGGACCGCCGGCCACATCGAGCCCGCGCTCGCCCTCGCGGATGCCCTGCGGAGGCAGGACCCGACCGTGGGGATCACGGCCCTGGGCACGGAACGCGGACTTGAGACCCGACTGGTACCCGAGCGTGGCTACGAACTCGCGCTCATTCCCGCCGTACCGCTGCCGCGCAAGCCCACCCCCGAACTGATCACGGTCCCCGGCCGGCTGCGCGGCACGATCAAGGCCGTCGAGCAGATCATGGAGCGCACCAAGGCGGACGCGGTCGTCGGCTTCGGCGGCTACGTGGCCCTGCCCGGCTACCTGGCGGCCAAGCGCCTCGGCGTGCCGATCATCATCCACGAGGCCAACGCGCGCCCCGGGCTGGCGAACAAGATCGGCTCGCGCTACGCGGCCCAGGTCGCCGTCTCCACGCCCGACAGCAAGCTCCGCGGCGCCAGGTACATCGGCATCCCGCTGCGCCGCTCGATCGCCACCCTCGACCGTGCCGCGGTACGGCCCGAGGCGCGCGCCGCGTTCGGGCTCGACCCGAACCTGCCCACGCTCCTCGTGTCGGGCGGCTCGCAGGGTGCCCGCCGCCTCAACGAGGTGGTGCAGCAGGCCGCTCCGTACCTCCAGCAGGCGGGAATCCAGATCCTGCACGCGGTCGGCCCGAAGAACGAACTGCCGCAGGTGCACCAGATGCCGGGGATGCCCCCGTACATCCCGGTACCGTACGTGGACCGGATGGATCTCGCGTACGCCGCGGCCGACATGATGCTCTGCCGTGCGGGCGCGATGACCGTCGCCGAACTCTCCGCCGTCGGGCTCCCCGCCGCCTACGTCCCGCTGCCCATCGGCAACGGCGAACAGCGGCTGAACGCCCAGCCGGTGGTCAAGGCCGGCGGCGGACTGCTGGTCGACGACGCGGAACTGACCCCGCAGTGGGTGCAGCAGAACGTGCTGCCCGTGCTCGCCGACCCGCACCGGCTGTACGAGATGTCCCGCGCCGCCAGCGAGTTCGGCCGCCGGGACGCGGACGACCTGCTCGTCGGCATGGTGTACGAGGCGATCGCCTCGCGCCACCGCTAGGACCGCATGAGGGAAGGCAGGGAGCGTGGCCGGACCGACGACCGCCGAGCGCGGTGAACGGCAGAAGCTGGAATCCGGCCCGCCCCGGCCGCCCTTCCTCGGGCGGCTCCGCCGCCCTCATAGGCTCATCATCCTTATCCTCGCCCTGGTGTTGGCCGGCGCCGCGACGCTGTGGATTCTGTACGGTTCGCCCTGGTTGCGCCTGGAGCGCGTATCGGCCTCCGGCACACGCGTCCTGACACCCGAACAGGTACGGAAAGCAGCCGACGTTCCGGTCGGGTCCCCGCTGATCTCCGTCGACACGGGCACGATCGAAGCGCGACTGCGCCGGAAACTGCCACGGATCGACTCGGTTGACGTCGTCCGGTCCTGGCCGCACGGAATCAGCCTGAACGTCACCGAGCGGACCCCGGTCCTGCTGATCGAAAAGGGCGCAAACTTCATCGAAGTGGACGACGAGGGCGTGCGATTCGCCACCGTTTCCGACGCCCCGAAGAACGTGCCCTCGCTGGAATTGGCCGTGTCCCGCCCCGAGTCGCTGCGTCGCTTCCCCGCCGACCGGCTGGTGCGCGCGGCGGTCCGGATCGCCGGTGACATTCCGTCGGCCGTCGCCCGCGACACCCGCGCGGTCAAGGTCCGTTCCTACGACTCCGCGTCGCTGCAGTTGAAGGACGGCCGGAGCGTGGAGTGGGGCAGCGGCGAGAACGGCCGGGCGAAGGCCAGAACACTCACCGCTCTCATGAAAGCCTCTCCGAAGGCCCGGCACTTCGACGTGAGTGCTCCCACCGCCCCTGCCTCGTCGGGGAGTTGACGCACATCTGTGCAGGCCAGCACCCTGGTTGGGCAGCGACATGGCTGATCACATAGGGTGAAAAGAAAAACGGGAGGTTCGGCGTGTTCGTTGAACGTGCGCCACTTGTCGACTTAGTGTCCTGTTCGGAAGAGTCCAAGGAACAGACACACTGGTAACCCTAAACTTCAGCGTTAGGGTTCGGGTCGGCGTTCGGACCGTCCCATTCGGCATCAGTCGTCGGATCGCGAACACCGCGAGGCGACGACACGTAACTCGAGGCGAGAGGCCTTCGACGTGGCAGCACCGCAGAACTACCTCGCAGTCATCAAAGTCATCGGTGTCGGCGGCGGTGGTGTCAATGCCATCAACCGGATGATCGAGGTCGGTCTCAAGGGCGTCGAGTTCATCGCCATCAACACCGACGCACAGGCGTTGTTGATGAGCGACGCCGACGTCAAGCTCGACGTCGGTCGGGAACTCACGCGCGGCCTCGGGGCCGGAGCCAACCCGGCAGTCGGCCGCAAGGCCGCCGAGGACCACCGCGAGGAGATCGAGGAGGTCCTCAAGGGGGCCGACATGGTCTTCGTGACAGCCGGTGAAGGCGGTGGCACGGGCACCGGCGGCGCTCCGGTGGTGGCGAACATCGCCCGCTCGCTGGGCGCCCTCACCATCGGCGTGGTCACCCGCCCGTTCACCTTCGAGGGCCGGCGCCGCGCCAACCAGGCGGAGGACGGCATCGCCGAACTCCGCGAAGAGGTCGACACCCTCATCGTCATCCCGAACGACCGGCTGCTGTCCATCTCGGACCGCCAGGTCTCGGTCCTCGACGCCTTCAAGTCGGCGGACCAGGTCCTGCTCTCCGGTGTTCAGGGCATCACCGACCTCATCACCACGCCCGGTCTGATCAACCTCGACTTCGCGGACGTCAAGTCCGTGATGTCCGAGGCGGGTTCGGCGCTCATGGGCATCGGCTCGGCCCGCGGCGACGACCGCGCGGTGGCCGCCGCGGAGATGGCGATCTCCTCGCCGCTCCTCGAGGCCTCCATCGACGGCGCCCGCGGCGTCCTGCTCTCCATCTCCGGTGGCTCCGACCTCGGCCTGTTCGAGATCAACGAGGCCGCCCAGCTGGTGAGCGAGGCCGCGCACCCCGAGGCCAACATCATCTTCGGCGCGGTCATCGACGACGCCCTCGGCGACGAGGTGCGGGTCACCGTCATCGCCGCCGGCTTCGACGGCGGCCAGCCGCCGGCCAAGCGGGACAACGTCCTCGGTTCGACCTCGGCCCGACGTGAGGAGCCCGCCCCGGCGCGCACCTCCGAGAGCCGGCCGTCCTTCGGGTCGCTCGGCAGCGTCACCCCGAAGGAGGCCGCCCCGGAGCCCGCTCCGGAGCCGGTCAGTGAACTGCCCGTCTCCCCGCCGGTCCCGCCGTCCCGTTCCTACTCGGACAGCGCGGCCGAGGAACTGGACGTGCCGGACTTCCTGAAGTGATAGGACAGCGCTCCGGAACGAGCAACGCGAGCGGCGCCCATTTCGCCTTCACCGACCGGTGGGGCGGAGTGAGCGCCGTTCCGTACGAGGAGCTCAACCTCGGCGGAGCGGTCGGCGACGACCCCGACGCCGTCCGCACCAACCGGGACCTGGCCGCCAAGTCGCTCGGGCTCGATCCGGCCGGGGTCGTCTGGATGAACCAGGTGCACGGTCCGGACGTGGCGGTGGTCGAAGGGCCGTGGGACTCCGCGGACATCCCGTCGGTCGACGCCCTCGTCACGACGCGGCGCGGACTGGCGCTCGCCGTCCTCACCGCAGACTGCACTCCCGTTCTGCTGGCCGACCCGGTCGCCGGGGTGGCGGCCGCCGCCCACGCGGGACGGCCGGGCATGATCGCCGGCGTGGTGCCCGCCGCCGTGCGGGCCATGGTGGAACTCGGCGCCGATCCGGACCGGATCGTCGCCCGCACCGGCCCCGCGGTGTGCGGCCGGTGCTACGAAGTACCGGCCGCGATGCGCGCCGAGGTCGCCGCCGTCGAACCGGCGGCATACTCCGAGACGAGTTGGGGAACTCCCGCGGTCGACGTGACCGCCGGAGTGCACGCGCAGTTGGAACGGCTCGGCGTGCGCGACCGGGAGCAGTCGCCGGTCTGCACGATCGAGTCGGGGGACCACTTCTCTTACCGACGGGACCGCACCACCGGGCGGCTCGCGGGCTATGTCTGGCTGGACTGATGGGGCATGACGGACCGTAAGGCTCAACTCGCCGAAAACCTGGCGAAAGTGGAAGACCGCATCACGACGGCGTGCATCTCGGCCGGTCGCAAGCGGGAAGAGGTGACCCTCATCGTGGTCACCAAGACGTATCCGGCGAGCGATGTGCGCATTCTCTCGGAACTCGGGGTGCGGCACGTCGCCGAGAACCGGGACCAGGACGCGGCGCCCAAGGCGGCGGAATGCTCCGATCTGCCCCTCACGTGGCATTTCGTCGGGCAGCTGCAGACCAACAAGGTGCGTTCCGTGGTCGGTTACGCGGATCTCGTGCAGTCCGTCGACCGTGCCCGGCTCGTCACGGCCCTCTCGAAGGAGGCGGTGCGGACCGAGCGCGAGATCGGATGCCTGATCCAGGTGGCGCTCGACGCGCAGGAGAGCGGTCGCGGCGAACGCGGAGGCGTGGGAACCGGCGGGATCGAGGAGTTGGGCGAGCTCGTCGCCGGGGCTCCGGGTCTCCGGCTCGACGGACTGATGACCGTCGCCCCGCTCACCGGTGAGTACGCGGGCCGGCAACAGGCGGCGTTCGAGCGGCTGATGGATTTGTCGACTGTCCTGCGCCGCGCGCATCCGGCTGCGAACATGGTCTCGGCAGGGATGAGCTCGGACCTCGAACAGGCCGTGGCAGCCGGAGCGACACATGTACGCGTCGGTACTGCGGTACTCGGAGTCCGACCCAGGCTCGGGTAACGTCGCCAAGAAGTCGGACCACAGCAGAAAATATGGTCATTTCCGCCGCAGGCGGGCATAACGACCTCGTGGATCGCGGGCACTTGGCAGTTCGTCAGCCGATCCACCACAGAGCGGAGGACTCAGAGCAATGGCCGGCGCGATGCGCAAGATGGCGGTCTACCTCGGCCTCGTGGAGGACGATGGGTACGACGGCAGGGGATTCGACCCCGACGACGACTTCGAGCCCGAGCTCGACCCGGAGCCCGAGCGGGACCGGCGACGGCACGAGCCGCCCCACCAGTCACATCAGGCGCACCAGTCCCAACGGGACGAATCGGTACGAGTGGTACAGCCCTCGGCCCCGCGCGACCCGGTGCCCCATTCCGTTTCGCTGGCCGCGGAGTCCGGGCGTCCGGCACGTATCGCCCCCGTGGCGTCCATCACACAAGAACGTCAGCCCCTGGAGAAGAACGCCCCGGTGATCATGCCCAAGGTCGTGTCGGAACGAGAGCCGTACCGGATCACCACGCTGCACCCCCGGACCTACAACGAGGCCCGTACCATCGGGGAACACTTCCGTGAAGGCACCCCGGTGATCATGAATCTGACCGAGATGGATGACACGGATGCGAAGCGACTTGTCGACTTTGCGGCCGGTTTGGTGTTTGGTCTCCACGGCAGCATCGAGCGGGTGACGCAGAAGGTGTTCCTGTTGTCGCCTGCTAACGTCGATGTCACGGCGGAGGACAAGGCCCGCATCGCAGAGGGCGGGTTCTTCAACCAGAGCTGAGACGCAGGACCGGAACACCGCAGGGAAACAGGGGAGAGGGAAGCACGGGATCATGAGCGTGGTCGGGCAGGTTCTCTACATCGCGCTGATGTGCTTCCTCATCGTGCTGATTTTCCGGTTGGTCATGGACTACGTCTTCCAGTTCGCCCGCTCATGGCAACCCGGCAAGGCGATGGTGGTCGTTCTGGAGGCCACCTACACTGTCACCGATCCACCGCTCAAGCTTCTGCGGCGGTTCATTCCGCCGCTGCGTCTCGGGGGCGTGGCGCTTGACCTGTCCTTCTTCGTACTGATGATCATCGTCTACATCCTGATCTCCGTCGTGAGCCGGCTGTGAACGATACGGTCTTGCCGAATGCCGACGACTACGTTGAGGTGAAGAGATGCCGTTGACCCCCGAGGACGTGCGGAACAAGCAGTTCACGACCGTCCGCCTCCGAGAAGGCTATGACGAGGACGAGGTCGATGCCTTCCTCGATGAGGTCGAAGCCGAACTGACGCGCCTGCTCCGCGAGAACGAGGACCTGCGCGCCAAGTTGGCCGCTGCCACGCGCGCGGCCGCGCAGAACCAGCAACAGCAGGGGATGCGCAAGCCGCCCGAACAGCAGGACCAGCAGCAGGGTCCGCCGCAGGGTATGCGCGGTGGCCCGGGTGCTCCCGTGCCCGCGGGCATATCGGGCCCGCCGCAGCAGCAGATGGGTGGCCCCATGGGTGGCCCGCCCCAGCTGCCCAGCGGTGCGCCGCAGCTTCCCGCCGGTCCCAGCGGCCAGCAGGGCCAGCAGGGCCAGGGCGGTCCGATGGGCCAGGGCCCCATGGGTCAGGGTCCGATGGGTCAGGGCGGCCCCATGGGTCAGGGTGGCCCCATGGGTCAGGGTCCGATGGGCCAGGGCGGTCCGATGGGCCAGGGTCCGATGGGCCAGGGTCCCGGCCAGATGCAGCAGATGCAGCAGATGGGCGGCCCGATGGGCGGTCCCATGGGTGGCCCCATGGGCGGCCACGGTCCGCAGATGCCGCAGCAGGGCCCCGGTGGCGACAGCGCCGCCCGTGTTCTCTCGCTGGCTCAGCAGACCGCCGACCAGGCGATCGCCGAGGCCCGTTCCGAGGCCAACAAGATCGTCGGTGAGGCTCGCAGCCGCGCCGAGGGTCTGGAGCGCGACGCCCGTGCCAAGGCCGACGCCCTGGAGCGGGACGCGCAGGAGAAGCACCGCGTCGCGATGGGCTCCCTTGAGTCCGCCCGCGCCACGCTGGAGCGCAAGGTCGAGGACCTGCGCGGCTTCGAGCGCGAGTACCGCACGCGTCTGAAGTCCTACCTGGAGTCGCAGCTGCGCCAGCTGGAGACGCAGGCGGACGACTCGCTCGCCCCGCCGCGGACCCCGGCCACGGCCTCCCTGCCGTCGTCCTCCGCGCCCTCCATGGCTCCCGCGGGCGCCGGTGCCCCGTCCTACGGCGGCGGCAACCAGGGCATGGGTGGCCCGGCTCCGGCCGCGCCGTCCTACGGCGGACAGCAGCAGATGTCGCCGGCGATGACCCAGCCGATGGCTCCGGTGCGGCCCCAGGGCCCGTCGCCGATGCAGCAGGCGCCCTCGCCGATGCGCGGGTTCCTCATCGACGAGGACGACAACTGACGGCCTTGAGTACGCCTTAGGCGTCGGCAGCGTTCAGGGCGGAGCCCCCGGATCATCCGGGGGCTCCGCCCTTTTGTGCTGTCCGTGAGGCGCCGGGGGTACGCAGACCAGGGGCGAGCGTGCGGGGGCCTGCGGTGAGCTGGGGGGCACGCGGGGGCCCCAGGACGGGGTGCCTGAACGGCCGTCGTTGTCCGCGTGTCCTGAACGGGCGTGCTCGCGCGGGCGCTTGTGCGGGGGACGCGACGCCGAAGGCCCGGGGCCGCCAGGACATCCTGGCGGCCCCGGGCCTTCGGTCCGTACGGCCTCGGCGGGTCGCGCCGCGGTGCTACGCCTTGCGGAGGCGGAACGTGAGGGACAGGCCCTCGTCCGTGAAGGGGTCCCCGTAGGCGCCGTCGGCCTCGCCCTGCGCGAAGTCCGTGGCGAGAACCTCGTCGGAGATGAGCGTCGCGTGCTCACCGAGTGCGGCGGCGACCGCCCGGTCCGTGGAGCTCCAGCGGAGCGCGATGCGGTCGGCGACGTCCAGGCCGCTGTTCTTGCGCGCCTCCTGGATCAGCCGGATCGCGTCACGGGCGAGGCCCGCCTGGCGCAGCTCCTCGGTGATCTCCAGGTCGAGGGCGACGGTCGCGCCGGAGTCTGACGCGACCGACCAGCCCTCGCGGGGGGTCTCCGTGATGATGACCTCGTCCGGCGCGAGCGTCACGGTCTCGCCGTCCACCGTGACCGACGCGGTGCCCTCGCGCAGGGCGAGCGACAGCGCGGCGGCGTCGGTCTCGGCGATGGCCTTCGCGACCGCCTGGACGCCCTTGCCGAACCGCTTGCCCAGCGCGCGGAAGTTCGCCTTGGCGGTCGTGTCGACCAGTGAGCCCCCGACCTCGGAGAGCGATGCGAGGGAGCTCACGTTCAGCTCCTCGGTGATCTGCGCGTGCAGCTCGCGGTCGAGCGTCTCGAAGCCGGTCGCGGCGACCAGCGCGCGGGACAGCGGCTGACGTGTCTTGACGCCGGACTCCGCGCGCGTGGCCCGGCCGAGCTCCACGAGACGGCGGACCAGCAGCATCTGGCGCGACAGCTCCGGGTCGATGGCGGACAGGTCCGCCTCCGGCCAGGACGACAGGTGGACCGACTCGGGGGCGTCCGGGGAGACCGGGACGACCAGGTCCTGCCAGACCCGCTCGGTGATGAACGGGGTCAGTGGGGCCATCAGCCGCGTGACGGTCTCCACGACCTCGTGCAGGGTGCGCAGCGCGGCCTTGTCGCCCTGCCAGAAGCGGCGACGGGACCGGCGCACGTACCAGTTGGAGAGGTCGTCGACGAACGCCGACAGGAGCTTGCCCGCGCGCTGCGTGTCGTAGGCCTCCAGAGCCTGCGTCACCTGGTCGGTGAGCGCGTGCAGTTCGGAGAGCAGCCAGCGGTCCAGGACCGGACGGTCGGCCGGGGCCGGATCGGCCTCGCTGGGCGCCCAGTCGGCGGTGCGGGCGTACAGCGCCTGGAAGGCGACGGTGTTCCAGTACGTGAGGAGCGTCTTGCGGACGACCTCCTGGATCGTGCCGTGGCCCACGCGGCGTGCCGCCCACGGGGAGCCGCCGGCCGCCATGAACCAGCGCACGGCGTCGGCGCCGTGCTGGTCCATCAGCGGGATCGGCTGCAGGATGTTGCCCAGGTGCTTGGACATCTTGCGGCCGTCCTCGGCGAGGATGTGGCCGAGGCAGACGACGTTCTCGTACGAGGACTTGTCGAAGACCAGCGTGCCGACGGCCATCAGCGTGTAGAACCAGCCGCGGGTCTGGTCGATGGCCTCGCTGATGAACTGCGCCGGGTAGCGGCTCTCGAACAGTTCCTTGTTCTTGTACGGGTAGCCCCACTGCGCGAACGGCATCGAACCCGAGTCGTACCAGGCGTCGATGACCTCCGGGACGCGGGTCGCCGTCAGACCGCAGCCGCCCTCCGGGCAGGGGAAGGTGACCGCGTCGATGAACGGGCGGTGCGGGTCCAGGTCCGACTGGTCGGTGCCGGTCAGCTCGGTCAGCTCCGCGCGCGAGCCGACGCAGGTGACGTGGCCCTCCTCGCAGCGCCACAACGGGAGCGGGGTGCCCCAGTAGCGGCTGCGGGAGAGCGCCCAGTCGATGTTGTTGTTCAGCCAGTCGCCGAAGCGGCCGTGCTTGACCGACTCCGGGAACCAGTTGGTCCCCTCGTTCTCCTCGAGGAGGCGGTCCTTGACGGCGGTGGTGCGGATGTACCAGGACGGCTGCGCGTAATAGAGCAGCGCGGTGTGGCAGCGCCAGCAGTGCGGGTAACTGTGCTCGTAGGGAACGTGCTTGAAGAGCAGGCCGCGGCTCTGGAGGTCCTCGGTGAGCTTCTCGTCCGCCTTCTTGAAGAAGACACCGCCCACCAGCGGGACGCTCTCCTCGAAGGTGCCGTTCGGGCGGATCGGGTTCACCACGGGCAGGCCGTACGCGCGGCAGACCTTGAGGTCGTCCTCACCGAAGGCGGGGGACTGGTGGACCAGACCCGTGCCGTCCTCGGTCGTCACGTACTCGGCGTTGACGACGAAGTGCGCGGCCTCGGGGAACTCGATGAGCTCGAAGGGACGTTGGTACGTCCAGCGCTCCATCTCGGCGCCCGTGAAGGACTCGCCCGTGGTCTCCCAGCCCTCGCCGAGCGACTTCTCGACGAGCGGCTGCGCGACGACGAGCCGCTCCTCGCCGTTCGTCACGACGACATAGGTGACGCCCGGGTGCGCGGCGACCGCGGTGTTGGAGACCAGGGTCCACGGCGTGGTCGTCCACACCAGGAGCGAGGCGCGGCCGGCCAGCGGACCGGAGGTGAGCGGGAAACGGACGTAGACCGAGGGGTCGACGATCGTCTCGTAGCCCTGGGCCAGCTCGTGGTCCGAGAGGCCCGTCTCGTCGCGCGGGCACCAGGGGGCCACGCGGTAGTCCTGGACCAGCAGGCCCTTGTTGAAGATCTCCTTCAGCGACCACCACACGGACTCGATGTACTCGGGGTCCATGGTCCGGTAGGCGTCGTCCAGGTCGACCCAGTAGCCCATGCGGTTCGTCAGCTCGGTGAACGCGTCGGTGTGACGGGTCACCGACTCACGGCACTGCGCGTTGAACTCGGCGATGCCGTACGCCTCGATGTCCTGCTTGCCGGTGAAGCCCAGCTCCTTCTCGACCGCCAGCTCCACGGGCAGGCCGTGGCAGTCCCAGCCGGCCTTGCGCCCCACGTGGTAGCCACGCATGGTGCGGAAGCGCGGGAAGACGTCCTTGAAGACGCGCGCCTCGATGTGGTGGGCGCCCGGCATGCCGTTGGCGGTGGGCGGGCCCTCGTAGAACACCCACTCGGGGCGGCCCTCGGACTGGTCGAGACTCTTGGCGAAGATCTTCTGCTCGCCCCAGAAGTCGAGCACGGCGTGCTCGAGGGCGGGCAGGTCGACCTGGGCGGGCACCTGGCGGTACGTCGGCGCTGTCATCGGCGAGCTTCCTCCAACGGACTTTCTGCCTTCCGTCGGAGGGACGAGAGCGTTGTTGCTGCGGACGCCGTGTTCGGCGCGCTCCCGCGGTACCACCCTCCTTGGCCCGCCCGTGCGCCGTTCGCACCGGTGAGCCCCCTCATTGGGGTCGCGATGCCGGGTCTACTGGCCCCTCAGGGGTGTTCTGCCGGCGGCTCCGGGGTGATCTTCACGTCGCGCTGGCCCCCGGGCTTCCACCGTCCCCGGGTCGCTCCTGGCCGCGTACGCCGCTACTCGTCCCCATCCACGCTTCTCGCTGCGCCCAGTGTACGGCGCCCCGGGGACAGTGGCCGACCGGTTTTCCCGGGCACCGCCGTGGCCTGCGCGATGACCCGAATGGCGCGGGGCGCCCGTCCGGATCCGGGGACGGTGGTCCCGGCGGATTACCGGGCGGGGAGCTGGGCACAACGCTTGCATGCCTGCCACGCGGGACCCGCGGGGCGGACGATTCGCGGGCGTGCCCCGTTGCCGCGGGCCAGAAGTCGATTTATCGTCCCAGCACGACGCGCGAGCAAGATCACAAAATGTGAAGGGGCCGCGGCCATGGTGGCGAATAAGACCGCCGTACAGCAGTCGGCGTCCGGCAGATCCACGGGTTCGGCGGCCAAGAATGTGGGTGGGAAGAAGAGCGCGCAGGGGGCTTCCGCGACGAGCGAGGCGAAACCGGTGAAGACGACTTCCAGGACAGCGACCCCGGCCGCGACAGTGACCGCCAAGACGGTGACGGCCAAGGCCGTGACCGCGAAGACGGCCGACACGCCGGTCGACAAGAAGGCCACCGACAAGAAGGCCGGCGCCAAGGCGGCCGACAGGAAGAAGGCCGCCGCGAGGGCCACCACGTCGAAGACCTCGGCCCCGGAGGAGAGCGAGTCCCCGGAGCAGCCCTCGACGGCCGCGTCCGCGAAGGCACCGGCGAAGAAGGCCTCGGCCGCGAAGACCGCGTCCACGAGGACGGCGGCTTCCGGGTCGGGGAGCACGAAGGCGGGCACCGCCAGGAAGTCCGCCGCGAAGAAGGCCACGGCGAAGAGGACTCCCGCCAAGAAGGCGGCGGCCGCGGCGAAGAAGCAGGCGGCCGGGAAGGCCGCGGCCAAGAAGACCGCGGGTACGGCGCGGAAGAGCACCAGCACGGCCAAGAAGACGGCCGCGTCCGCGGCCGAGGGCGCGGCGGAGGCCGCGGAGACGACGGGAGCCACGACGGTGGTTGCGAAGAAGACCCCTGGCGCGGCCACGGCCGCCAAGAAGCCCACCGCGGTTCCCAAGGCGCGGCTCGCCGCGGCGGAGTCCGGCGAGCTCGCCGTGCGCCCCGGCGAGGACCCGTGGACCCCGGAGGAGGTCGAGGAGGCCCGTGCGGAGCTCCAGTCCGAGGCGCTGCGGCTGAGCGCCGAGATCTCGACCTCCGAGGCCGCCCTCGCCGGCCTGATGCGCGACTCCGGTGACGGCGCGGGCGACGACGAGGCGGACACCGGCACGAAGAACATCACGCGCGAGCACGAGATGGCCCTGAACTCCAACGCCCGCGAGATGCTGGAGCAGACCGAGCGCGCCCTGCACCGCCTCGACGCGGGCACGTACGGGCTCTGCGAGAACTGCGGCAACGCCATCGGCAAGGCCAGGATGCAGGCCTTCCCGCGCGCCACGCTGTGCGTCGAGTGCAAGCAGAAGCAGGAGCGCCGGCACTGAACCGTCGGCCGGACCTCCCGCGCGCCGCGCCACCGGCCCCGTGACGCCCGGGGCGGACGTCGTCCGCGTCGCGCGGGAGGGCTCCGCGCGCGGCGCGGGAGGGCTCCTGAGCACGGGGGCCCGCAGGGGTGTGCCGTACCCTCGTCCTCAGTCAGGAACCTAGGTCGAGGGACTCACTCACGTGGCAGAGGCGGAGCGCATCATCGGTACGCCGGGCATCCCAGGGGCGGCGTCTGCCGAGCCGGAGCAGTCCGACGGGAACGCGGCGTCGGGGGACCGGTCCGGCGGCGACGGGCAGACCCCGGCCGAGCGGCCCTCCGGGAACTCCGTCCCGGCGTCCGCGGCGGACGGGACGGACGAGCGGCCCAGGGGCAGGCGCAAGATCGCCGTGCTCTTCACGGTGGCCGTTCTGGCCTACGCCCTCGACCTGATCAGCAAGATGATCGTCGTGGCGAAGCTGGAGCACCACGACTCGATCGAGATCATCGGGGACTGGCTCAGGTTCGAGGCCATCCGCAACGCGGGCGCGGCCTTCGGCTTCGGCGAGGCGTTCACGATCATCTTCACGGTGATCGCCGCCGCGGTGATCGTCGTCATCGCCCGGCTCGCCCGCAAGCTGTACAGCGTGCCGTGGGCCATCGCCCTCGGCCTGCTGCTCGGCGGCGCGCTCGGCAACCTGACCGACCGGATCTTCCGCTCGCCGGGCGTCTTCGAGGGCGCGGTCGTGGACTTCATCGCCCCCAAGCACTTCGCCGTCTTCAACCTCGCCGACTCGGCGATCGTCTGCGGCGGCATCCTGATCGTCCTGCTGTCCTTCCGGGGCCTCGACCCGGACGGAACGGTCCACAAGGACTGACGTACGCCCCGACGGCGGGCCGGGGGAGCTGTCCCGGCTCCGCTCGTCGCAGGCGTCGGGGACCGCCCGCCCACCGTCCGCGGAGCCGCTTCGCCGGGGGCTCCAGGGGTACGCGTGTTCGGGCCGTGGTCCGGGGGTGTCCGAGGCGTCCGGCATACTCGACGGGTGAGCACCATTCCCGAGATCCGCACCCTGCCCGTGCCCGACGGCCTGGAGGGCGAGCGTGTCGACGCCGCCATCTCCCGCATGTTCGGCTTCTCCCGTACGAAGGCCGCAGAGCTCGCCGCGGCGGGGAAGGTCTCGGTCGACGGCTCGGTGGTCGGCAAGTCCGACCGGGTGCACGGCGGCGCCTGGCTTGAGGTCGAGATGCCGCAGGCCCCCGCGCCCGTGCAGATCGTCGCCGAGCCCGTCGAGGGCATGGAGATCGTGCACGACGACGATGACGTGGTCGTGATCGTCAAGCCCGTCGGCGTGGCCGCCCACCCCAGCCCCGGCTGGTCCGGCCCGACCGTCATCGGCGGTCTCGCCGCCGCCGGCTACCGGATCTCCACCTCCGGCGCCGCCGAGCGCCAGGGCATCGTGCACCGCCTCGACGTGGGCACCTCGGGCCTGATGGTCGTCGCCAAGTCGGAGTACGCGTACACGTCGCTGAAGCGCCAGTTCAAGGAGCGCACGGTCGACAAGCGCTACCACGCGCTCGTGCAGGGCCACCCGGACCCGACCAGCGGCACCATCGACGCGCCCATCGGACGCCACCCGAACCACGACTACAAGTGGGCGGTCACGGCCGAGGGCAAGCCCTCCGTCACGCACTACGACCTGATCGAGGCCTTCCGCGCCGCCTCGCTGCTCGACATCAAGCTGGAGACCGGGCGCACCCACCAGATCCGCGTCCACATGTCGGCCCACCGCCACCCCTGCGTCGGCGACCTGACCTACGGCGCGGACCCCACCCTCTCCAAGCGCCTCGGCCTCGCCCGGCAGTGGCTGCACGCGAAGCGTCTCGGCTTCGAGCACCCCGGTGACGGGCAGTGGGTCGAGTTCGAGAGCGGCTACCCCGAGGACCTCCAGCAGGCCCTCGACAAGGTCCGTGAGGAGAGCTACGCGTGACGGGCCCGGACGGGACGGGGCCAGGTTCCCCGGCTGCGCGGGACGCCTCGTACGTGGTGCGGGTCGCCGACGAGGCGACCGACCGCGAGGCCTGCTTCAGGGTGCGCAAGGACGTCTTCGTCGGTGAGCAGGGCGTGCCGGAGGACATCGAGTACGACGCGTACGACGCCGGTGCCCTGCACGTGCTGGCGGTCCGCGAGGACGGCGTACCGCTCGGCACCGGGCGGCTCCTGCACGGCGAGGCGGCCGCGGCGAAGACCGGCGGGGACCCGACCGTGGGCTCCCTCGGACGGCTCGCCGTGACGCGCGAGGCGCGCGGGCTCGGGGTCGGCGCCGCGCTCGTCGGCGCCATCGAGCGGGCCGCGCACGCGCGTGGCCTGGCCGCCGTCGACCTGCACGCCCAGACCCACGCCCTCGGCTTCTACGAACGGCTCGGATACGCGGCCTACGGCCCGGAGTTCCCCGACGCCGGAATCCCGCACCGCGCGATGCGCAAGGCCCTGTGAGCGGGGTTTGTCCTAGCGGCATGGCACGCTTGAGATCCGGATCGACCTTGATCGCCTAGACCTCGCCGGAGCGCTGACCGTGGATCAGTTGGCCCTGCTGTTCGTGCTGTTGCTCGGGGCCGTGATCAGCGTCCCGGTGGGAGACCGGCTCGGGCTGCCCTCGCCGGTCCTGATGACCCTGCTCGGTATCGCCCTGGCCCTGCCCGAGTTCGTCCCGAACGTGGACATCCCGCCGGACCTGATCCTGCCCGCGCTGCTGCCGCCCCTGCTGTACGCGGCGGTGCGGCGGACCTCGTGGAGACAGTTCGCCGCCAATGTGCGGCCCATCCTCCTGCTCGCCGTGGCGCTCGTGTTCGTCACGACGGTCGTCGTGGCGGCCGTCGCCAGCTCGATCGTGCCGGGCCTCCCGATCGCCGCAGCGGTCGCCCTCGGCGCGCTCGTGGCGCCTCCCGACCCGGTCGCCGCGACCGCCGTCGCCGGCCAGCTCGGCCTGCCGCGCCGGCTGGTGTCGATCCTGGAGGGGGAGGGACTCTTCAACGACGTGACGGCCATCGTGCTGTACCACGTCGCCATCGCGGCCGCGGTCAGCGGGAGCTTCTCGCCCTGGCGGGCCGGGCTCGACCTCGTGCTGTCCGCCGTCGTCGCCGTCGTCATCGGCTTCGCGCTCGGCTGGGCGGCGAACAAACTGATGACGCTGCTCGACGACACCACCCTGCAGATCGGGTTGACCCTGCTGGTGCCGTACGCCTCGTACGTGCTGGCCGAGGAACTGCACGGCTCCGGCGTGCTCGCCGTGCTCACCACCGCCCTGTTCCTGTCGGAGTACGCCACCGACGCCGACGACGTCATGACCCGGCTCGCCGGATCGACCGTCTGGGACGTGGTCGACACGCTCGTCACCGGTGTCGCCTTCGGGCTCATCGGGCTCGAACTGCACAACGCGCTGCGCACGGCCGCCGGGCGGTGGGGCGAGATGCTCGGCTGGGCCGGCGCGATCGTGGGCGTGGTCGTGCTCGTACGCCTGGCCTGGCTGCTGCCCGCGACCTGGCTGACCAAGCGGCTGCACGCCAAGCGGGACTACGACGAGGAGATCCCCACGTCCTGGCGGGAGACCGTGGTGATGTGGTGGGCCGGAATGCGAGGAGTGGCGTCCGTCGCGCTCGCGCTCGCCATCCCGCTGGAGATGGACGACGGATCGCCGTTCCCCGACCGGGACGAGATCGTCTTCATCGCCTTCGGGGTGATCATGGCCACGCTGCTGATCCAGGGGCTCACCCTGCCGTGGCTGGTCAGGAGGCTCGGCGTGCGGGCCGACGAGGACGTCGAGAAGGCGTTCGAGAAGGAGCTGGCGCTGCGGGCCGCGAAGGCCGCGAAGCTCCGGCTGCGGGAGATCGAGGACTCGGAGGACCTGCCGGAGGAGGTCTCCGAGCAACTGCTGCGCCGGGCCTACGAGATCGGGGTGCGGATCAGTCCCGACGTCGGGGACGAGGAGCGGCGCGAGGCGCACGAGAAGCGGGTCCGGCGAATCAAGCGGATGCGGCGGATCCAGGCGGAGATGATGAGCGCGGCCCGGCACGAGGTGCTGTCCGCGCGCAACGAGCCCGGCGCCGATCCGGAGATCGTGGACCGGGTCCTGCGGCACCTCGACGTACGCAGCCTGCGCTGACCCGCGGCGGGTTCCCGCACCGTTTTCTCCGGAGGGCCGCGGACGGGCCCGTGCCGTCCCCTGCGGACGGTCGTGAGCAGGTCCGGGCCGCCTTCTCCGGACAGCCGCAGACGTGAAACAGGTGGTCCGGGCCGCCCGCGCGCTTCGGCGCGGGCGACCCGGACCGGGTTCGCGGAAAGGGCCGGGGGCCCGGGGTTCACCCCCGGCCGGGACCCGTCCTGGGCGGCTCGTGGCTGGACGAGTACGCGTAGCGGCTGCGGTGCAGACGGGCCGCCGCACCGTCCCCTCCGTCCTTGCCCTCCCGGTCCTCGCGTCCGGCGCACCGTCCCTGTCCGGGCGTGAGCATCGCCTCGGCGGTGTTGACGCGGGGCAGCGCGTAGGGATGCTGTTCGGTCAGCCAGCGCATCATCTGCTCGCGGACCGTGACCCGTACCGTCCAGATGTCGTCCGCGTCCTTCGCGGTGACCAGGGCGCGCACCTGCATGGTGTTGGGCGTCGTGTCGGTGACCGCGAGACCGTAGTCGCGACCGTCCCAGGCCGGGCACTCGCGCAGGATGTCACGCAGCTTCCCGCGCATCGCCTCCACGGGGGCGGAGTGGTCGAGGTGCAGGAAGACGATCCCGGTCATCTGCGGAGTGCCGCGGGACCAGTTCTCGAACGGCTTGGACGTGAAGTACGACACCGGCATGGTGATCCGGCGCTCGTCCCAGGTCCGCACCGTGAGGAAGGTCAGGGTGATCTCCTCGACGGTGCCCCACTCGCCGTCGACGACCACGGTGTCACCGAGCCGCACCATGTCGCCGAAGGCGATCTGCAGTCCTGCGAAGAGGTTGGACAGCGTGGACTGGGCGGCGACACCGGCGACGATGCCCAGGATGCCGGCCGAGGCCAGCAGTGAGGCGCCGGCCGCCCGCATCGCCGGGAAGGTCAGCAGCATCGCGGAGACGGCGACCACGCCGACGACAGCGGTGACCACGCGCTGGATCAGCGCCACCTGGGTACGGACCCGGCGTACCCGCGCCGGATCGCGGTGCGCGTTCGCGTAGCGCGAGTACGAGGTGTCGACGATCGCCGTCGTGATGCTCACCACCAGCCAGGCGGCGGCGCCGATGAGGATCAGGGTCAGGGTCCTGCCGATGCCGATCCGGTGCTCCATCAGCAGCTTCGCCTGGTCGAAGGAGCCTCTGAGCAGTGCGGCGAACAGGACCAGCTGGAAGGGGATGCGGCCACGGCGGAGCAGACCCCACAGGGAGGTCTCTCTGTGCCGGTCGTCCACCCGACGCAACAGGAGGTCCACGGACCACCCGATGAGAAGTGCGATCACGACCGAGCCGCCGACGACGATCACCGGGCGCAGTACGTTCTCCATGCCAGGGAACGTAACCGGCTCGCGGCGGTCATGAACATGTGATCTCTGGACGAAACGGGGTACGTCGCGAGGCCGGTACCGCGTACGCCGCCCGATCGGCGGGGCCACGAGCCCGGTGTGAGATGGGGCACGGCCTCCGTCCGGGGCTGTCGGTCCCGGCTGGCACCATGGAACCCATGGACATCATGCTTTTCCACTCGACGTACGGTCTGCGCCCCGCGGTGCGCGCGGCGGCGGACCGGCTGCGGGCCGCGGGACACGAGGTGTGGACGCCCGACCTCTTCGAAGGGCGCACCTTCGACACCGTGGAGGAGGGCATGGCCTTCAACGAGGAGATCGGCAAGGTCGAGCTGCTCAAGCGCGCGGTGCTGGCCGCCGCGCCCTACTCCGACCGGGGCCTGGTCTACGCGGGCTTCTCCCTCGGAGCCTCCGTCGCGCAGACCCTGGCCCTCGGGGACGAGAAGGCCCGAGGGCTGCTCCTGCTGCACGGCACGTCGGACATCGCGGAGACCGCGTCGGTGGACGACCTGCCCGTCCAGCTCCACGTCGCCGAGCCCGACCAGTTCGAGACCGACGACTGGCTGAGCGCCTGGTACCTCCAGATGCAGAGAACCGGCGCCGACGTGGAGATCTACCGCTACGCGGGCGCCGGCCACCTCTACACCGACCCCGACCTCCCCGACTACGACGCCGAGGCGGCCGAGGCCACCTGGAAGGTGGCACTCGGCTTCGTCGACAGTCTGTAGCTGTAGCCGTACCTGTGGCCGGAGGCAGGGGCCCGCGACCCGGTGCTACACCGGGTCGTAGGTGCGCTCCATCGTCTGGGTGCCGCTGCGGGTGCGGTACGAACGGGCCCAGGACGAGGTCGCGTTCGGGTTCGTGCGGTCGGAGACGACGTAGAAGTCCATCTGCGCGCGGGCGGCCGTGATGTCCAGGACGCCGTAGCCGTGTCGGTCCGTGTCGATCCAGTGGACGTGACGGTTGGCCGCGCGGATGACCGGCGAGGCGAGGGCGGAGACGGTGCCCTCGGGGACCTTGACGATGTCGTCGAGGTTGTCGGAGGTCATCGAGGTGACCACGAACTCGGTCGCGGCGGAGGCCGACAGCGGGTACGTACCGGCGTCCACCGGCACGTCGTTGGCCCAGGCCATGTGGATGTCGCCGGTCAGGAACACCGTGTTGCGGATCGCGTTGGAGCGCAGGTGCGCGAGCAGTTCGCGGCGGTCGTCGGTGTAGCCGTCCCACTGGTCGGTGTTGAGGGCGATGCCCTCCTGCGGCAGTCCGAGCAGCTTGGCGAGCGGCTTGAGCAGGTCGGCGGAGAGCGCCCCCACCGCGAACGGCGAGATCATCACCGAGTTGCCGACCAGTCGCCAGGTGGTGTCCGAGGCCTTGAGCCCGGTCTTCAGCCAGTCGAGTTGCGCGCGGCCGGTGATCGTACGGTCCGGGTCGTCGACCGAGCCGCTGGCCGTGGCCGCCTGCTGCGAGCGGAAGGAGCGCAGGTCGAGCAGGGAGAGGTCCGCGAGCTTGCCGAAGCGCAGTCGGCGGTAGGTGGTGCCGGCGATCGCCGGGCGGACCGGCATCCACTCGAAGTACGCCTGCTTGGCGGCGGACTGGCGGGCCGACCAGGTGCCCTCGGCACCCTCGGTGTGGTTGACGGCGCCGCCCGACCAGGCGTTGTCGGCGAACTCGTGGTCGTCCCAGATCGCGACGACGGGCGCCTTGTGGTGCAGGGCCTGCAGGTCCGGATCGGTCTTGTAACGGCCGTGCCGGGTGCGGTAGTCGGCGAGGGTGATGATCTCGTTGGCCGGGGCGTGCGGCCGGACGACCGTGCCCCGGGTGCCGTACTCACCGGACTTGTACTCGTAGATGTAGTCGCCCAGGTGCAGCCAGGCGTCGAGGTCGCCGCGGGCCGCGAGGTGGCGGTACGCGGAGAAGTAGCCCGCCTCCCAGTTGGCGCAGGAGACCACGCCGAAGCGCAGACCGGGGACCGCCGCGTCCGCCGCCGGCGCGGTGCGGGTACGCGCCGCCGGGGAGTCGGTGCCACCGGCGGAGAACCGGAACCAGTAGTCGGTGGCGGGCCGCAGGCCGCGGATGTCCGCCTTGACGGTGTGGTCGGAGGCGGCCGTCGCGACGGTGGAGCCCTTGGCGACGACCGTGGCGAACGCCTTGTCCGTGGCGACGGTCCAGCTCACCTCGGTGTCCGCGCCGAGTCCCGAGCCCGGTACGGCACTGGACTCGGGGGTCACCCGGGTCCACAGCAGGATGCCGTCGGGCAGCGGGTCACCGGAGGCGACGCCGTGCAGGAAGGCGGGGGTCTCGGTCGCGGCGCGGGCGGGGAGCGCCGCGGCGAGGGGGCCGGCGAGGACGGCGGTGGCGGCCGCGGCCTTGACGACCGAACGGCGGCTGGGAGCGCGGGAGTCGAGGACGCCCGCGGAGTCGGATGATCTCTGTCGACTGGTCACGGGCGATCAGGTTACCGACCGGTACAGCCCAAGAGCGGGCGAACTTGTGAAAGTTCGCCCGCTCTTCGCTTTCTGGCCGCTCAGGTCACGTGGACCCTCGGGGTGCCCGCGTCTGTCAGGCCTTGAGAGCAGTCTCCATCGCCTTGGTGTAGTCGGCGACGGACATCGGCGCGGCCTGGCCGTCCGCTCCGGTGAGCTTCTTGCCGTCCATCACCAGACTCGGCGTGCCGTTCACGTCGTCCTTGTTCGTGTTGAACGTCTCGGACATGGCCAGGGCCCAGGCGTCGTACTTGCCGTCCTTGACGGCGCTCTGGAACGCGGTGTTGTTCTTCAGCGCGTCGACCGTGTTCGCGACCTTGATCAGGTAGTCGTCGCTCTTGAACTTGTCGTTCGTCTCGTCGGGGTGGTACTTCGCCGAGTAGAGCGCGGTCTTGTACTCGAGGAAGGCCTCGGGGCTCACGTTCAGCGCGGCGCCCAGGGCGCTCATGGCGTTCTTGGAGCCCTCGCCGCGGGAACCGATCTGGATCTTGCCCTTGTCGTCGGTGTCGCCGTCGAGGAACGTGCCGCCGATGTACTGGATCTTGAACTTGCCGGCGTCGAAGTCCTTTGTCAGGGTCGGGCCGACGGTCTGCTCGAAGGAGGCGCAGATCGGGCAGCGCGGGTCCTCGTACAGCTTCAGCGTCTTCTTCGCGGTGCTCTTGCCGAGGACGACGGTGGTGCCGTCCGTGCCCGTGGTGTTGGCCGGGGCGACCACCTTGTCGCTCGCGACGGCCTCCCACTGGGACGGCTTGTTGTTCTGCACGACCGCGTAGCCGATGCCGCCGGCTATCGCGAGGACCGCGACCAGGGAGCCGGCCACGATCGCCTGGCGCCTGACCTTGTCGCGCTTGGCCTGGCGCTCGCGTTCGACGCGCAGGCGCTCGCGGGCCGCCGTCTTCGCCGACTGGCTGTTCCGCTTGCTCATGGTGGTGATCTCCAAGGGGGACGCGCACGTGTCGTACGCGGAATACGTGAGGGGGACTGCCGGCGCTCGGGGAGCCGCGCGCGGGGCGGTTGTGCGGAGCCGCCGCTCGGGAGGCGTACCTCGGGAGCGGTCGCTCAGGCGAGAGCGGCGGCGACGGGCGGTCCGCGTCGCCCCAGGGAGTGCACGAACAGGCGGGTACGGGCGGCGGTCGTCCGGCGCGGGGCGCGCGGCAGCGGACGGGCCGGGGCGAGCCGTACGGTCACCGCGGCGACCGCGAGCAGCAGCGGCCGGAACGTCGAGGCGGCCACCGCGCGCAGCAACTGGTCCAGGGCGCGCTCGCCGCGCCGCAGCCAGGCGGCGGCCAGCAGGCCGACGGCGAGGTGGGCTCCGAGCAGCAGCCAGGCGGCGGCCGGGTCGGCGTGCGCGAGCAGGGCGCCGGCGTGGCCGGGTGCGCCGCCGGTCACGCGGGAGAGGGGCGTGCCCACGCTGCCGCCGCCGCACAGGACGTCGAAGCCCACGGCGCGCAGGGGGCCCGCGACCGGGCCGCCGGCCTTGCCGTAGCAGACGTGCTGGCCCGTGGTGAACACGGTGTCGGCGGCCAGCTCCAGCGGGATCAGCAGGGCCGCGATCCGGCCGAAGCCGCGCTCGCGGCCCGCCAGCGCGAAGGCGACCGCGAAGACGGCGGTGGCGATCGCGGCCACGGTCGTCAGCGGCAGCGGAACCCGGGACAGCAGCACGTGCGACGCGGCGGACAGCGTCACGACGACAGCCGTGAACACCGCCGCGCGCACGGCTCTGAGCTGGATCCCGGATATGTCCATAGCGGAGGAGAGTCTCCCACGCGCTGCCGTAAGAGCCCCCTAAAGGGTGCCTGTGCGTTACGGGAGCGTTGTGGTGCGCAGACCCGGCCGCCGGGCTAGAGGCCCGGGATGCGGCCGTTGCGGAACAGGTCCACGAAGATCTGGTGGTCGGCGCGCGCCCGGGAGCCGTAGCTGTGGGCGAAGTCGACCAGGAGACCGGCGAAGCCCTCCTCGTCGCCGGCGATCGCCGCGTCGATGGCCCGCTCCGTGGAGAACGGCACCAGCTCCGAGTGGCCGCTGTCGTCGTCCGCGGCCGCGTGCATCGCCGCGGTGGCCCGGCCGAGGTCCGCGACGACCGAGGCGATCTCCTCGGGGTCGTCGAGGTCGCTCCAGTCGAGGTCCACCGCGTACGGCGAGACCTCGGCGACCAGCTGGCCCGCGCCGTCCAGCTCGGTCCAGCCGAGCCACGGGTCCGCGTGCGCCTGGAGGGCGCGCTGCGAGATCACCGTGCGGTGGCCCTCGTGCTGGAAGTAGCCGCGGACGGCGGGGTCCGTGATGTGCCGGGAGACGGCCGGGGTCTGGGCCTGCTTGATGTAGATCACCACGTCGTTCTCCAGGGCGTCGCTGTTGCCCTCCAGGAGGATGTTGTACGACGGGAGACCGGCCGAGCCGATGCCGATGCCGCGGCGGCCCACGACGTCCTTCACGCGGTACGAGTCGGGGCGGGTCAGCGAGGACTCCGGGAGGGTCTCCAGGTAGCCGTCGAAGGCGGCGAGGACCTTGTAGCGCGTGGCCGCGTCCAGCTCGATGGAGCCGCCGCCCGACGCGAAGCGGCGCTCGAAGTCACGGATCTCGGTCATCGAGTCGAGCAGCCCGAAGCGGGTGAGCGACCGGGCCACGCGCAGCGCGCCCAGCAGCGGGCCGTCGGCGGTGTCCAGCGTGAAGGGGGGCACCTCGTCGTTCTTGGCGCCCGTCGAGAGGGCGTGGATGCGCTCGCGGTAGGCCCCCGCGTAGATCCGGACCAGCTCGGTGATCTGGTCGTCGCTGAGGGCCTTCGCGTAGCCGATCAGGGCCACGGAGGCGGCGAAGCGCTTGAGGTCCCACGTGAAGGGGCCGACGTAGGCCTCGTCGAAGTCGTTCACGTTGAAGATCAGGCGGCCCTGGGCGTCCATGTAGGTGCCGAAGTTCTCCGCGTGCAGGTCGCCGTGGATCCACACGCGCGAGGTGCGCTCGTCCAGGTACGGGCCGCCCCGCTTGTCCTGTTCGAGGTCGTGGTAGAAGAGGCCGGCCGTGCCGCGGTAGAACGCGAAGGCGGAGGCCGCCATCTTGCGGAACTTCACGCGGAACGCGGCCGGGTCGGCGGCCAGGAGCTGGCCGAAGGCGGTGTCGAACACGGCGAGGATCTGCTCGCCGCGTTGCTCGTCGCTGAGCTGCGGAACCGACATCGCTGGGTGCCTCCTGGTGCAGGTGGTGCGGGACATGAGGGAGCGGACGCGCCGCACCCGGGACAAGGGTGTCCGTCCACTTCCAACGGACGAAGATACGCCGGAGTGCCCGGCCTCCGGCGGCGAACGCACACCCCCGGTCCCGGGACCCCGCATGAAGGTACGGGTGATGCTCCGCGGAGTGTCAGTCGGGCGTCATAGACTTCGACGCTGTCCCCCCAGACTGTCCGCAGCCTGTCGCCGATCGTTCTTCTTGGAGGCCGCAACCGTGTCGAAGCCGCCGTTCACGCACCTGCACGTCCACACCCAGTACTCGCTGCTGGACGGTGCCGCGCGGCTCAAGGACATGTTCGACGCGTGCAACGACATGGGCATGACCCATATCGCGATGAGCGACCACGGCAACCTGCACGGGGCCTATGACTTCTTCCACACGGCCAAGAAGGCGGGCGTCACGCCGATCATCGGCATCGAGGCGTACGTCGCCCCCGAGTCCCGGCGCAACAAGCGCAAGATCCAGTGGGGCCAGCCGCACCAGAAGCGCGACGACGTGTCCGGTTCGGGTGGTTACACGCACAAGACGATCTGGGCGGCGAACCGGACGGGCCTGCACAACCTCTTCAAGCTCTCCTCGGACGCGTACGCCGAGGGCTGGCTCCAGAAGTGGCCCCGGATGGACAAGGAGACGATCTCCAAGTGGTCCGAGGGGCTCATCGCCTCCACCGGCTGCCCCTCCGGTGAGCTGCAGACCCGGCTGCGCCTCGGCCAGTTCGACGAGGCACTGAAGGCGGCCGCCGAGTACCAGGACATCTTCGGCAAGGACCGCTACTTCCTGGAGCTGATGGACCACGGCATCGAGATCGAGCGCCGGGTCCGTGACGGGCTCCTGGAGATCGGCAGGAAGCTCGGCATCCCGCCCCTGGTGACGAACGACTCGCACTACACGTACGCGCACGAGGCCACCGCCCACGACGCCCTGCTGTGCATCCAGACCGGCAAGAACCTCTCGGACCCCGACCGCTTCCGCTTCGACGGCACCGGCTACTACCTGAAGTCGACGGACGAGATGTACGCCGTCGACTCCTCGGACGCCTGGCAGCAGGGCTGCGCCAACACCCTCCTGGTCGCCGAGCAGATCGACACGACCGGCATGTTCGAGGCGAAGAACCTCATGCCGAAGTTCGACATCCCCGAGGGCTTCACCGAGATCACCTGGTTCAAGGAGGAAGTCCGGCTCGGCATGGAGCGCCGCTTCCCCGGCGGCGTCCCCGACGACCGCCAGAAGCAGGTCGAGTACGAGATGGACGTCATCATCCAGATGGGGTTCCCGGGGTACTTCCTCGTCGTCGCCGACTTCATCATGTGGGCCAAGAACCAGGGCATCGCGGTGGGCCCGGGCCGTGGCTCGGCGGCCGGTTCGATCGTCGCGTACGCCATGGGCATCACCGACCTCGACCCGATCCCGCACGGTCTGATCTTCGAGCGGTTCCTGAACCCCGAGCGCGTCTCCATGCCCGACGTCGACATCGACTTCGACGAGCGCAGGCGCGTCGAGGTGATCAGGTACGTGACCGAGAAGTACGGCGCCGACAAGGTCGCCATGATCGGCACGTACGGCAAGATCAAGGCGAAGAACGCCATCAAGGACTCCGCGCGCGTGCTGGGCTACCCGTACGCGATGGGCGACCGGCTCACCAAGGCGATGCCCGCCGACGTCCTCGGCAAGGGCATCGACCTCAACGGCATCACCGACTCCTCGCACCCCCGCTACGGCGAGGCGGGCGAGATCCGCGCGATGTACGAGAACGAGCCGGACGTCAAGAAGGTCATCGACACCGCCAAGGGCGTCGAGGGCCTGGTCCGGCAGATGGGCGTCCACGCGGCCGGCGTGATCATGTCCAGCGAGCCCATCGTCGACCACGCCCCGATCTGGGTGCGGCACACCGACGGCGTGACCATCACGCAGTGGGACTACCCCCAGTGCGAGTCGCTGGGCCTGCTGAAGATGGACTTCCTCGGCCTGCGCAACCTCACGATCATGGACGACGCCATCAAGATGGTGAAGGCCAACAAGGGCATCGACCTGGAGATGCTCGCCCTGCCGCTGGACGACCCGAAGACCTTCGAACTGCTCTGCCGCGGTGACACCCTCGGTGTCTTCCAGTTCGACGGCGGCCCGATGCGCTCGCTGCTCCGCCAGATGCAGCCCGACAACTTCGAGGACATCTCCGCCGTCTCGGCCCTCTACCGGCCGGGCCCGATGGGCATGAACTCGCACATCAACTACGCGGAGCGCAAGAACGGCCGCCAGGAGATCACGCCGATCCACAAGGAGCTGGAGGAGCCGCTCCAGGAGGTCCTCGCGGTCACCTACGGCCTGATCGTCTACCAGGAGCAGGTCCAGAAGGCCGCCCAGATCATCGCCGGGTACTCGCTCGGCGAGGCCGACATCCTGCGCCGCGTGATGGGCAAGAAGAAGGCCGACGAGCTGGCGAAGAACTTCGTCCTCTTCCAGGCTGGCGCCCGCGAGAACAACTACAGCGACGAGGCGATCCAGGCCCTGTGGGACGTGCTGGTCCCCTTCGCCGGCTACGCCTTCAACAAGGCGCACTCCGCCGCGTACGGACTCGTCTCGTACTGGACCGGCTACCTGAAGGCGAACTACCCCGCCGAGTACATGGCGGCGCTGCTCACCTCGGTCAAGGACGACAAGGACAAGTCGGCCGTCTACCTCAACGAGTGCCGGCGCATGGGCATCAAGGTGCTGCCGCCCAACGTGAACGAGTCCGAGCAGAACTTCGCCGCCCAGGGCGACGACGTGATCCTCTTCGGCCTCTCCGCCGTCCGCAACGTCGGTACGAACGTGGTGGAGTCGATCATCCGCAGCCGCAAGGCCAAGGGGAAGTACGGCTCGTTCCCCGACTACCTCGACAAGGTCGAGGCCGTCGCCTGCAACAAGCGCACCACGGAGTCGTTGATCAAGGCGGGCGCCTTCGACACGATGGGGCACACCCGCAAGGGCCTCACCGCGCAGTTCGAGCCGATGATCGACAACGTGGTGGCGGTCAAGCGCAAGGAGGCCGAGGGCCAGTTCGACCTCTTCGGCGGCATGGGCGACGAGGCCAGCAGCGAGCCCGGCTTCGGACTCGACGTGGAGTTCACCACCGACGAGTGGGACAAGGTCTATCTGCTCGCCCAGGAACGGGAGATGCTCGGCCTGTACGTCTCCGACCACCCGCTCTTCGGCCTGGAGCACGTCCTGTCCGACAAGGCGGACGCGGGCATCTCGCAGCTGACCGGCGGCGAGCACGGGGACGGCGCCGTCGTGACCATCGGCGGCATCATCTCGGGCCTCCAGCGCAAGATGACCAAGCAGGGCAACGCCTGGGCGATCGCCACCGTCGAGGACCTCGCGGGCTCCATCGAGTGCATGTTCTTCCCGGCGACCTACCAACTGGTCTCGACCCAACTCGTCGAGGATGCCGTGGTCTTCGTCAAGGGACGGCTCGACAAGCGCGAGGACGTGCCGCGCCTGGTCGCGATGGAACTCCAGGTCCCCGACCTGTCCAACGCCGGCACCAACGCGCCCGTGATCCTCACCATCCCGGCGCTGAAGGTCACTCCGCCCATGGTCAGCCGGCTCGGCGAGATCCTCAGCCACCACAAGGGCGAGAGCGAGGTCCGCATCAAGCTCCAGGGCCCGCGCAAGACCACGGTGCTGCGGCTCGACCGGCACCGGGTGAAGCCCGACCCGGCGCTCTTCGGCGACCTGAAGGTGCTGCTCGGCCCGTCCTGCCTGGCCGGCTGAGCACCGCCCGGCCCCGCGGGGCCGGGCCACGTGACATGCGCGAGGGGCGCATCCGCACGCGGATGCGCCCCTCGATTCATGCCCGGACCCAGGCGGCCCGGGTGGGCCTCGCTACGGACCCTGGACCTCAACAGTCCACGCAGCGGCCTCAGTTGTGGCCGAAGCGCTTCTGATGCTTACGGGCGACATCAGCGGGGCTGCCCTGCGCCTGCGATATCGGCGACTGTGCTTCGGTCGACGACCGCTGGGCCTGCTCCTGCGCACGCTCGGCCTGCGAGGAGCGGTCCTGCTGCCCGCCCTGCTTGCGGTTCTTGTTCTTGGCCATGGGGATCAGCCTCCTGAGGGGGATGTAGGGGCCAGGGCCGCGACCAGATTCACATAGGCTGGCAAGTGGCGCATTTCGTAGAATTACCGTGCGTAATAAGCCCTGTCGGTACGTGCTCTCCCGATCCGCCACGCCGAAGATCGAGTTCCGGCCGTTAACCTCCGCACGGTCGGGCAGACTCCAAGGAAGCCCGAAGCAAACCTCCCGGAAAGAGGGTGGACCGCGTGGACCGCTGCATCGTCCTGGTGGACGCCGGGTATCTGCTCGGGGCTGCTGCCAGCCTTCTGGCCGGGGAGCCTTCACGTTCCCGGATCACCGTCGACCACGCCGCCCTCATCCAGGGTCTGCGCGAGCGCGCCGAGTCCGACACCGAGCGGCCGTTGCTGCGCATCTACTGGTTCGACGGCGCCCCCGACCGCGTACCGCAGCCGGAACACCGCAGGCTGCGCGTGATGCCCAGGGTGACCGTGCGCCTGGGCGCGCTGACCCGCAGCGACGGACGCTGGGCGCAGAAGGGCGTGGACGCCGCGATGCACGCCGAACTGACCGAGCTGGCCCGCAACCGCGCCTGTTCCGACGTGGTCCTGGTGACCGGCGACGGGGATCTGCTGCCGGGCATGATGGCCGCCAAGGAGCACGGCGTCGCCGTACACCTGTGGGCCGTGCAGGCCGCGGACGGTGACTACAACCAGTCCGAGGACCTGGTGGCCGAGGCGGACGAGCGGCGGGTCCTCGACCGGGTCTGGATCACCAAGGCGGTCCGCGCGAAGGACTTCGGCGGAGTCTGCGCGCCGCCGCCGGTACCGCGTCCGGAGATCGCCGCGATCCTCTCCGCGCCGCTGCCCGAGTCGGCTCTCGCGGCGGCGGCCGAGCACTCCGCCCCGGAGCCCGAGCACCACCAGGCCGTCGAAGCGCAGAACGGCGTCCAGGACCGCGTGCCCACCCCCAAGGGAGTACCGACCCCCAAGGACCTGGCCGCGCTGCGCGGACCGGGCACCCAGGCCGCCCAGCACCCCACGAACGCCACCCTGCGCTGGTCCTCGGACAAGGGCTGGGTCGACCGGCCCGGGGGAGTGGCCGAGCCGGCCGAGGCCGCCGCGCTGCCCACCCTCGCGCAGCTCACCTCCGCCGAGCAGCGCTGGGCGGACCGCGAGGAGGACATCACCACCGTCGGCGGCGATCCGTACGAGGTCGGTCAGGTCTTCGCCCGCCGTTGGATGGCGCGCCTCACCGACGCCGGTCATCTGCAGAAGCTGTCGGCGATGTACCCGCGGGTCCCGCACCGGGTCGACGGTGAACTGCTGCGCTACGCGGCCCGGTTCGGCCTGCTCGCGCACAAGGACGACCAGATCGACGAGCACGACCGGTACGCGATCCGGGCCGGCTTCTGGCGCGAGATCGACGTGCGCACGGCCGCCGAGCACGCGCCCGCCGGGGAGTGATCCGAAACCTCCGGAGCGGGCGCGGGAGGGCCCTCGCCGGTGCCCCGCCGCGGCCCCGAGCGCATAACGGGGCATCGGACCCCGTACTCTCGTCCTTCGTGAGTACGCGCACGGCACAGGCGGTCCGGATGGGACACAGGGGCGATGTCGTGTGCGCCGTGCGCGGTCTGACCAAGACCTACCCGGCCGTCCGCGGCCGTCGTGGCGCCCCGGCGACGCCCGAGGTCAGGGCCACCGACGACGTGCGTCTCGACATCCGTCGCGGTGAGATCTTCGGGCTCCTCGGCCCGAACGGCGCCGGCAAGTCCACCCTGGTCCGCCAGCTGACCGGGCTGATGCGCCCCGACAGCGGCAGCGTCGAGATCCTCGGGCACGACATCGTGCGCCATCCCGAGCGGGCCGCACGGATCCTCGCCTACCTCGGGCAGGAGTCCACCGCCCTCGACGACCTGACCGTCTCCCTCGCCGCCGAGACGACCGGACGGCTGCGCGGACTCGACCTGCGCGCCGCGCGGGCGGAGCGGGACGCCGTCCTCGACGAACTGGGCCTGACCGCGCTCGCCCCGCGCCCGCTGAGGAAGCTGTCCGGGGGGCAGCGCAGGCTCGCCTGCCTGGCCGCCGCACTCGTCGGGCAGCGCCCGCTGCTGGTCCTCGACGAGCCCACCACCGGCATGGACCCGGTCGCCCGACGCGCCGTCTGGGCCGCCGTCGACCGGCGCCGGGTGGAACAGGGCGCCACGGTCCTGCTCGTCACCCACAACGTCATCGAGGCCGAGACCGTCCTCGACCGGGTCGCCGTCATGGACGAGGGCCGGGTCATCGCCTGCGACACCCCGGCCGGGCTCAAGGAACGCGTCGCGGGCGAGGTGCGGGTGGAACTCGTCTGGCGTACGAGCGCCCCGCTGCACGTCCCCGAGGTCGCAGCCCTGCGCGACCGCGCGGTCGAGTCGGGCCGCCGATGGACGCTGCGGCTCGCCCCGGAGGAGGCCCGCGCTGCCGTCGCCACGGTCACCGGAGGCGCCGCCTTCGCCGCCCTCGACGACTTCACCCTGGCCACGCCGAGCCTGGAGGACGTGTACCTCGCCCTCGGCGGCCACACGACGCAGGGGTTGGTGAAGGCGTGAGTGTCCGGGGTGTGGAATCCGTACGGGAGGAGGGCGTCGTACGTGTGCCGAACAGGACGGCTGCCGGAGTGAAGGGAAGCAGCTCGACGTGAGTGTCGTACCCGCCGGAGTTCTGCCGGGCAGTGCGCTGCCCCTGGCCGCGGACACCGGCGCCGCGGAGCTGGGGCCGCCCGCGCGGCTCTGGCCGTCGCTGGCCGCCGTGTACCGGGCACAGCTCTCCCGGGCCCGTGTCGCGCGGATCCCGCTGCTGTTCGTGGCCACCTTCCAGTCCGTCGGCATCATGATCATGATGCGCGGCGTGGTGGACGGCGGCGCCGAGGCGCGGGCCGTGGTGGCCGGGTCGACCGTCCTGGTCGTCGCGTTCGTCGCCCTCAACCTGCTCGCGCAGTACTTCGGACAGCTCCGGGCGAGCGGCGGGCTCGACCACTACGCGACGCTGCCGGTGCCCCCGGCGGCCGTGGTGCTCGGGGCCGCGGGCGCGTACGCGTCCTTCACCGTGCCCGGCACCCTGGTCACCGCCGTCTTCGGGTGCGTGCTCTTCGGGCTGCCGCTCGCCCACCTGTGGGTGCTCGCCGCGGTCGTCCCCCTCGCGGGTGCCGCGCTCGCCGGTCTCGGGGCCGCGTTCGGGCTGCTCGCGCCGCGTCCCGAGCTGGCCACGCTGCTCGGGCAGCTGGGCATGTCGGCCGCGCTGCTCCTGGGCGTGCTGCCCGCGGACCGGATGCCGACCGTGGTCCGGTACGCCCGCGATCTGCTGCCCTCGACCTACGGCGTCGAGGCCTTCGCCCGCACCTTCGCCGCCCAGCCCGACTGGGCCGCCGTGCTCGGTGATCTGGCCGTCTGCGCCGGGGTCGGGGTCGTCTCGCTGGCCCTGGCGACCTGGGCCTACCGCCGGGCAGCCGTCCGGTGACGCGGGTGACAGCCGGGCCTGGCACGATGTCAGGGTGACCGCTCCGCTGACTCCACCTCCGCCGCCGCACGAACAGTCCCCCCAGAACCGGCAGCAGCCGCACCATGCCTGGCAGGCCCCGCAGACGCACGGACCCGCGGCACACCCCGCGTACCCCGCCGCGTACGAGGTCTCCTACGGACAGGACGGACCCGGGATGAAGACCGAACTGCGGGAGGCCGCCGTGATCACGGTGGCGGTGGCGCTCGCGGGGGCGCTCCTCGGAGTGCTCTGGTGGTGGCTGGCGCCGCACGTGCCGCTGATCGCGGACGACACCGCGGTGTACCTCAAGGACACCGAGGGGGAGCAGGCCATCGGCGTCGATGGAACGTTCACTCTTCTCGCCCTGGGCTTCGGGGCGCTGAGCGCGCTGGTCGTGTTCCTGCTGCGCCGGCGCGGTGGTGTGCCGCTGGTGGTCGCGCTCGCCCTCGGAGGCCTGCTGGGCTCGCTGCTCGCCTGGCGCATCGGGGTCTGGCTCGGTCCGACGCAGAACGTGGTCGCGCACGCCAAGGCCGTCGGCAAGGGCGTCACGTTCTCCGCGCCGCTGAAACTCGGCGCGAAGGGCGCGCTGCTCGCGTGGTCGCTGACCGCCCTGGTGGTCCATCTGGCCCTCACGGCCCTGTTCGGCCCCCGCGACCCCGACCCGTACGAGCAGAGCCCCTACGCGTCGACGCCTTCCGGACCGCCCGTCGCCTAGGACGACGGGGGACCGGCCGGTGCCCGCGCTCCCGAAGGAGTCCGGTCCCGGCCGGTGCCGTGGTGCGGAGCGTGGGTCATGCCGGACGGCGGCCGTGGTTCGAGCGGCCTTTCCTGGTGCGCCACTTGCGTTTGCGCGTTCTCTTCGACATGCCCCTCGTGCTTAACCGAGGACGGGGCATCCGTCGAGGGCACGCGCACGACGCGTCCGCGCGGGCTCGGCCACCCGGCCGCGCGCGCGTGGCCGGGTGAGGGGGACACCGGCCGGTGTCCGCCGGTGCCAGGGAGTCACGCGCGTCCGACGGGCGCGGACACCGCCTCCGTGAGCCGCGCCAGGTCGGCCGGGGACAGCTCGACCTCCAGGCCGCGACGGCCCGCCGAGACACAGATCGTGGCGTGGGCGGACGCCGAGGCGTCCAGCACCGTGCGGAGCCTCTTGCGCTGGCCGAGCGGCGAGATGCCGCCCCGGACGTAGCCCGTCGTGCGCTCCGCCGCCGCGGGGTCGGCCATCGCGGCCCGCTTGCCGCCCACCGCCGTGGCGAGGGCCTTCAGGTCGAGCGAGCCCGCCACCGGGACCACCGCGACCACCAGCGCCCCGTCCACGTCCGCCACCAGGGTCTTGAAGACCCGCTCCGGGGAGACCCCCATGGCCTCGGCCGCCTCCTCGCCGTACGAGGGGTGGGAGGGGTCGTGCTCGTACGCGTGGACCGTGTACGGCACCCCGGCCTCCGTCAGCGCCACCGTCGCCGGGGTTCCTCCGGGCTGCTGCTTCTTCGGCTTCTTCGCCATCGGCCCTCCCGTACGCGTCAGTTCAGGCTCGTCGGGCCGCGCGTCAGTTCCGACGCGGGCAACGACGGCAGATTACGGATGATGGCGGTCTCCGTGCGCAGCAGTTTCAGCTCCTCGCGCAGCCGGGACGCGGTGTCCGGGGCCTGGAGCAGGCTCTGCCGGGCCGGGACGTCCAGCATCACGGCGGCGGCGACGAGGTAGGAGACCACCGCCGGTTCGTCCGGCAGGTCCGCGCCGGTCGACAGCGAACGCTCCCGCGCTCCGGCCAGCCGCTTCTGGTACTGGCGGAAGGCGCGCAGCACTCCCTCGGCGAGCGCGCCCGCCTCCTCGCCGGGTTCCTCCGGCAGTTCCTCCAGCTCGGCCGTCAGATACGGCCCGGAGGCGTCCACGGAGAGGAGCCGGACGCGGGTCGTGCCGGTCGCCAGGACCTCGAAGCTGCCGTCGGCGCGCTCCCGGACGGTCGCCGCGTCCGCGATGCAGCCGACCGTGTGGAAGGCCTTCACCGGGTCGTCGCCGAAGCCGGCCGCGGCCCCGCGCTCGGGTACGGCGGTCTGGTCCGGCATGCCGGGAGCGCTGGGCGAGACCTCGTGGCCGTCGCGGATGGCGACGACGGCGAAGCGGCGCGGTTCGTCCTCGGCGATCTTGAGCAGATCGCGCATCATCGCGCGATAGCGCTCCTCGAACACGTTCAGAGGAAGCACGAGCCCGGGGAACAACACCGAGTTCAGGGGGAAGAGCGGGAGCCGGACGGTGGTCACGACGCGAAAGCCTAATGGTCGCCGGAGCGATCAGGTCCGCCGTGCCCACCGACTGGATGCCGATCGGGCCGCGGAGCCCGCAGCGGAAGCCCCGCCGCGACCTCCAGACGGACGCCGTCGCGCATCTCCAGGAACTGGCCGAGCGGGTCGTCGGAGACCCTGTCCCAGGGGAAGGAGGTCGCGTACGGGCCGATGAGGCGCAGCTGTTCCAGGGCGTCCTGCCAGCGGTCGAGGCGGATGAGGACGTAGGTCAGCAGGTTGCGGACCTCGGCGGGCCACGGGTCGGCGGCGGCGTAGGACGCGGAGACCTCGATCGCGAGATCCGCCGCGGCGTCCAGCCTCTTCCGGGGCATCCGGGGACCGCCGCCCTCGGTGAGGTACGCGAAGGCCGCGCGGACCGGCAGCGCCTGCACGAGAGAGCCCGGCAGGGCGTCCTGCGCGGCCGGCTCGGCGAAGTCGAAGCACTCCCGGTGCGAGCCGTACCAGGCGGCCGACAGGTACTGGAGGGCTGCCACGTGGCAGCCGTAGTGGTGCGGTGAGCGCCGGACGGCCTCGCCCCACAGCCGCTCGAACCCGGTGTGTCCGAGGTTCGTGCCGCGCGCGTGGTCGAGCGCGATCCGCCACGGCACCGGGTCGCGCGGGTCGCCCTCGGCGGCTGACGTGATCAGCGGGCTCACCTCGCGCAGCAGTTCCGCCCGCGCGGGCGACTCCCAGCCGCGCCGCACCGCCAGTTCCGCCCTGACGAGCAGCGCGTCCGGGTCGTGCGGGTCGGCGGCCTGCCACGCCCGCAGCCACTGGTCGCGAGAGCGCGCGAAGGCCGCGAGGCGCAGGGCGTACCGGTCGCGGCTCTCCCACTCGGCGGCGTCACGGGTGGCGGCGAGCAGCTTGGCGGCGGGGGCGTACTCGCCGCGGCCCGCCGCGACGAGCGCGGGGCCGAGGCGTTCGTCGGGCGCGTCGAGCAGCACCTCGTCGTCGGCGGGCAGCCCGACGGCGAGGCGGGAGGTGTTCCGTGCCATCCGGGCCGTACGGATGAGTGCGCGCAGCAATGCCATGGTGTCGACTATTGAAAACCGCAGGTCGGGGCTGCACCAGAGGGACGCGGTGACGCTTTCGTAACCGTCGTTCGGTTGCTTCGGCCCTGGTCAAGGACGGGCAAAGAGTGGCTCGTTCCGGTACTCGGCCACCGTGCGGGGGGCCGGACCGGCTCCGGGGCGCCCAGGGAGCGTGCCTGCCGCTCCGGGCCGGGGCCGCCGAGGTGCGCGGACGGGCGGCCCGTGTCGGCGCGAAAGCCCCCGGCGCGGTACGGGCCGCCGGCTCAGCCGCGCCGCAGCAGCCGGGTCGCCCCGGCCGCCACCGTCGTCGCCAGGATCCAGCCGAGCAGGATCACCGCCGCGGACAGCCACTGCCAGCCGCCGCGCAGCTGCCAGGCCCCGACCTGGCCCAGGTCGATCACCGGCAGCAGCAGGTCCAGGGCGAAGAGCGAGGCGTTCCACTGGGGATGGGAGCCCGCGTCGACCGGCGGATGGTCGGCGTGCGCGAAGGCGACCGACGCCGCCGCCCACAGCACCGCCATCCACAGGGCGGCCCGGCCCGGCCGGTACCCGTAGGCGACCGTCCAGTCCTGTGCGTACCCCCAGAGCTTGGCGGCGAGGGGCAGGGTCTCGCGGCGGCGGCGCTGCTTGGCGAGCAGCACCTCGCGGGCGTCCTCGTCCTCGCCGGAACCGCGCAGCACGGCGGCCAGCCGCTCGTACGGCTCCGGGTTGTACTCGGCGGTCGCCGCCGCCACCCACTCCAGGCGGCGGGTCAGCGGGAAGGCGCCCTGCGGCACCAGGCTCTCGTAGGCGAAACCGCCCATGTGCAGCGCGCCGGGGGCGGGCCAGCTGGACGCCCGGTCGACCAGGGTGACGATCCGCGCGCCGGACAGCACGACCTTGCCGCGTTCCGGTGCCTCGCCGAGGAAACGCAGCTCGGGCGTCTGCACCCGGCGCAACGACAGCTCCTGGTCCTCGCCGAGGACGAAGCGGGCCCGTTCCAGATCGAGCGCGTCACCGAACCGCCCGTCGTCCAGGCGGACACCGCCCTGGCACTCGAACCGCTGCACCAGCGTGCCGCGCGCCGGGGTGGTGCCGCTGGTCAGCACCGGATTGCCGAGCCCGGCCGGGGTCATGTACACCGTGCGGTTGACGGTCAGCTGGGGGGCGTTGAGGGCGAGCCGGGAGTACGGGTTGCTGAGCCGGCTGCCGCGCAGGCTCAGCGAGACGCCGACGGTGGCGCCGCGCAGGCTCAGCTCGCCGTGCGACTCCAGCATCTCCGCCTGGAGGTCCTGCCCGACGGTCATGCCGTCGCCCGTGATCGAACGCCCGCGCCGGTCCCGGTAGACCACGGCCTGGTTGAGCAGCAGGTCCGTGCCGATGTGCGCGTCGGTCAGCCGGACGCCGTTGTGGAAGCGGCAGCGGGGCAGATGCAGATCGCCCTCGGTGTGCAGCCGGGCCGCCTCCAGGCGGGGCACCGCGCAGTCCACCAGCCGTACGGTCGTGAAGCGGGTCTCCGGGAGCAGGACCTCCTTCTCGAAGCGGCATCCCTTCAGCTCCACGTACGGCACCACCGTGCCACCCGCGAGGTCGAGCACCCCGGTGATCAGTACGCCGGTCAGCTTCAGGGAGGCGACCCGGCCCTGCAGGGGAGGCGGCCCGTCGAGCAGCAGCCAGGCGACGATCCGGGCCCGGACGCTCCGCCCGGGCCCCCAGGGATGGCCGCCGTGCGGATCGTCGGCGGTGCCGTCCCCGCAGCGCAGGTCGTACACGCTGCCGTTGCGGAACGCCTGCCACATCCCGGCCTCGGCGGCG
Organism: Streptomyces sp. NPDC048643; assembly: GCF_040650615.1. Lineage (NCBI taxonomy): Bacteria > Bacillati > Actinomycetota > Actinomycetes > Kitasatosporales > Streptomycetaceae > Streptomyces > Streptomyces sp. NPDC048643. The sequence continues at coordinate 94,670 of NZ_JBEZHO010000019.1, forward strand.
GTCAGTTCGTCCGGCAGATCCCCGGTGCGGAGGCCGGCACCCTCGGTCACGGCACGTCCCTTCCTCCCCGGCTACTCGCGGGTTTCGTACATGCGTGCAATGCCCGCTCAGTGACCGCCCGAACGCTATAGGTGAAGGGGATCTTCCGGTGAACCGAAGGTGGCTTGTATCAGCCATTGATACAGGCGTCCGGCGCCTCCGCGCCGTCTGAGAGAATTGTCCCCGTGATCTCTCGAATCGATCTGCGCGGCGACGCCCTCCCCGAGGGCACCGCCCTGCGCGACCTGCTGCCCCGAGCCGACTTCGACGTCTCGGCCGCCCTGGAGAAGGTGCGTCCGATCTGCGAGGCCGTGCATCATCGGGGCGACGCGGCGCTGATCGACTTCGCGGAGAAGTTCGACGGGGTCCGGCTGGAGTCCGTACGGGTCCCGGCCGAGGCTCTCGGCGACGCCCTGGAGCGGCTCGACCCCGCCGTGCGCGCGGCCCTGGAGGAGTCCATCCGCCGCGCCCGTCTGGTCCACCGCGAGCAGCGCCGGACGACGCACACCACCCAGGTCGTGCCCGGCGGCTCGGTCACCGAGAAGTGGGTGCCGGTCGACCGCGTCGGGCTGTACGCGCCCGGCGGCCGCTCCGTCTACCCGTCGTCCGTGATCATGAACGTCGTCCCGGCGCAGGAGGCCGGCGTCGGCTCCATCGCGCTCGCCTCCCCGGCCCAGGCCGCGTTCGGCGGTCTCCCGCACCCCACGATCCTCGCGGCCTGCGCCCTCCTCGGCGTCGACGAGGTGTACGCCGCCGGCGGCGCCACGGCCGTCGCGATGTTCGCGTACGGCACCGAGTCCTGCCCGTCCGTGAACATGGTCACCGGCCCCGGCAACATCTGGGTCGCCGCCGCCAAGCGCTACTTCACCGGCCGGATCGGCATCGACGCGGAGGCCGGACCGACCGAGATCGCGGTCCTCGCGGACGACACCGCCGACCCGGTGCACGTCGCCTCCGACCTGATCAGCCAGGCCGAGCACGACCCGCTCGCCGCCGCCGTCCTCGTCACCGACTCCGTCTCCCTCGCGGACGCCGTGGAGAAGGAGCTGGAACCGCAGGTCGCGGCCACCAAGCACATCGACGACCGGATCGTCCCGGCCCTGAACGGCCGGCAGTCCGCGATCGTCCTGGTCGACGGGATCGACGAGGGCCTTCGGGTCGTCGACGCGTACGGGGCCGAACACCTGGAGATCCAGACGGCGGACGCGGCGGCCGTCGCCGACCGGGTCAGGAACGCCGGAGCGATCTTCGTCGGCCCCTGGTCCCCCGTGTCGCTCGGCGACTACGCGGCGGGCTCCAACCACGTCCTGCCCACCGGCGGCTGCGCCTGCCACTCCTCGGGCCTGTCCGTCCAGTCCTTCCTGCGCGGCATCCACATCGTCGACTACACGAAGGACGCCCTCGCCGACGTCGCCCACCACGTGGTGACGCTCGCGGACGCGGAGGACCTGCCCGCCCACGGCGCGGCGATCAAGGCAAGGTTCGGATGGAAGGTACCCGAGGGCAAGTGACCGGCATCGACGATCTCCCCGTCCGGGACGAGCTGCGCGGCAAGTCCCCCTACGGGGCGCCCCAACTGGACGTCCCCGTACGGCTGAACACCAACGAGAACCCCTACCCGCTGCCCGAACCGCTCGTCGAGCGGATCGCCGAGCGGGTCCGCGACGCGGCCCGCGGGCTCAACCGCTACCCCGACCGGGACGCGGTGGAACTGCGCACGGAGCTGGCCGCCTATCTGACGAAGACCGGCAGGCACCTGGTCACCAGCGAGAACGTGTGGGCGGCCAACGGGTCGAACGAGGTCATCCAGCAACTGCTCCAGACCTTCGGCGGCCCCGGCCGCAGCGCGATCGGTTTCGAGCCCTCGTACTCGATGCACGCGCTCATCGCGCGCGGCACGGGCACGGCCTGGATCTCGGGGCCGCGCAACGCGGACTTCACCATCGACGCCGCCGCCGCCGAGCAGGCCGTCGCCGAGAACCGGCCCGACGTCGTCTTCATCACCACCCCCAACAACCCCACGGGCAACGCGGTCCCGCCCGAGACGGTCCTCGCGCTCTACGAGGCCGCGCAGCGGGCCAAGCCGTCGATGGTCGTCGTCGACGAGGCGTACGTCGAGTTCAGCCACGGCGACTCGCTGCTGCCGCTGCTCGAAGGACGGCCGAATCTCGTCGTCTCCCGCACGATGTCGAAGGCCTTCGGCGCGGCGGGACTGCGCCTCGGCTACCTCGCCGCCCATCCGGCCGTGGTGGACGCCGTCCAGCTCGTCCGGCTGCCGTACCACCTGTCGGCCGTCACCCAGGCGACCGCGCTGGCCGCCCTGGAGCACACCGACGTCCTGCTCGGATACGTGGAGCAGCTGAAGGCCGAGCGGGACCGGCTGGTCGCCGAACTGCGCGCCCTCGGCTTCGCGGTGACCGAGTCCGACGCCAACTTCGTGCAGTTCGGCCGGTTCGCCGACTCCCACGAGGCCTGGCGGCAGATCCTCGACCGGGGCGTCCTGGTCCGGGACAACGGCGTACCGGGGTGGCTGCGGGTCTCCGCCGGAACCCCGGAGGAAAACGACGCGTTCCTCGACGCGGTACGTGACTTGAAGAAGGAGCAGAGCGCATGAACCGCGTAGGACGCGTGGAGCGGGTGACGAAGGAGACGTCCGTCCTCGTCGAGATCGACCTCGACGGATCGGGCAAGGTCGACGTGTCGACCGGCGTCGGCTTCTACGACCACATGCTCGACCAGCTCGGCCGGCACGGCCTGTTCGACCTGACGGTGAAGACCGAGGGCGACCTGCACATCGACTCCCACCACACCATCGAGGACACCGCCCTCGCGCTCGGCGCCGCCTTCAAGCAGGCGCTCGGCGACAAGGTGGGCATCTACCGCTTCGGCAACTGCACCGTCCCGCTGGACGAGTCGCTCGCCCAGGTGACCGTCGACCTGTCCGGCCGCCCCTACCTCGTGCACACCGAGCCCGAGAAGATGGCGCCGATGATCGGCGAGTACGACACGACGATGACCCGGCACATCCTGGAGTCCTTCGTGGCCCAGGCCCAGATCGCCCTGCACGTCCACGTACCGTACGGGCGCAACGCGCACCACATCGTGGAGTGCCAGTTCAAGGCGCTGGCCCGGGCCCTGCGCTACGCCTCCGAGCGCGACCCGCGCGCCGAAGGCATTCTTCCTTCCACCAAGGGCGCACTGTGACCGGTCTTTCCAGCATTCTCATCGTCGTCGGTCTCTTCCTCCTCGGCGGGATCTACTCCTTCGTCAAGCAGCAGATGCCGAAGAGCCTCATCGTGCTGCTCTCCTTCGGTGCCGTGATGTGTCTCGTCGCGGGCGTGATGCGGCTGGCGGTGTGGGCGTGAGCGCAGCCGCCAAGAAGGTCGTCGTCTTCGACTACGGCTTCGGCAACGTGCGCTCCGCCGAGCGCGCCCTCGCCCGCGCCGGTGCCGAGGTCGAGATAACGCGCGACTTCGACACCGCGATGAACGCGCACGGTCTCCTGGTGCCCGGCGTCGGTGCCTTCGCCGCCTGCATGCAGGGCCTCAAGGAAGCGCGCGGCGACTGGATCATCGGCCGCCGGCTGGCCGGCGGGCGCCCGGTGATGGGCATCTGCGTCGGCATGCAGATCCTCTTCACCCGGGGCATCGAGCACGGTGTGGAGACCGAGGGCCTCGACGAGTGGCCCGGCACGGTCGGACCGCTGCAGGCCGACGTCGTGCCCCACATGGGCTGGAACACCGTGGACACCCCGGCGGACTCCCGGCTCTTCGCGGGCCTCGACGCCGACGCGCGCTTCTACTTCGTCCACTCCTACGCCGTCCACGACTGGTCCCTGGAGGTCGGCAACCCGCTGATGCGCGCGCCCCTGGTGAGCTGGTCCACGCACGGCAAGCCGTTCGTGGCGGCCGTCGAGAACGGCGCCCTGTGGGCCACCCAGTTCCACCCCGAGAAGTCCGGCGACGCCGGAGCCCAGCTCCTCACCAACTGGATCGGAACACTGTGAGCAAGCTCGAACTCCTCCCCGCCGTCGACGTCCGCGACGGCCAGGCCGTCCGTCTCGTCCACGGCGAGTCCGGGACCGAGACCTCGTACGGCTCCCCACTGGAGGCGGCGCTCGCCTGGCAGAGCGCGGGCGCCGAGTGGCTGCACCTCGTCGACCTGGACGCCGCGTTCGGCACCGGCGACAACCGCGACCTCATCTCCGAGGTCACCCGCGCGATGGACATCAAGGTCGAGCTGTCCGGCGGCATCCGCGACGACGCCTCCCTGGCGGCCGCCCTCGCCACCGGATGCACCCGCGTGAACCTCGGCACCGCCGCCCTGGAGACCCCCGAGTGGGTCGCCAAGGTCATCGCCGAGCACGGCGACCAGATCGCGGTCGGCCTCGACGTCCGTGGCACGACCCTGCGCGGGCGCGGCTGGACCCGCGACGGCGGCGACCTCTACGAGACGCTGGAGCGTCTCAACTCCGAGGGCTGCGCCCGCTACGTGGTGACGGACATCGCCAAGGACGGCACGCTCCAGGGCCCCAACCTGGAGCTGCTGCGGACCGTGTGCGCCGCCACCGACCGCCCCGTGGTCGCCTCCGGCGGGGTGTCCTCGCTGGACGACCTGCGCGCCATCGCCGAACTCGTGCCGCTGGGCGTCGAGGGCTCCATCGTCGGCAAGGCGCTGTACGCCAAGGCGTTCACCCTCGAAGAGGCCCTGGAAGCGGTGGCGAAGTGAGCGCCGTACACCGGGTGAACACCGGTGAGCCCTGGGAGGACGCCTTCGGGTACTCCCGAGCGGTGGAGCTGCCGAACGGCCTGGTGCTGGTCTCCGGCTGCACCTCCGTGCTCGACGGTGAGATCACCGAGGGCGGCCCGTACGACCAGGCGATCACCTCCTTCAACGTCGCCTTCGCGGCGCTGGAGCAGCTCGGCCTGGGCCGGGAGGACGTCGTTCGTACGCGCATGTACATCACGCACGCCCGGGACGTGGAGGACGTCGGCCGCGCCCACAAGGAGCTGTTCGACGCCGTCCGCCCCGCCTCGTCGATGATCATCGTTTCCGGGTTCGTGGACTCGCGCCTGGTCGTCGAGGTCGAGGTGGAGGCGTTCCGTTCGAGCGGTCCGGTGGACGAGGAGGCCTCATGAGCCTGGCGGTCCGGGTCATCCCCTGCCTGGACGTGGACAACGGCCGGGTCGTCAAGGGCGTCAACTTCCAGAACCTGCGCGACGCGGGCGACCCGGTCGAGATGGCCAAGGTGTACGACGCCGAGGGCGCCGACGAGCTGACGTTCCTGGACATCACCGCGTCCTCGGGCAACCGCGAGACCACGTACGACGTGGTGCGCCGCACCGCCGAGCAGGTCTTCATCCCGCTGACGGTCGGCGGTGGTGTCCGCACCGCCGAGGACGTCGACAAGCTGCTGCGGGCCGGCGCCGACAAGGTGGGCGTCAACACGGCCGCGATCGCCCGGCCCGACCTGATCCGCGAGATCGCGGAGCGGTTCGGCCGCCAGGTGCTGGTGCTCTCCGTGGACGCGCGCAGGACCGAGAGCGGTTCGTTCGAGGTCACCACGCACGGCGGCCGGCAGGGCACCGGCATCGACGCCGTCGAGTGGGCCCACCGGGCCGCCGAGCTGGGCGCGGGCGAGATCCTGCTCAACTCGATGGACGCGGACGGCACGAAGGACGGCTACGACATCGAGATGATCGAGGCCGTACGCAAGCACGTCACCGTTCCGCTGATCGCCAGCGGCGGTGCCGGGCGACTCGACCACTTCCCGCCCGCCGTCGGAGCGGGCGCCGACGCGGTCCTGGCCGCGTCCGTCTTCCACTTCGGTGATCTGCGGATCGGCGAGGTCAAGGAGACCCTGCGGGAGGCCGGGCACCCCGTCCGCTAGGACCGCCCGCCGGACTCCGGCACCACGTCAACGGCCCGCATCCGAGCAGCACTTGCTGCCGGGTGCGGGCCGTTCGCCTGCCTCGTCCTCGGCCGTGGCACACCGGCCGTGCTGCCGCCGGCACACGCCACGTTCCGGCCGGGGAGAGCGGACCGGGAGACGCCGCTCCCCGGTCGGACGGGCGCGGCCCGGCGCAAGCCAAGGCCGGTGATTCTGCCGATGTGCGCGGGCGGTTGAGGGCCGGACAGTTGCCACCGCAACCACCGAGACGGACCCCGCCGCTCCGCAGCGCCATCCGACACCCATGCCCCGGCAGCGCCGTGGCGCGGTGCGGGTCCGTCGTCCCTCACCGAGAGGATGCACCCACCGTGCAGCAGAACCGCGCACTCCCCGCCGCACCCGGCGGCCCCGCCCCGTCCGGACGCCGACCGCATCGACTCACGAGCCGCCTGGTGCGGGCCGGTCTCGCGGCGCTCCTGGCAGCGGGCGGGCTCGTCGCCGCCCAGGCCACCGGAGCGCAGGCCGCCGGAGAACCGGTCGTCGCGGCGCAGCTCGCCGCGAACCCGTACGAGCGCGGCCCCGCCCCCACGACGGCCAGTATCGAGGCGACCCGAGGTTCGTACGCCGTCTCGCAGACCAGCGTCTCCTCGCTGTCGGTGTCCGGCTTCGGCGGGGGCACCATCTACTACCCGACCTCGACGAGCGACGGGACCTTCGGCGCGGTCGCCATCTCCCCCGGATACACCGCGTACCAGTCGTCCATCTCCTGGCTCGGACCGCGGCTCGCCTCCCAGGGCTTCGTGGTGTTCACCATCGACACCCTGACCACCCTCGACCAACCCGACAGCCGTGGGCGGCAGTTGCTCGCCGCGCTCGACTACCTGACCCAGCGCAGCTCCGTGCGGACCCGGATCGACAGCACCCGGCTCGGCGTGATGGGCCACTCCATGGGCGGTGGCGGCACGCTGGAGGCGGCGAAGAGCCGTCCCTCGCTCCAGGCGGCCATCCCGCTCACCGGCTGGAACCTGGACACCACCTGGCCGGAGATCAAGACGCCGACACTGGTCGTGGGCGCCGACGGGGACACGATCGCGCCCGTGGCCACCCACTCCGAGCCCTTCTACCAGAGCCTGCCGAGCACCCTCGACAAGGCGTACCTGGAGCTGCGGGGCGCCACCCACTTCACGCCCAACAGCTCGAACACCACGATCGCGAAGTACAGCATTTCGTGGCTGAAGCGGTTCATCGACAACGACACCCGCTACGAGCAGTTCCTCTGCCCGCTGCCGCAGGCGTCCCTGGCGATCGCCGAGTACCGGGGCAACTGCCCGCACACCTCCTGACCTCGACCCGCACGACCCCGTGCGCGGGTGACGGCCACCGGATCCGGTGGCCGTCACCCGCGTCGGCGCCCGCCGCCGGACGCGGCGCCTCTGCCCCGGCCCGTGGGGACGGCGGCAGTTGTGCCGGCGCACAAGCCTTGCCTCCCGGGCCTGGGAGCCGGCCCATCCGGCACCCCTCCGGGGCCCTGTCCGTCCTGGTCACAGGGGGTTTCCGGGGCGAGTCGGGCAAGTGAACGCGGGTCTTCCGCCTTCGTTTACGCGGAAGTAACGTGACGGTCGTGACGGGAAACGCGACTGCGCGAAGTCCACTCCGGACAGCGGGCCGGAGCGCCTTACCGCCGCCCTCGCGAGGGGCGGCGCACGAGCCGGGCCGGAGCCGCGAGCCCGGCCGCCCGGCCCCTCCCGGGTGCCCGGCGGAGCGCCCCGACCTGCCGGGCCCCACGCCACCCCGGGCTGCCGCGACCGCTCCGGAGCCGCCCCGCCGCGTGGACGACGCCGGCACCGGAGCGGCCGCACGCCGCCCCCAGAGCCCCGAGGGCCGGGACCGACAGGACGGTGTCGAACGCCGGGTGCCGCCGTTCGGCCCGCGTCGAACGGCGGTCGTATACGACCCCGGCCCACAGGGCACTCCTCGGTCCGGTGGAGGATCGAGCCCCGGTGGGGAGTCGGGGATCGCGCCGACGGCCGCCGAACTCCCCGATCCCACCCCGCGGTTCGCCACCGGGCCCGCCCGCTCCGGCGCACCGTCGATCGTCCTCCCGGCCGGTGACGGGCTTACGGACGCCGCCGAACTCGCCCTTCCCGCCGGGGGAGTCGAAGCCGGTCCGGCCGGCCCCGGCTCGGCGGGCGCGGACTCCGCCGGTACCGCCATCCGGCCCGCCGCCCGAACCGGCGACGAGGGCGGACGCGCCCTCGGACTCATCGACGCGGCGGAGCAGGCCCGGCTCTCCGGACTTCCGCGCCGGGCCCGGGAGTTGCTCGCGCAAGCTCGGTACGAGGGGGCGCCCGACGCCGTCCGCGGAGCGGCCCAGCTGGTGTACGGACGGCTCGGCCTCCAGGACGGGCCCGTCGCCGACGCCCACGAAGTGCTCTTGCTGGCAGCCGAGTTGCTGGCCCGTGCCGATCCCGCCCGCGCCCTGGCCGCCCGGCTCGCCGCGATGGAGGCCGCCTGGGCGGTGGGCGACGCGGCGGCCTGCCTGGAGGTCCTGGATCGCGGTCCCGGACCCGGTGGATCCGACGACGTGAACCCCGTTGTGGGAGCGGCGGACTCCGAGGGCCCGGACCACGCGCCCGGGCAGCCGGCGGCCGACGGCGGGGTCGCGGCGTACCGGGCCGGGATGTCCGCGGTCATGCACGGCCGGCTGGACACCGGGCGGACGCGGTTGCGGGAAGTGGTCGCCGGGGCGGGGGCCGCGGGGATGCACGACGGACCCGAGTCCCTGCTGCTGGCCGGGGGAGCGGCGCTCGTCACCGGTGACCTCTCCGCCGCCTGCCGGGCCAACTCCCGCGCGCTCGCCGTCGCCAGGGCCCGCGGACCGTACGTCCTGGTCGCCCAGGCCCTGGAGCGCCTCGCGTACGGGGAACTGCGCGCGGGCCGGCACGCGCGGGCCCGCGCCCACGCCGAGGACGGCCTGCGCACCGCCCTCGCCGCCGGGCAGAGCAACCTCGCGGCCCACCACCACGCGATCCTCGCGCTGGTGGCGTCCGTCGAGGGGTCCCAGGAGGCCGTCGCGGAGCACGCGACCGCCGCCGAGCGCATCGCCGCGCCGCACGGTCTCGCGCAGGCCGCCACCCTGTCCCAATGGGCGCGGGCCCGTGCCGATCTGGCCCGCGGCCGGCTCCCGGAGGCCGCCGCGCGGCTCGGCCCGCTGGTCGGCGCCGGCCCGCGCCACGGCCACTTCGCCCTACGGATGCTCGCCGTCCCCTGCTTCGTGGAAGCGGCCGTCCGCACCGGCGAGGCGGAGGCCGCCCGGTCGGCGGTCGCCGAGTTCACACACTGGGCCGCACAGGGCGCCGATCCGCAGGCACCGGCACAACTGGCGCGCTGTCGGGCGCTGTTGAGTGACGGTGACGGCTGCGAGCCCCTGTTCGCCGCCGCGCTCGCCCACCACGAGGAGGCCGGCGGTGACTTCGAACGCGGTCGCACCCAACTCCTGTACGGGGCCTGGCTGAGACGGCGGCGCAGACCGGGGGAGGCGCGTGGCCGCCTCCGGGACGCGCTGGTGTCCTTCGAGCGGGGCGGCGCGCTCGGCTGGGCGGCGCAGACGAGAGCGGAACTGCGGGCCACCGGTGACGCGGCCCCGGCCGAACCGGTGGGCCCGCTGGCCCTCCTGACACCCCAACAGCTGCGGATCGCCCGCTGTGTGGCGGAGGGAGCCACCAACCGCGAAGTGGCGCTGCGCCTGTCGGTCAGCCCCCGCACGGTGGACCATCACCTGCGGAATGTCTTCGCCGCCCTGGGGGTGCGTTCCCGCGTCGAACTCTCCCGCTGGGTGGACCGCGCGGAGAAGACCACCGCACACCCCTAGGTACCGACTGGGCGGTATGTCATCCTGCGGGATCAGGAGGTCCGGAGCACCCGTGTGCCGCGCGTCGGCCGCCGGGACCGGCCGGACCGAGCCGACTCCGGTGGAGGACAGCGATGCAGCACCTCGTACCCGCCCACGGCCGGCCCCTGCCCGGACGGCGGCCCCTGGTACCGGCCGCGCGCTCCGCCGTCGACGCGGAGGCCCTCTCGGTCCTGCACCGCGCCGCCCGGGCACTGATGGCGGGGCTGCCCGAGCTGACCGAACGCCTGATGACGCTGCTGAGGGAGCGTGAGCCCGCCTACCGCACGGCCATGGAGACCGACGTGGACGGCGTGCGCGACGAGGTGCAGCGCTCGTTGCGGCTCAACGTCGGCTCCCTGATCCGGCCCGGCGAGCTGCGCGAGGACGCCCAGCGCTGCTCCTGGGCCATCGGCAGGGCGCGGGCCGAACGCGGACTCCCGCTGGACGCGCTGCTGCGCGCCTTCCGCCTCGGCGGCGGCATGATCTGGCAGGAACTCGTCGACGAGACGACCCGCCGGCATCCCGCCGACGCCCGCCTGCTCGTCCATGTCGCCGCCGACGTCTGGAACTTCGTCGACGACCACTGCGCCGTGGTGGCCGACGCCTACCGGCAGACCGAGCGCGAGCTGATGTGGCGCCGGGAGAACAGGCTGCGGCTGATGACGGCCGCGCTGCTCGACGGCACCGCGCGGATCGCCGACCTGCCCGCCACGGCGGCCGCCCTCGGCCTCCCCGAACAGGGGAGGTACGCGGTCGTCCTGGCCCGCCTGCCCGCCGGCCGGGCGTTCGCCGAGGCGCGGAGCCAGGTGCACCTCTCCGGGCTGCGCGTCCTCTGGTACCGCGACCGCGACCGGGACGGCGCGGGCAGTTACGGCATCGTCCTGCTCGGCGGACACCCCCACGACGGGGACGGACCCGGCCACGGCCACGAGACCGGACTTCTCGACACCGGCACCGGGCCGACGTACGGCACCGGGGAACGCACCCCGGGCGCCGACGACGACGGCGGTGACGGACGGGACGAGGGGCGCCCGTGGGCGTACGGACTCGACGTGGACGCCGGGGAGATCGCCCGCCGGCTGACCGCCCCGCCCGTGGCCCGGATCGGGGTCAGCCCGGTGGTGGAGGGCCTCGCGGCGATCGGTGACGCCCGCCGGCTGGCCGACACCGCCCTGCGGGCCTGCCCCCGGTCCGGCGGCACCGTCGTGCTGGAGGAACACCTGCCGGCCGCGCTCGTCGTCTCCGCCCCCGCCCTCGGTGCCGCGCTCGCCGAGCGGGTCCTCGGGCCGCTGCTGCGGCTGGACCTGTCCGACCGGGACATCATGCTCGACACCCTCACGGCCTGGCTCGCCTGCGACGGGTCCGCGCAGCGGGCCGCCGGACGGCTCTACTGCCACCGCAACACGGTCCTGAACCGGCTGCGCCGCTGCGAGCAGCTCACCGGCCGCTCGCTGACCCGCCCCGCGGACGTGGTGGAGCTGTCCCTGGCGCTGGCCGCGCACACGCTGCTCGACCCCTGAGCGGCGGCGCTCGCCGCCCCGTCGTGGGGGAAGCCCCGGTCGCCTCGGCGGCCGGGGCTTCGTCGTGGGAGCCGACGGTCCGCCGGTGCGGGCGGGCGAGACGCGGTGGACGCGGTGGGCGCGACGGAGCGCGAAGAGTGTGAAAGAGAAGTTGCGCAATTTTGATTGCGCAACTTTTCTTTCGCATCTACGCTGAAGGCATGACACGCAAGGAAGACCGTCGGATCAGCGACATGGGGACGCTCAAGGCGATCGCCCACCCGCTCCGCATGCAGCTGTACCGCGCCCTGCACGTCGCCGGGGCGGCCACGGCTTCCCAGCTCGGCGAACAGGTCGACGAGGCGCCGTCGCTGGTCAGTTACCACCTGCGCAAACTCGCCGAGCACGGCCTGATCGAGGAGGCCGAGCCGCGCAGCGACGCCCGCGAGCGCTGGTGGCAACCGGCCTCGGAAGGCGTGAGCGTCCACGACGAGGACTTCCGGAGCGCCCCGGAGAAGGCCGCCGCCCACACCGCGTTCGCCCGGCTCCTCGTCGACCAGCGGGCCGCCCTCTACCGGCGTTTTCTGGACGAGCGGCACGCCTGGGGCGCCGAGTGGGGCGGCGCCGCGTCCGACTCCGAGTCGAACCTGCGCCTGACCCCGGCCGAACTGGCCGCGCTCAACAAGGAGTTGCTCGACGTCATCAGGAAGTACGACGAGAAGGGCCGCGCGGACGAGGCGGCCGGCGACACCGAAGGGCGCGAGAACGTCGCGCTGCACACGTACGGCTTCCCCTTCCGCGCCTGACTCCGAGAGGACCCGGTCCGTGACCACGACCGTCATACCGCCCGCCGCCCAGGCCCCCGGCAGAGCCGCCCACCGCGACGGCAACGTACTGCGCTGGCTCGGTGCCTACACGGCCTCGATGATCGGCGACAACGTCTTCTACATCGCCCTGTCCTGGGCGGCAGTCCAGTCCGGCACGCCGTCGCAGGCGGGGCTCGTGATGGCCGTCAGCGCCGTGCCGCGGGCCCTGCTGATGCTGGGCGGGGGAGTGGTCGCCGACCGGTTCGGGCCGCGCAGGGTGGTCATCGGCAGCGACGCGGTGCGGTGCGCGGCCGTCCTGACCGTCGCCGCGCTGCTCTTCGTGACCAGTCCCGGGCTCTGGCTGCTGGCTCTGCTCGCCGTGGTCTTCGGCATCGTCGACGCCGTGTTCATGCCCGCCGTGGGCGCCCTGCCCGCCCGGGTGACCGGCCGGGACCAGCTCGCCCGGGTCCAGGGCATGCGCGGCCTCGCCGTCCGCTTCGCCAACGTGGTGGGCGCGCCCCTCGGCGGACTCGGCGTGGCCCTCGGCGGCTCGGCGACGGCGTTCGCGCTCGCCGGCCTGCTCATCGCGGTCTCGGTGCCGCTGCTGATCTCCGTACGGATGCGGGAGCCGGCGCCGGGCGTCGCCGACGGCGCGAACACCCCGGACGTGGTCGCCGATGCCGACGGAACGCCTGGGGACCTCGGCGCGGTCCCCGCGCGCGTGGACGAATCCGCCCCGGACGCGCGCGTGCCCGACGGCGAGGACGGCGCGGCCGCCGCGCCGGAGCAGCCCGCCCGCGCCACCGCTTGGCGCGATCTGCGCGACGGACTGCGCTACATCCGGGGCCACCGCGTCCTCGCCCCGCTCATCGTCACCATCGCCCTCGGCGACCTCGGCTTCGTGGGCCCCCTGAACGTGGGACTGGCCCTGCTCGCCGACCGGCGAGGGTGGGGCGCGTCCGGCATGGGCCTCGTGGTCGCCGCCTTCGGCGCCGGCGCGGGAGCCGCCGCGCTGCTGCTGGCCTGGCGCGGCACGCTGCCGCGCGCCGGGAGCGCCGGCGCCGCGGCCCTCCTCGGCGGCTCGGTCGCCATCGGCGCGCTCGCCTACGTGCCGGGCGTCGGCGCGGCCGTCGGTGTCGCCCTCGCCATCGGACTGCTCGCCGGACTCAGCGGGGCCCTGTGCGGAGCGCTCCTGCAGACCCAGTCCGACCCCGCCTACCTGGGCCGGGTCACCGCCGTCGCCGGCATCGTCAGCCTCGGCCTCGCCCCGCTCAGCATGCCGCTGACCGCCGCCGCGATCGGCTGGTGGGGCACCGGTCCCGTCTTCGTCGGCAGCGCCGTCGTGTGCGGCCTCGGCGGGGTCGTCGCCCTGGGCGTACGGGACCTGCGGCGGGCCGAACTGCCCCGCTGACGGGTTCGCGACCGAACGGGCAGGAGCCCGACGGCCGGGGAGCGACGCAGGTCTGCGCCCCGGCCGGCGCCCGTCCCGGCGGTGCCCGCCGGACCGGCCGCACCGTCGGGCGGCCCGTGTCCTCAGATCCCCAGCTGCTTCCCTTCCTGAAGCCTGGTGATCGCCTCCTTGTCGCCGTCCAGCTCGACGTCCGCGACAGCCTGCCGGCCGAACGCGAACATCAGCAGCTCGGAGGACTCGCCGGTCACCGTCACGACCGGCGTGTTCTTGTTCAGCACCGTCGTCTGACCGTTCGGACGGCGCAGGACCACGCCCGTCGGGGTGCCGCGGCCCATCAGCCGGGCCGTGCGCTCCAGGCGCGACCAGAGGGCGTCCTGGAACACCGCGTCCAGCGGGCGCGGAGTCCAGCCGGGCTGCGCGCGCCGCACGTCCTCGGTGTGGACGTAGAACTCGACCACGTTCGACGCCTCGTCGATCTGCTTCAGGGAGAAGGGCGAGAACCGCGGCGGTCCCGTACGGACCAGCTGGATCAGTTCCTCGTACGGCTTCGTGGCGAACTCCGCCATCACCCGGTCGAGGCGGGGGGCGAGCTGCTTGACGAGGAGGCCGCCGGCCGCGTCGGGGCGGCGCTCGCGGACCACCACGTGGGCCGCGAGGTCCCGGGAGTTCCAGCCCTCGCAGAGGGTCGGGGCCTCCGGGCCCACGGCTTCCAACAGGTCGGCGAGAAGGAGTCGTTCACGCTTCGCATGGGTCGACATGCCAGCCAGCCTACGACCGGGTAGCCGGTCCGCCCAGTGGAGAACAGGGCGGATCCGGCCAGTCCCGCCCCGGGGACGGCCATCGGGTCCGGCCTGTGGACAACGGGCGGGTACGTCCGCCGGGCGCGGCACAATGGCACCCATGACCAGCACGCCTCCGCCCAGCAGCCTCGACCCCGAGATCGCCGCCCGCCTCAAGCGCGGCGCCGACGGACTCGTCCCCGCCATCGCCCAGCAGTACGACACCGGTGAAGTGCTGATGCTCGGCTGGATGGACGACGAGGCGCTGCACCGCACCCTCACCACGGGCCGCTGCACCTACTGGTCGCGCAGCCGCCAGGAGTACTGGGTCAAGGGCGACACCTCCGGCCACGTCCAGCACGTGAAGTCCGTGTCCCTGGACTGCGACGCGGACACGGTCCTCGTGCGCGTCGACCAGGTGGGCGCCGCCTGCCACACCGGCGACCGCACCTGCTTCGACGCCGACGTGCTGCTGAAGGACGCCGGGACCGGACCCGAGGGCGCCGATTCCGGTGTACCGGCCCGGGATCAGTAAGGTCAGCCGCCATGGACCTCGAGACGTTCCGCAAGCTGGCCACCGACCGCCGTGTCATCCCCGTCAGCCGCAAGCTGCTCGCGGACGGCGACACGCCGGTCGCGCTCTACCGCAAGCTGGCCGCCGAGCGCCCCGGCACGTTCCTGCTCGAATCCGCGGAGAACGGCCGCACCTCCCTGTCCTGGTCCCGCTACTCCTTCGTCGGCGTCCGCTCCGCCGCGACCCTCACGGAGCGGGACGGACAGGCGCACTGGCTCGGCACCCCGCCGGTCGGCGTCCCCGTGGACGGTGACCCGCTCGCCGCCCTGCGCGCCACGATCGAGGCACTGCACACCCCGCACGGCGAGGGCCTGCCCCCGTTCACCGGCGGCATGGTCGGCTATCTGGGCTACGACATCGTGCGCCGCCTGGAGAAGATCGGCCCCGGCGAGCGCGACGACCTGAAGCTGCCCGAGCTGACCATGCTGCTCACCAGCGACCTGGCCGTCCTCGACCACTGGGACGGCTCGGTCCAGCTCATCGCCAACGCCATCAACCACAACGACCTCGACACGGGCGTCGACGAGGCCTACGCGGACGCGGTCGCCCGTCTCGACGCCATGGAGGCCGACCTCTCGCGCGCGGTCTCCCAGCCGCCCGCCGCGCTCCCGCCCTCCGAACTGCCGGAGTACACCGCGCTCTGGGGCGGCCCCGACTTCCGGGCAGCCGTCGAGGACGTCAAGGAGCGCATCCGGGCCGGCGAGGCCTTCCAGGTCGTCCCCTCCCAGCGCTTCGAAACGCCGTGCACGGCCAGCGCGTTGGACGTCTACCGCGTGCTGCGGGCGACCAACCCCTCCCCGTACATGTACCTGTTCCGCTTCGACGGTTTCGACGTCGTCGGCTCCTCCCCGGAGGCCCTGGTCAAGGTCGAGGACGGGCAGGCGATGGTGCACCCCATCGCGGGCACCCGGCCGCGCGGCGCCACCGTCCAGGAGGACCAGGCCCTCGCCGACGAGCTGATCGCCGACCCCAAGGAGCGTGCCGAGCACCTCATGCTCGTCGACCTCGGGCGCAACGACCTGGGACGGGTCTGCGAGCCGGGCTCCGTCGAGGTCGTCGACTTCATGTCCATCGAGCGGTACTCGCACGTGATGCACATCGTGTCCACGGTGACCGGCCGCGTCGCCGCCGGCCGCACCGCGTTCGACGTGCTCACCGCCTGCTTCCCCGCCGGCACCCTGTCCGGCGCGCCCAAGCCGCGCGCGATGCAGATCATCGACGAACTGGAGCCCTCCCGGCGCGGGTTGTACGGCGGCTGCGTCGGCTACCTGGACTTCGCCGGCGACTCGGACACCGCCATCGCCATCCGCACGGCCCTGCTGCGCGACGGCACGGCGTACGTCCAGGCGGGCGCCGGCATCGTCGCCGACTCGGTCCCGGAGGCGGAGGACGAGGAGTGCCGCAACAAGGCGGCGGCAGTGCTCCGAGCGGTCCACACGGCCAACCGCCTCGGCACCTGACCCCGGCCGCCCGGCCCCGCCCAGCGCCCGGAGGACCGATCCGAGGACGTCACCGACCGGCAGGCGGCCGCGGTTGCCTGCGACCCGCGGGCCGACGGAAACGGCCACCCCGCAAGCGCCCCGCCCGCCCGGGACCGACCCCTGGAGCGGTCGGATCGCGGGCAGTTGAGGGACGTCCGGTCGGGGGCGGGGACGTACCGGTGCGGGCAATAGGACGAGGGTCACGTGAGCCCCGGGTGACGGTTCGCCCAGGGTTCAGGCGATAGTGGAGTACGTGACTGCTGTACCTCACCCCCGATCCGAAGCCGCCGGACCCTCCCGGTCCGGCCGCCGCAGCCTTGGCGTGGCCCTGCTGAGCGGTGCGCTCGGCGCGGCCGTGGCCCTGCTGTCCACCCGGCAGAGCTGGGCGGAGGGGACCGCGACCGTGGCCGGCGGCGCCTTTCCGCTGACCGCCAAGGGCAGCGACGTCACGGGCGTGCCCGCGGCGCTCGCGATAGTCGGCCTCGCCGCGCTCGTCGCCGTCTTCGCCGTCCGCCGTTCCGGCCGCCTGCTGGTCTCCGTGCTGCTCGCCCTCTCCGGCGCGGGCACGGTCGTGGCGGCCGTCCTCGGCGCGGGCGACAGCTCCGCCCTCGACGAACAGGCCGCCGCCGCCTCCGGCAACACCGCCGCCACCGCGGCCGGACTCAGCCACACCGCCTGGCCGTACGTGGCCGCGGCTGGTGGCGCGCTGATCCTGCTGGCCGGCCTGCTCGCCGTGCGTTACGGACGGCTGTGGCCCGCCATGTCCGGCCGCTACGAGCGCGACGGCGCCCCCCGGCCCCGCAGGACGAAGCCGGTGGACCCGGACCGCCCCGAGGACCTCTGGAAGGCCCTGGACCGCGGCGAGGACCCGACCGGCCCCGACCCTGCCGGGACCTGAGCCCCGGCCCGGGAGGACCTTCGTCCCACCCCACCGGGTCCCACGCCCCGGGCCGCACGTCCTGACGTGGCCGGACCGACGCGCGAGCGGCGACCCCCGGCTCACGGCAGACCCGTCCGTACGGGACAATGGACGGTGAGCGTCCGACTCACACACGCACACAGCAACGAGGAGCAAGTCATGGCGGGCAGCAGCCACGGTCACACCCCGGCCGCCTGGACCGGTGTCATCATCGCCTTCATCGGTTTCTGCATCTCGGGTGCCTTCATGGTGATGGCCGACCCGCTGGGCTTCTGGGCCGGTCTGGTCGTCGTCGCCCTCGGTGGTGTCGTCGGCATGGTCATGCGGAGCATGGGCCTGGGCCAGCCGAAGACCTCCTCCCAGCAGGTCGTGCGCGCCCGGGAGACCGCGAGCGCCGACGCCTGATCCGCGAAGGTCTTCGCCGAAGGGCGGTCCCGGCACATCCGCCGGGGCCGCCTTTCGCGTACCGGGCGAGCGTCCACCCCGCGCGCGAGGCAGAATGCGTTGGGTGAACGCCGAATCCCAGAGGGTGACGCAGACCGGGGGCCCCGGCTCCTGGAGCACGTCCGGCGCGGAGCCCCACGCCGGTCCCGCCGCGCAGGCGCCCACCGTCCCCGCTCCGGCCCCGGCAGCCCCCGCGGGCACCTCCTCCGCGGGGACGGGTACCGGCGCGGTCCTGCGGCGGCTCGCCGTCCCGGCCGGGATGCTCGCGGCCGTCGTCGGCGCCTTCGCCTACGTCGGGGCCGTCGACCCCAACCAGCCCGGGCACTACCCGGTCTGCCCGCTGCTGCGCCTCACCGGCGTGTACTGCCCCGGCTGCGGCGGTCTGCGCAGCGCGCACGCCTTCGTCCACGGAGACGTGGCCGCGGCGCTCACGGATAACGCGCTGGCCGTCGCCGGCTATCTCGTCTTCGCCGTCGTGTGGGCCTTCTGGGTGATCCGTGTGGTGCGCGGCCGGCCGGCCCGGCTCGACCTCGGACCGGTCCACCTGTGGAGCGTGGGCGCGTTGCTGCTGGTCTTCACGGTTGTCCGGAACCTGCCCTTCGGCGGCTGGTTGCATCCTTGATCAAATGACAAATGTCCAGGTAGTGGGACCGGCGTCAACCGGATGCGAGGGCTACGCCTTCCTCCGGATACCATCGCAGTGACTCACTTTTCCGTCAGCGACGGTGAACCCGGGTCGACTGCTCCACCGCTTCAACCGTCCACCGCAGGGAAGGGGGCCGCTCGCGTGAGTGTGCTCGACGAGATCATCGACGGAGTCCGTGCCGACCTCGCGGAGCGGCAGGCGCGCGTCAGCCTCGACGAGCTCAAGGAGCGCGCGGCGAAGGCTCCTGCGGCCAAGGACGGCGTCGCCGCCCTGCGAGGTGACGGCGTCAAGGTCATCTGCGAGGTCAAGCGGTCCAGCCCCTCCAAGGGCGCGCTCGCCGCGATCGCGGACCCGGCGGCCCTGGCGGCCGACTACGAGGCGGGCGGCGCGGCCGTCATCTCCGTCCTCACCGAACAGCGCCGCTTCGGCGGTTCGCTCGCCGACCTGGAGGCCGTCCGCGCCCGCGTGGACGTCCCGGTCCTGCGCAAGGACTTCATCGTCACGTCGTACCAGCTCTGGGAGGCCCGCGCGTACGGCGCCGACCTGGCGCTGCTCATCGTCGCGGCCCTCGACCAGCCCGCCCTGGAGTCCCTCATCGAGCGCGCCGAGTCCATCGGACTCACGCCGATCGTCGAGGTGCACGACGAGGACGAGGTCGAGCGCGCGGTGGACGCCGGAGCGAAGATCATCGGTGTCAACGCGCGCAACCTGAAGACGCTGAAGGTGGACCGCACCACCTTCGAGCGCGTCGCCCCCGAGATCCCGGACGATCTGGTCAAGATCGCCGAGTCCGGTGTCCGCGGCCCGCACGACCTCATCGCGTACGCCAACGCGGGCGCCGACGCCGTCCTCGTCGGCGAGTCCCTCGTCACCGGCCGCGACCCGAAGACCGCGGTCTCCGACCTCGTCGCCGCCGGCGCCCACCCGGCGCTGCGGCACGGACGGGACTGACCCGCCGGTGACCACCCCGACCCTCGCCGCCGCCGCACCCCGTCCGGGCTCCCGCCCCGACGGCGTACCGGCGCGCGCGGGGTCGGCCCTGCCGGACCGGTCCGGCGATCTCGTCCGGCCTCGCGCCGGATCGCCCGTAGCGCGCACGGACGACGGAGACTGCCTTCCGTCCGCCGCGCCGGACGGGCACCTCGACCTTCCCGGCCGCGCCGGGACCGGGCGGCCCTTCGTGCCGTCCGGCGCGGTGCTCCCCGCCGCCTCCGCGGCCCGCGATCCCTACGCGCGGCTGGCCCGCGGCTGTCGTCCGCGCGGCTGCCGGGCCCCCGCCCGCCGGGTCCACGGGCGCCGCGTCCGCTACGTCATCGGCGACGAGCCGGGTCAGGTCAACGGCATGCGATGGCCCGAGCGCGTACGCGCGCTCGCACCCCGTCCGGCCGGACCCACCCCTCGGGTGGGCTGAGCACGGCCCTCCCTCGGGTGGACCGGCCGGTACCGCCACTCCCCGGTTTCCCACGACGGCCCGTCCGTCGCGGTCCGGCTGGGCCGGCGGCGGGGCGGCGCCGTCGCCGACGAGCGCGTCGGTGACCGCGGAGCGCGGGTGCGTCTCGCTGACGTGATCCCTGTCCGACCCGTAACCGGGGCTGTCGCCCCTGCGAGGTAACCGCATGCCCAGCGAGTTCTTCATTCCCGACCCCGAGGGTCAAGTCCCCACCGCCGAGGGCTACTTCGGCGCGTTCGGCGGCAAGTTCATCCCGGAGGCGCTGGTCGCCGCCGTGGACGAGGTCGCCGTCGAGTACGACAAGGCGAAGGCCGACCCCGAGTTCGCCCGCGAGCTCGACGACCTCCTCGTCCACTACACCGGACGCCCCAGCTCCCTCACGGAGGTGCCGCGCTTCGCCGAACACGCGGGCGGCGCACGCGTCTTCCTCAAGCGCGAGGACCTCAACCACACCGGCTCGCACAAGATCAACAACGTGCTCGGCCAGGCCCTGCTCACCAGGCGCATGGGCAAGACCCGCGTCATCGCGGAGACCGGCGCCGGCCAGCACGGTGTCGCCACGGCCACCGCCTGCGCGCTGTTCGGCCTCGAATGCACCATCTACATGGGCGAGATCGACACCCAGCGCCAGGCGCTGAACGTGGCCCGGATGCGGATGCTCGGCGCCGAGGTCATCGCCGTGAAGTCCGGCTCGCGCACCCTCAAGGACGCCATCAACGAGGCGTTCCGCGACTGGGTCGCCAACGTCGACCGCACCCACTACCTGTTCGGCACGGTGGCGGGCCCGCACCCCTTCCCCGCCATGGTCCGTGACTTCCACCGCGTCATCGGCGTCGAGGCCCGCCGGCAGATCCTGGAACGCGCCGGACGGCTGCCCGACGCCGCCATCGCCTGCGTCGGCGGCGGCTCGAACGCCATCGGCCTCTTCCACGCCTTCATCCCCGACAGCGACGTCCGCCTGATCGGCTGCGAACCCGCCGGGCACGGCGTGGAGACCGGCGAGCACGCGGCGACGTTGACCGCGGGCGAGCCCGGCATCCTGCACGGATCGCGGTCGTACGTCCTCCAGGACGAGGAGGGCCAGATCACCGAGCCCTACTCGATCTCGGCCGGACTCGACTACCCCGGCATCGGCCCCGAGCACGCCTACCTCAAGGACAGCGGCCGGGGCGAGTACCGCGCGGTCACCGACGACGCGGCGATGCAGGCCCTGCGACTGCTCTCCCGCACCGAGGGCATCATCCCGGCCATCGAGAGCGCCCACGCCCTCGCCGGCGCCCTGGAGGTCGGCAAGGAGCTGGGCAAGGACGGGCTGATCGTCGTCAACCTGTCCGGGCGCGGCGACAAGGACATGGACACCGCCGCCCGCTACTTCGGCCTGTACGAGACCGGGGCCGACGCCGTCGTCCCCGCGGACGCCGAGGGCGAGCACGCCGAGATCGAGGGGGACGCCAAGTGAGCGGCAACATCCAGCTGTTGAGCGACACCCTCGCCGCCGCGAAGGCCGAGGGCAGGTCCGCCCTCATCGCCTACCTGCCGGCCGGGTTCCCGACCGTCGACGGCGGGATCTCCGCCGTCAAGGCCGTCTTCGAGGGCGGCGCCGACATCGTCGAGGTCGGGCTGCCGCACAGCGACCCCGTCCTCGACGGGCCCGTCATCCAGACCGCCGACGACATCGCCCTGCGGGGCGGTCTCAAGATCGCCGACGTGATGCGGACGGTCCGGGAGTCCTTCGCGGCCACCGGCAAGCCGGTCCTCGTGATGACGTACTGGAACCCCATCGACCGCTACGGCGTCGAGCGGTTCACCGCCGAACTCGCCGAGGCGGGCGGCGCGGGCTGCATCCTGCCCGACCTGCCCGTGCAGGAGTCGGCCCTGTGGAGGGAGCACGCCGAGAAGCACGGTCTCGCGACCGTCTTCGTCGTCGCGCCCAGCAGCAAGGACGCCCGGCTCGCCGAGATCACCGCGGCGGGCAGCGGCTTCGTCTACGCGGCCTCCCTGATGGGCGTCACCGGCACGCGCGCCTCGGTCGGGGCGCAGGCCCAGGAACTGGTCGCGCGCACCAAGGCGACCACCGACCTCCCCGTCTGCGTCGGCCTCGGCGTCTCGAACGCCACCCAGGCCGCCGAGGTGGCCGGCTTCGCCGACGGCGTGATCGTCGGCTCCGCGTTCGTGAAGCTGATGCTGGACGCCCCGGACGAGGCGGCCGGTCTCGACGCCGTCCGCGCGCTCGCGGGCGACCTGGCGAAGGGCGTACGCGCAACGGCGTAACGCCGGAGAGCGTGTCCGCACGTAACGGACAATACGCTCACTCGAACGGGTGGACCTTGGACCGGGGAGGCGCGCTGCGCCTCCCCGGTTCGTTCTGCCGGATGTGAGCGAGAAGAACCGTGACGGAAAGCGCAGCGCCCGCGAGCGGATGGCGGCGGAGCGAGAGAAGCAGAAGACCGCGGAGAAGCGTCGGCGCGCGCTGATCGTGGGGGCCTCGGTGGTCTGCGTGCTGGGTCTGGCGGCCGTGATCGGCGTGGTCGCCGCCAACTCGGGCAAGGACAAGAAGAGCGACGCCGCGGGCCCGGTCGTGACGCCCTCGGGCGCCACCGGCAAGGACAGTCTCGCCATCCCGGTCGGAAAGGACGGCGCCAAGTCGACCCTCACGGTCTGGGAGGACTTCCGCTGCCCGGCCTGCCAGGCCTTCGAGACGACGTACCGCCCGACCATCCACGAGCTGGTCGACGCGGGTCAGCTCAAGGTGGAGTACCACCTCGTCACGCTGATCGACGGGAACATGGGAGGAAGCGGCTCCCGCCAGGCGGCGAACGCCGCGGCCTGTGCCCAGGACGCCGGAAAGTTCAGCGCCTACCACGACGTGCTGTACGAGAACCAGCCCAAGGAGACCGAGGACACCTTCGCCGACAACGCCAAGCTCATCGAGCTCGCCGGCAAGGTCGACGGCCTGGACACTCCCACGTTCCAGAAGTGCGTGAACGACGGGACGCACGACAGCTGGGTCACCAAGTCGAACGCCGCGTTCCAGAGCAGCGGCTTCAACGGCACGCCGACCGTGCTCCTCGGCGGCAAGAACATCTACGCGGACCAGTCGATGACACCCGCCAAGCTGAAGCAGATGGTCGAGGCCGAGAACAAGGGCTGAGCCACCGCCCGGCCCCGGTGCCCCCGGCCTGTCGGACAGGCCGGGGGCACCGGCTGTCGGGGCCCGTGGGTCACAGCACGTTATGGACCCGTTGCAGGGCTGCCCGCCGTCGGTGGCGTCCGGCACGGTAGCGTCGACCTTGCCATGGAACTTGCCTTCATCCCCAGCCCGTCGCGCGGTGTGCTGCACCTCGGCCCCATTCCGCTGCGCGGCTACGCGTTCTGCATCATCATCGGCGTCTTCCTCGCCGTCTGGCTCGGCAACCGGCGCTGGATCGCCCGGGGCGGGCGGACCGGCACGGTGGCCGACATCGCGGTCTGGGCCGTGCCCTTCGGCCTCGTCGGCGGCCGGCTCTACCACGTGATCACGGACTACGAGCTGTACTTCAGCGCGGGCCGTGACTGGGTGGACGCCTTCAAGATCTGGGAGGGCGGCCTCGGCATCTGGGGCGCGATCGCGCTCGGCGCGGTGGGCGCGTGGATCGGCTGTCGCCGCCGGGGCATCCCGCTGCCCGCGTGGGCCGACGCCGTCGCACCGGGTATCGCCTTCGCGCAGGCGGCCGGACGCTGGGGCAACTGGTTCAACCAGGAGCTGTACGGCCGGGCGACGGACCTTCCCTGGGCGCTGCACATCACGTCCTCCACGGACGGCCGCGTCCCCGGCTACTACCACCCGACGTTCCTGTACGAGTCGCTGTGGTGCATCGGCGTCGGTCTGCTGGTCATCTGGGCCGACCGCCGCTTCACGCTGGGCCACGGACGCGCCTTCGCGCTGTACGTCGCCGCGTACTGCGTGGGCCGGTTCTGGATCGAGTACATGCGCGTCGACGACGCCCACCACATCCTGGGCCTGCGTCTCAACGACTGGACCGCGATCGGCGTCTTCATCCTGGCGGTGCTGTACATCGTGCTCTCGTCCCGGATGCGTCCGGGCCGCGAGGCGGTCGTGGAGCCGGGCGCCGGTCCGGACGCCCCCTCCGACGCCGACAAGGCGACGGCCTCCGCGGAAGCGGAGGACGGGTCCGGGACGGACGCCAAGGGCAAGGACAAGGACGCGGCCGACGCCGCGTCGGTCGACCTCGACAAGCCCGCCGCCGAGGACTCCGCCACCTCCGGGGAGCCCGCCGACGCCGGCGAGTCCGTCGCACCGAAGGAATCCGTGACGGAGCCCGACGAGGCGTCCGACGCCCCGTCCGCGGCATCGGCCTCGTCCCGGGACGAGGCCGGGTCGGCCAAGAAGAGCTGAGCTCCGCCCGTACGCCGAAGGGGGCGCCGCGTTCCAGGACGCGGCGCCCCCTTCGCGTTGCTCAGACCGCGCGGCGGGCCAGGGCGAGGGTGCGGCGGGCCCCCGTGACCACCGCCGCGTCGATGAAGCGGCCGTCCGGCAGGGCCTGGGCGCCCGGTTCGGCGGCGGCCGCCGCGATGACGGCCTCGGCGGCGTCGACCTCGGCGGGAGTGGGGAGGTAGGCCCGCTCGATGATGGGGAGCTGGCGCGGGTGGATGGCCGCGCGGCCGAGGAAGCCGAGCGCGCGCCCGTGGGCGCAGGACGCTGCCAGGCCCTCCACGTCGCGGATGTCGGGGTAGACCGTCTGGACCGGCGGCGGCAGGCCCGCCGCGCGGGCGGCCACGACCACCCGGGCCCGGGACCAGTCCAGGCCCGTCTCGTCCCGGATGCCGAGGTCGGCCCGCAGGTCCGCCTCACCGATCGCGATGCCCCGCAGCGCTGGGTGCGACGAGGCGATGTCGAAGGCCTGCTCCACGCCGAGGGCCGTCTCCAGCAGGGCGTAGAGCGGGATCGCGCCGCCCTCCGCGAGGGTCGCGCTCTCCGCGACCCGGACGACCTCGGAGCGCGAGGTCACCTTCGGCAGCCGCAGACCGGACAGGCCGGGCAGCGGCGAGAGGGTCTTCAGGTCGGTGTCGGCGAACGGGCCGTCGAGGGCGTTGACCCGCACGTGCACCGGGACGGGCGGCCGCCGCGCGAGGAGCTCGGCGGTGGCGGCGCGGGCGTACTCCTTGCGGTCCGGGGCGACCGCGTCCTCCAGGTCGACGAGCACGACGTCCGCGCCGGAGGTGAGGGCCTTGGCCACCACCTCGGGGCGGTCACCGGGCGCGTACAGGTAG
Organism: Streptomyces sp. NPDC048643; assembly: GCF_040650615.1. NCBI lineage: Bacteria > Bacillati > Actinomycetota > Actinomycetes > Kitasatosporales > Streptomycetaceae > Streptomyces > Streptomyces sp. NPDC048643. The sequence continues at coordinate 119,771 of NZ_JBEZHO010000019.1, forward strand.
GTGAGGGGCAGCAGCTCCGCCGTCACAGCGCGCCCTCCGCTCTCAGCGCCTCGATCTCGGGCCCGGTCAGGCCGAGTTCGGTGAGGACGGCGTCGGTGTCCGCGCCGTGCGGGCGGCCCGCCCAGTGGATCGCGCCGGGCGTGGCCGAGAGCCGGAAGAGGACGTTCTGCATGCGCAGCGGGCCCAGTTCGGGATCGTCGACGGTGGTGACGGAGTCCAGGGCCTGGTACTGCGGGTCGGTCATGACGTCCCGGACGTCCTGGACGGGGGCCACCGCCGCCTCCGCCTTCTCGAACTCCGCGAGGACCTCGTCCCGGCTGTGGCGGGCGATCCACGCGCCGACCGCCCCGTCGAGGACGTCCGCGTGCCGGGCCCGCTCGGCGCCGGTCGCGAACCACGGCTCGTCGATCACGTCCGGACGGCCGACGAGCCGCATCACCCGCTCGGCGACCGACTGCGCCGACGTCGAGACGGCGACCCAGGAACCGTCCGCCGTGCGGTAGGTGTTGCGGGGTGCGTTGTTCGCCGAGCGGTTGCCGGTGCGGGCCTGCACGTGGCCGAGCTGGTCGTACCAGATGGGCTGCGGGCCGAGGACGGTCAGGATCGGCTCGATGATCGCCATGTCGATGACCTGGCCCTCGCCGGTGCGCTCGCGCGCGTTCACCGCGGTGAGCACGGCGTACGCGGTCGCCAGCCCGGCGATCGAGTCGGCCAGGCCGAACGGGGGGAGGGTCGGCGGCGCGTCCGGTTCGCCGGTGATGGCCGCGAAGCCGCTCATCGCCTCCGCGAGCGTGCCGAAGCCGGGACGGCGCGCGTAGGGGCCGAACTGGCCGAAGGCGGTGACCCGGGCGAGGATCAGCCGGGGGTTCACCGCGGACAGCTCCTCCCAGCCGAGGTCCCACTTCTCCAGCGTGCCCGGGCGGAAGTTCTCGACGATCACGTCGGCGTCCGCGGCGAGCCGCAGCAGGGTGGCCCGCCCGCCGGGCTTCGACAGGTCGAGGGTGATCGTGCGCTTGTTGCGGCCGAGGAGTTTCCACCACAGACCGACGCCGTCCTTGGAGGGGCCGTGGCCCCGGGACGGGTCCGGCTGCCTCGGGTGCTCGACCTTGACGACCTCCGCGCCGAAGTCGCCGAGCAGGGTGGCGGCGAGCGGCCCCGCGAACAGGGTCGCGAGGTCGAGGACGCGCAGGCCGTCGAGGGAGCCACCCTCCGGGCGGGCACTCATGAGCCGGACCGGACGGCGTCGATCTGCGAGCGGTACGGCATCGAGGACGTCGCGCCGGGCCGCTGCACCGACAGGGCGGCCGCCGACGATGCCCAGGAGAGCGCCTCCGGCATCTCCCGGCCCTCGGCGAGTGCGACCGCGAGAGTGCCGACGAAGGTGTCGCCGGCGCCGGTGGAGTCCACGGCGGTCACCTCGGGGGCGGGCACGGTGAGGGGTGCGGCGCCGCGGGCCGCGTAGAGGCAGCCGGCCGCGCCCAGGGTGACGACGACCTCCTGGACCTGTTCGAGGAGGGCGGCGGCGGCTCCGGCCGGGTCGGTGAACCCGGTGAGCGCGGCGGCCTCGTGCTGGTTGGGCACCAACAGGTCGATGGAGGAGAGCAGTTGGGGCGGCAGGAACTGGGCGGGGGAGGGGGTCAGGATGGTCCGGACGCCGTGCCGGCGGGCGGCCTCGGCGCCCGCCACGACGGCCTCCAGCGGGATCTCCAGCTGCAGCAGGAGTGCGTCGGCGCCGGCGATGAGCCCCTCGTCACCGGGGGCGAGGGAAGTGACGGTCCCGTTGGCGGCGGGGATGACCACGATCGCGTTGGCGCCCTCGTCGTCCACCACGATGTGGGCGGTCCCGGACGGGCCCTCGATGGTGCGCAGATGGTCGGTGTTCACGCCGAAGTGCTCCAGAGTGAAGCGGAGTTGGGTGCCGAAGGCGTCGGCGCCCACCGCGCCGACCAGCGAGACGTCGGCCCCCGCGTGGGCGGCGGCCACCGCCTGGTTCGCGCCCTTGCCGCCGGGGATCGTGCGGAACTCCCGGCCCGTCACCGTCTCTCCGCGCTGCGGGGCTTTGGCGACATACGCGACGAGGTCCATGTTGGTGCTGCCGAGCACGGCGATATGGGTCATGGGCGGACGGTCTCCCGTTGTGTGAGGTGGGCGAGGGCGTCGAAGCCGACGCCGTCGAAGTCGGCGACGGAGGTGGCGAGCCGGTTCTTGAGGGGGCTCGTCCACCGGTCGGGCAGGGCGGCGGGGTCGCCCGCGAGCAGGCCCGCGACGCTTCCGGCCGTCGCGCCGTTCGAGTCGGTGTCCAGACCGCCGGACACCGCGCGGCACACCGACGCGCCGAAGTCGCCGTCCGCGTGGGTGAGGGCGGCGGCGATCAGCGCGGTGTTGGGCACGGCGTGCACCCAGTGGTAGCCGCGGTGCGTGGCGTGCAGTTCGTCGACGACGGCGTCGAAGTCCGCTGTCGTACGGGCGAGTCGGACGGCGTGCCGGACCGCGCGCGCCAGTCGCGAGCCGTTTGGCACGACCGTGAGCCCGGTGCGCAGACAGGTGTGGACGTCGCTTGCCCCGGTCGCGGCCTCGGCGATGACGGCGGCGGTGAACATCGCCGCGTAGACACCGTTGGCCGTGTGGGTCAGGACGGCGTCGCGATGGGCCTGTTCGGCGGCTCCTGCCGGGTCGCCGGGGTTGGTCCAGCCGTGCACGTCGGCGCGGATCAGGGCGCCGATCCACTCACGGAAGGGGTTGCGCCTGCGGGCGGTGTCCGGGGGTTCGACACCGGCCAGCAGGTTGCCGTAAGCGACGCGTTCGGCGGTGAAGGTGCGGCCGGCGGGGAGTTCGTCCAGCCAGAGCCGCGCCACGTCCGCCGTGCTGAAGTCCCTGCCGTAGCGCTGGAGCAGCAGGACGTTCAGGAGGGGGTAGTTGAGGTCGTCGTCCTCCGGCATGCCGTCGATGTTCTCGGCGAGGGAGGTGGGGGCGGAGCGCCGGTTCCAGGGGTGCTCGTCCAGGAGGTCCCGCGGGACGCCCCGCGCGGTGAACCAGGCGTCGAGGGGCCAGTTGCCCGCGGCCCGGGCGAGCGCCCGGATGCCGTGGAGGGGGAGTTTCTCCACCGGTTTGCCGAGCAGGCAGCCCACGGCCCGGCCCAGCCAGGCGGCCTCCAGCCGGGCCGTGGCGGGAGGGTGCGCGGGGCTGGACGGCGGGGCCGGCCACTGCGGGCAGCGGGCCCTGATCAGGGCCAGTTCCGTCGGCTCGTCGTCGGCCGACGGGGCAGGCAGTGCGTCGAGTTCGTCGAGCAGGTCCAGGGCCAGCCGGCGCAGCGACGGCGGCGCCGGGACCGCCGAGGCGCCCGCGCGCAGCGGGGCCTGTTCGCCGCCCGCGGCGCGCCAGCGGGCGGCGACGGAGACGGCGTCGCGGCCGTCCTGGGCCGCCTGGTGGAGTTCGTGGCCGAGGAGGTCCTCGGGCTGCACCCAGGTCAGCCGGAGCACGGTGTTCCCGTCAGCGCCGCGTACGCCCGCTCGTGGGCCCGGCGGCGTTCGACGTCACGGTCGAAGATCTCCCGGCTCACCTCGGTGAGCGTGCGCGCCGGGGCGTCCAGGTCGAGACGGCTGGACTCCGCGACCGTCTTCGCCCAGTCGTGCGGAACCGAGGAGCCCAGCGCTCCGGCGACGGCCCCGGCCATGGTGGCGATGGAGTCGCAGTCGCGCCCGTAGTTGACCGAGCCGAGCACCGCGTGCCGGAAGTCGCCGCCGGCGACGACCAACATGCCGAGCGCGACGGGGAGTTCCTCGATGGAGTGGAGCCGGGAGGGCCGCCGTGCGCCGAGCGAGGGGGACCTGTAGTCGGGGCCGACCGTGTCGTAGGGGGTCACCGCCCGGCGCAGCGGGACGAGCGCCGACTCGAAGTCCGTGTACCGGGAGGCGACTTCGCACACCGCTTCGACGGCGTCGCGGGTGCCGTCCTTGGCCAGCGACAGACACGCGGCGACGACCGAGTCGGGGGTCGCGCCGGGTGCGCAGGCCGCGGCGACCGCCGCCGCGAACACCCCCGCCGCCTCACGTCCGTACGAGGACTGGTGGGCGCCGGCGACGTCCAGCGCCTCCGCGTACGCGCCCGCCGGGTTCGCCGCGTTGACCAGGCCGACCGGGGCCATGTACATCGCGGCACCACAGTTGACGATGTTCCCCGAGCCCGCCTCGCGGGGGTCCACGTGACCGTAGTGCAGCCGAGCCACCAGCCACTTCTCGGCGAGGAAGATCCGCTGGAGGGGGAGCGCCTCGGCCTCCAGCTCCGGGATCCAGCGCGGGGTCGTCATCAGGTCCGGGACCAGGTGCGTGGCCACGGAGTAGGCGTCGAGGTGGTCGCGGACCGTGGCGTACACCCGTACCAGCGCGTGGGTCATCAGGGTGTCGTCGGTGACGTGTCCGTCGCCCTTGTGGTACGGGGCGATGGGGCGGGCGGTGGGCCAGTCGTCGCCGTTCCAGGGGCCCACGACACCGTGCACGCGGCCACCGTGGCGCTCGGCGATCTGTTCGGGGGAGTACCCCTCGACGGGACCGCCGAGCGCGTCGCCGACGGCGGCTCCGACGAGGGCTCCGGTGATCCGTTCGTCGAGGGCTCCGGTTCCTTCTCCTTTGGGCGTCATGCCCGAATCATCCCTCTGGGGTGGCCAGTTCCGGGGAATCGAGCGGGTCGGCGAGTCCCGCCGCTTCGAGGAGTTCGGCGAGCCCGATCAGATCCGTGCCGGTCAGTCGCGGGAGGGCGCAGCCGGAGAGGGTGCGGCAGGCGTCGCGCCAGGAGGCGGGGAGGGCCGCGCCCCCGCCGAGCGCCCCGCAGAGAGCCCCGGCGAGGGCCGGGGCCGAGTCGGCGACCCGGGACAGACAGGCGGCGGCCGGTACCGCCTCGGCGATCCGGCCGCGCGAGGCGATCGCCAGGGCCAGCGCGACGGGAACGGTCTCGGCCGCCGCGATCCCGTAGCTGTAGACGTGGTCGACGATCTGGTGCTCCAGCAGCGGGACCAGGGCGAAGGCGCTGTCGCTGCCCTCGGCCAGGGCGAGGGCGTGCCGGGCGTTGCGGCCGATCTCCGTGCCGGCCGGGAGTTCGGCCAGGGCGGCGTCCACACAGGCCTCGACGGGGTGCCCGGCGAGCGCGAGGGACACGGCGGCCGCCATCGCGCGAGCGCCGTGCACCCCGTCGCCGTCCTGGGTGTAGCGGGCGTCGAACTCGGCTAGCTCCGCGGCCAGTCGGGGGTCCCCCGGGTGCGCGACGGCGAGCACGCAGGCCCGTACGCAGGCGGCGTCGTCGAAGTAGTGCGGGTTGTCGTGACCGGTGGCGGGCGGGCGCAGCCCGGTGGCGAGGTTGCCGAGTCCGGCCCGTACCGAGATGCGGGCCCGCAGCGGGAGCAGGGCGGACTCGACCTCGGGGGCACGGTCCGCCGCGGCGGCGACCTCGCTGGCCACGGCGTTCCAGGACAGGTCGATGGACGCGCGCATCCGGCGTTCGCGGCCGATGTCGCCGAGGGCCGCGGTCTCGCCGGCCCGCAGTACGGCCTCCGCCGCGAACGCCGCCCACTCGGCGTCGTCCGAGGGGCCGAGCCGCAGCGGCTCCGGGGGCTGGTTCAGCGCGATCGGCACGGGCAGGGTCGTCGTGGCGTTCTGCTCCGCGAACGTGTCCAGTTCGCGGGTCAGCCGCCGTGTCCACTCGGGCATCCGCGCGGCCCGGTGCCGGGCCGCGGGCCAGCCGGCGGCGTCACCGGCGGCCAGCCCGAGCAGCAGCCCCTCGATCCGCCGGAGCGGCTCACCGGTTGTGCCGCCGGTGGCCTCGCCCGGGCGGGTCACCCGGTTCCGGGCCTCGCCGATGGTGCCGGGGGCTTCGGGAGGCCGCCCGGGGGACACCGTCTCCGCGGTGAATCCGACCGTCCCCGGCTCGGCACCACCCACCGGGGTCACCGTCGGAGGGTTCCTCGCGAGGAGGGTCGCCGTCTCCGCTTCTCCCGCTGCGACGGGCGGAACGAAGTCGGCGGGCCCCGCCGATGCCGCTCCCTCGCCCGGCCGCCCGCCGGGGGCGTCCCCGGACAGTCCGGGCCTCACGGCCGCACCGCGCCGTCGACGACCGCCTCGGGGGTGTGCGCGCCGACCCCGGTCCCGAGGGGAAGGGGTCCCGGGGGAGCGGGGGGCGCGAGGGTGTCGGGCGATCCCGCCACGTGAGGGTCGGCGGCCGGAGCGGCTCGCCACTTCTCTCCGGACTCCGGGGTCAGCAGTTCGGCCACGTCCAGGATGTGGTGGCCCTCCATCGAGGGGAGGCAGCTGCCGCGCGCCGGTCCGATGGCGGACGCCCAGGCCGCCGGGATCGCCGACGCCCCCCGGGTCGCGCCCGCCAGCGCCCCGGCGACCGCGGCGGTCGTGTCGGCGTCGCGGCCCATGTTCACCGCGGTGAGCACCGACTCGGTGAACTCCCCGTCCGCCGCCGCGTACGCCCCGAAGGCGAGGGCCACCGCCTCGGGGGCGAGGTCGGTCCAGGGGTAGCCGCCGATCACCACCGCGGAACGCACCGCCCGTTCGCCGCGGTGGGCCACCGCGACCGCCCGGCGCAGCGAACGGGCCGTCCAGGAGTCGTCCGGGATGACGGCCAGGGCGGAGGCGACGACCGCGATCGTGGGAGCGCCCGCCATCGCGGCGGCGACGCCCGCGGCGACGGCCTGGCCGCCGTAGATGCCCTCGCCGTCGTGGCTCACCGAGCCGTCGATCGCCACGAGCCGGGCGGCCTCGGCGGGCCGTCCGGCCGCGAAGACCCCGAAGGGTGCCGCGCGCATGGCCAGACCGTCGCTCCAGGCGTGCCGGTGCTGGGCGGAGATGGGGGCGGCGAGCCCGCGCCGGAGGTTCTCCAGCGTGCCGCGCTCGCTGAATCCGGCCCCGCGGAACGGCCCCTCGTCGAGGTCCGCGATCCACTGGTGCCAGGCGGACTCGACGTGTGCCACGGTGAGCGCCGACCCGTGCCGGGCGAGCAGCAGCCCCGAGAAGATCGCGTACTCGGTGTCGTCCGTACCGGCCGGATGCTCGGCGACGTACCCGGTGATCCGGCCCCACCGCGCGCGGATCTCCGACGGCTTCATGTTCTCGGCGGGGGCGCCCAGCGCGTCCCCGACGGCGAGTCCGAGCAGTGCGCCACGCGCCCGGTCGCGGAGACCGGCGGCGTTCCCGGGAGCCGGGGCCGAGGGAATGCAGGCGATGGAAGCCATACGTGCCTCTCCTCTCAGGGCCCCTGCAGGTGCGCGGAGTGCGGGCGCGGAACCCTTTGCGGATCTGTCCCACCTTGGCGGTTGACAGGAGCCTCGCGAGCCCCATTGTCACCCGGTCGACATCTGTGCATGTCATGCCACGGATGAGCGGCAAAGGGTAAAGCCGCAGGTTAGCGCAGCCTTTCCTTGCTGGCGGGACGGAATGTCTCGGCGTACTTTTGGAGTCGTCAAAAAGTGGAAGACGTCCAATCAAGCATCCAGGGGGACCGCCATGGCGATCATCGAGACCGAGGCGACGCTGCACGAGGCGCACCGTGACAACCACACCCACCGCGACGTCAACGGCGGATGGCTGCGCCCCGCCGTGTTCGGCGCGATGGACGGTCTGGTCTCGAACCTCGCGCTGATGACCGGTGTGGCCGGCGGGAACGTCTCGCATCAGACGATCGTCATCACCGGACTCGCGGGCCTCGCGGCAGGCGCCTTCTCCATGGCCGCAGGTGAGTACACCTCGGTCGCCTCGCAGCGCGAGCTCGTCCAGGCGGAACTCGAGGTCGAGCGCCGGGAGCTGCGCAAGCACCCCAAGGACGAGGAGCGCGAGCTGGCCGCGCTGTACGAGGGCCGTGGGGTCGAGCCCGAGCTGGCCCGTGAGGTCGCCCGGCAGCTCTCCCGCGACCCCGAGCAGGCGCTGGAGATCCACGCGCGCGAGGAGCTCGGCATAGACCCGGGCGACCTGCCCTCCCCGACCGTCGCCGCCGTGTCCAGCTTCGGCTCGTTCGCCCTGGGTGCCCTGCTGCCCGTCCTGCCCTTCCTGCTCGGCGCGACCGCCCTGTGGCCCGCGCTGCTGCTCGCGACGATCGGCCTCTTCGGGTGCGGCGCCGTCGTGGCCAAGGTGACCGCCCGGTCCTGGTGGTTCAGTGGACTGCGGCAGCTCGCTCTCGGTGGTGCCGCGGCCGGTGTGACGTACGCCCTGGGCACCTTGTTCGGTACGGCCGTAGGATGACGCGACGAGCGCTTATGCAAGGGACTGCATAAGTAGTTGTTACTCAGCGGTTTCGATTACTTGACCACTGGGAATGAGCCGTAAGCACCGCAGGCAATGAGGCCTGCGCCGCACCCCGCAGCATCCCCGTGACGGGCCACGAAGCCTGCCGCGATCAGGCCCGACGGACACCGATCTGTCCGTCGAGGCCCCATATCTTCCACCGCCGAGCGCGGTGCCCCGCCACCACCCCGTGGTGTCCGCATGCTGGAACGAAGTATCCGGTTCCCGAGAATCGCTCCATCATGTAACCTGCACGAAATTTTGCACCCAGCAGAGGGCCAACGTCGTCCCTCGGCATCAGTCATATGCCACGACGACGACGGGAGAGCCGATGCGTACACCGCGCCAGCCGTCCCAGCACTCCACGAACGGCCAGAAGTGGTCCTTCATGGATGCTCGCCCTGCTGCCCAGGGTATGTACGACCCCCGCAACGAGCACGACGCCTGTGGCGTCGGCTTCGTGGCCACCCTCACCGGTGAGGCGAGCCACGCGCTGGTCGAGCAGGCGCTCACCGTTCTGCGCAACCTGGAACACCGCGGTGCCACCGGCTCCGAGCCCGACTCGGGCGACGGCGCGGGCATCCTGTCCCAGGTCCCGGACGCCTTCTTCCGCGAGGTGACCGATTTCGAACTTCCCGCAGCCGGTGCGTACGCGGTAGGCATCGCCTTCCTGCCCGAGGACGGCACGGACGAGGCCGTCTCACGGATCGAGACGATCGCCGCCGAAGAGGGCCTCACCGTCCTCGGCTGGCGCGAGGTCCCGGTCGCCCCCGGCCTCCTCGGCGCCACCGCCCGCTCGACGATGCCCGCCTTCCACCAGATCTTCGTGAGCGACAACGCGAGCGAGGGCATCGCCCTCGACCGCACCGCGTTCGTGCTGCGCAAGCGCGCCGAGCGCGAGGCCGGTGTCTACTTCCCGTCGCTCTCCGCGCGGACCATCGTCTACAAGGGCATGCTGACCACCGGCCAGCTGGAGCCCTTCTTCCCGGACCTGTCCGACCGCCGCTTCGCCTCCGCGATCGCGCTCGTGCACTCCCGCTTCTCCACCAACACCTTCCCGAGCTGGCCGCTCGCCCACCCGTACCGCTTCGTCGCGCACAACGGCGAGATCAACACGGTCAAGGGCAACCGCAACTGGATGGTGGCCCGCGAGTCCCAGCTCGCCTCGGACCTGTTCGGCGACAAGGGCCTGGAGCGGATCTTCCCCGTCTGCACGCCGGACGCCTCCGACTCGGCCTCCTTCGACGAGGTGCTCGAACTCCTGCACCTCGGCGGCCGCTCGCTCCCGCACTCCGTGCTCATGATGATCCCGGAGGCGTGGGAGAACCACGACTCCATGGACCCGGCCCGCCGCGCCTTCTACCAGTTCCACGCCACGATGATGGAGCCCTGGGACGGCCCGGCCTGTGTCACCTTCACGGACGGCACCCAGGTCGGCGCGGTCCTCGACCGCAACGGCCTGCGCCCCGGCCGCTACTGGGTCACCGACGACGGGCTCGTCGTCCTCGGCTCCGAGGTCGGCGTCCTCGACATCGACCCCGCCAAGGTCGTCCGCAAGGGCCGCCTCCAGCCGGGCCGCATGTTCCTCGTGGACACCGCCGAGCACCGCATCATCGAGGACGACGAGATCAAGGCCGGCCTCGCCGACGACCTGCCCTACGCGGAGTGGCTGGAGGCCGGCGAGATCGAGCTCTCCGACCTGCCCGAGCGTGAGCACATCGTGCACACCCACGCCTCGGTCACCCGCCGCCAGCAGACCTTCGGCTACACGGAGGAGGAGCTGCGGATCATCCTCGCGCCGATGGCGAAGGCCGCCGCCGAGCCGATCGGCTCGATGGGCACCGACTCGCCGATCGCCGCGCTCTCGCAGCGCCCGCGTCTCCTCTTCGACTACTTCACCCAGCTGTTCGCGCAGGTCACCAACCCGCCGCTGGACGCGATCCGCGAAGAGCTCGTCACCTCCCTGCGCTCCTCCCTCGGCCCGCAGGGCAACATCCTGGAGCCGACGGCCGCCTCCTGTCGTAGCGTCACCCTGCCCTTCCCGGTGATCGACAACGACGAGCTGGCCAAGCTCATCCACATCAACGCCGACGGCGACATGCCCGGCATGAAGGCCGCGACCCTCTCCGGCCTCTACCGCGTCTCCGGCGGCGGCGACTCGCTCGCCGCCCGGATCGAGGACATCTGCGTCGAGGTCGACGCCGCCATCGAGAACGGCGCCCGGCTGATCGTCCTGTCGGACCGCCACTCCGACGCCGAGCACGCGCCGATCCCCTCGCTGCTGCTCACCGCGGCCGTCCACCACCACCTCATCCGCACCAAGCAGCGCACCCAGGTGGGTCTGCTGGTCGAGGCCGGCGACGTCCGCGAGGTCCACCACGTCGCCCTGCTCATCGGCTTCGGCGCCGCGGCCGTCAACCCGTACCTCGCCATGGAGTCCGTCGAGGACCTCGTCCGCGCCGGCACCTTCCTCCAGGGCATCGAGGCCGAACAGGCCATCCGCAACCTGATCTACGCGCTCGGCAAGGGCGTCCTCAAGGTTATGTCCAAGATGGGCATCTCGACCGTCGCCTCCTACCGCGGCGCCCAGGTCTTCGAGGCCGTCGGTCTGGAGCGGGCCTTCGTCGAGAAGTACTTCAACGGCACCACCACCAAGATCGGCGGCGCCGGCCTCGACGTCATCGCCCAGGAGGTCGCCGCCCGGCACGCCAAGGCCTACCCGGCCTCCGGCATCGCGCCCGCGCACCGCGCCCTGGACATAGGCGGCGAGTACCAGTGGCGCCGCGAGGGCGAACCGCACCTGTTCGACCCGGAGACGGTCTTCCGCCTCCAGCACTCGACGCGCTCCGGCAGCTACGAGATCTTCAAGAAGTACACGGGCCGGGTGAACGAGCAGTCCGAGCGCCTGATGACGCTGCGCGGGCTGTTCGGCTTCACCTCGGACCGCGCCCCGATCCCCGTCGACGAGGTCGAGCCCGTCTCCGAGATCGTCAAGCGCTTCTCCACCGGAGCCATGTCGTACGGCTCCATCTCCAAGGAGGCGCACGAGACCCTCGCCATCGCCATGAACCAGCTGGGCGGCAAGTCCAACACCGGCGAGGGCGGCGAGGACGCGGACCGGCTGTACGACCCGGCGCGACGCTCCAGCATCAAGCAGGTGGCGTCCGGCCGCTTCGGCGTGACCAGCGAGTACCTCGTCAACGCCGACGACATCCAGATCAAGATGGCCCAGGGCGCCAAGCCCGGCGAGGGCGGCCAGCTGCCCGGCCACAAGGTCTACCCGTGGGTCGCCAAGACCCGGCACTCCACCCCGGGTGTCGGTCTGATCTCCCCGCCGCCGCACCACGACATCTACTCCATCGAGGACCTGGCTCAGCTGATCCACGACCTCAAGAACGCCAACCCGCAGGCCCGCATCCACGTGAAGCTGGTCTCCGAGGTCGGCGTCGGCACGGTCGCCGCCGGTGTCTCCAAGGCCCACGCGGACGTCGTCCTCATCTCCGGCCACGACGGCGGAACGGGCGCCTCGCCGCTCACCTCCCTCAAGCACGCGGGCGGCCCCTGGGAGCTCGGCCTCGCCGAGACCCAGCAGACCCTGCTGCTCAACGGCCTGCGCGACCGCATCGTCGTGCAGACCGACGGCCAGCTCAAGACCGGCCGCGACGTCGTCATCGCCGCGCTGCTCGGCGCCGAGGAGTTCGGTTTCGCGACCGCGCCGCTCGTCGTCTCCGGCTGCGTCATGATGCGCGTCTGCCACCTGGACACCTGTCCCGTCGGCATCGCCACGCAGAACCCGGTGCTGCGCGAGCGGTTCGCCGGCAAGGCCGAGTACATCGTCAACTTCTTCAAGTTCATCGCCGAAGAGGTCCGCGAGATCCTCGCCGAGCTGGGCTTCCGCACCATCGAGGAGGCCGTCGGCCACGCCGAGAACCTCGACGTGGAGCGCGCCATCACCCACTGGAAGGCGCAGGGCCTGGACCTGTCCCCGCTCTTCTACGTGCCCGAACTGCCCGAGGGCGCGGCGCTGCACCAGGTCATCGAGCAGGACCACGGTCTGGAGAAGGCGCTCGACAACGAGCTGATCAAGCTGGCCGCCGACGCGCTCGCCGCGGACTCCCAGGCCGACGCCCAGCCGGTCCGCGCCCAGGTCGCGATCCGCAACATCAACCGCACGGTCGGCACCATGCTCGGCCACGAGGTGACGAAGAAGTTCGGCGGTGCGGGCCTGCCCGAGGACACCATCGACATCACCTTCACCGGCAGCGCGGGCCAGTCCTTCGGCGCCTTCCTGCCGCGCGGTGTCACGCTCCGCCTGGAGGGCGACGCCAACGACTACGTCGGCAAGGGCCTCTCCGGCGGCCGGGTGATCGTCCGACCCGACCGGGGCGCCGACCACCTCGCCGAGTACTCGACCATCGCGGGCAACACCATCGCGTACGGCGCGACGGGCGGCGAACTCTTCCTGCGCGGCCGCACCGGTGAGCGCTTCTGCGTCCGCAACTCCGGCGCGACGGTGGTCTCCGAGGGCGTGGGCGACCACGGCTGCGAGTACATGACCGGCGGCCACGCGGTCGTCCTCGGCGAGACGGGCCGCAACTTCGCGGCCGGCATGTCCGGCGGCGTCGCGTACGTCATCGACCTCGACCGCGACAACGTCAACATCGGCAACGTGGACGCCGTCGAGGAACTCGACGACGCCGACAAGCAGTGGCTGCACGACGTCGTGCGCCGCCACGCCGAGGAGACCGCCTCGACGGTCGCCGAGAAGCTGCTCGCCGAGTGGCCCGTGGCCGTGGAGCGCTTCAGCAAGATCATCCCCAGCACGTACAAGGCAGTGCTCGCCGCCAAGGACGCCGCCGAGCGAGCCGGACTCGACGAGTCCGCGATCACCGAGAAGATGATGGAGGCGGCGACCAATGGCTGATCCCAAGGGCTTTCTGAACCACGGCCGTGAGGTCGCCACGTCCCGGCCGGTCGAGGAGCGCGTCAAGGACTGGAACGAGGTCTACGTTCCGGGCTCGCTGCTCCCGATCATCTCCCAGCAGGCCTCGCGTTGCATGGACTGCGGCATCCCGTTCTGCCACAACGGCTGTCCGCTCGGGAACCTGATCCCCGAGTGGAACGACTACGCGTACCGCGAGGACTGGCAGGCCGCGTCCGAGCGACTGCACGCCACGAACAACTTCCCGGAGTTCACGGGCCGCCTGTGCCCCGCCCCGTGCGAGTCGGCGTGCGTGCTCGGCATCAACCAGCCCGCCGTGACCATCAAGAACGTCGAGGTCTCGATCATCGACAAGGCGTGGGACAGCGGCAGTGTCGCGGCCCAGGCCCCGGAGCGCCTCTCCGGCAAGACGGTCGCGGTCATCGGGTCCGGCCCCGCCGGTCTCGCCGCGGCCCAGCAGCTCACCCGCGCCGGCCACACCGTCGCCGTGTACGAGCGCGCCGACCGGATCGGCGGCCTGCTGCGCTACGGCATCCCCGAGTTCAAGATGGAGAAGCGGCACATCAACCGCCGCATCGAGCAGATGCGCGCGGAGGGCACCCGCTTCCGCACGGGCGTCGAGATCGGCCGCGACCTCAAGGCGACGGACCTGCGCAAGCGGTACGACGCCGTGGTCATCGCCGCCGGCGCGACCACCGCCCGTGATCTCCCCGCCCCCGGGCGGGAGTTGAACGGCATCCACCAGGCCATGGAGTACCTCCCGCTGTCCAACAAGGTGCAGGAGGGCGACTTCGTGGCGCCCCCGATCACCGCCGAGGGCAAGCACGTCGTGGTCATCGGCGGCGGCGACACCGGCGCGGACTGCGTGGGCACCGCCCACCGCCAGGGCGCGGCCTCGGTCACGCAGCTGGAGATCATGCCGCAGCCGGGCGAGGAGCGGAACCCGGGCCAGCCCTGGCCCACGTTCCCGATGCTCTACAAGGTCACCTCCGCGCACGAGGAGGGCGGCGAGCGGGTCTACTCCGTCAACACCACCCACTTCGAGGGCGACGAGGACGGCAACGTCCAGTGGCTGCACCTCGTCGAGGTCGAGTTCGTCGCCGGCAAGCTGACCCAGAAGCCGGGCACGGAGCGCCGGATCCCCGCGCAGCTCGTGACGCTGGCGATGGGCTTCACCGGCACCGACGTCGAGAACGGCGTCGTCGCCCAGTTCGGCCTGGAGCTCGACGAGCGCGGCAACATCGCCCGCGACGCCGACTTCGCGACCAACGTGCCCGGCGTGTTCGTCGCCGGTGACGCCGGCCGCGGCCAGTCCCTCATCGTCTGGGCCATCGCGGAGGGCCGCTCGGCCGCCCGCGGTGTCGACCGCTTCCTCACCGGAGCGAGCGAGCTGCCCGCCCCGATCCGCCCGACGGACCGCTCGCTGATGGTCTGACCCGCGGATCGGTCACCCCGATCGCGTGACCTGACGGTCACTCAAGAACGTCCCGCACAAAGGCGTGCGGAACACGAGACGGCGCCTGCCTCCCTGTCCCCGACCGGACGACCTGGCAGGCGCCGCCGCATGCCCGCACAACGGCGGCCCCGTACCCACGTGTTCACGACCGGCCGTCACCGCACCCGGTACGTCTCGCCGTACACCTTCCACACCAGCGGCGTGTCCAGACCGAGGTTCCCCTCGCGCAGGAAGACGCGCTGTGCCGTGTCGATGCGGGTGGTGTCGCGGTGCGCGTCCCGGGACCGCATCGCCGCGCGGCGCACGTCCAGGAACGTGTCGAGGTACGCCTTCTCGTCGCCGCCCTTCGACGGGGGCTCCGCCTCGCGCAGCGCACGGGTGCGCAGACCGTAGAAGCCGTAGTCGCCGGTGCCCGGGCCGTGCATCACCATCGCGTCGTAGTAGATGAACTGGCCGAGGGTGCCGAGGCCGTCGCGCCGCGCCTGCCGGACGGCGGGATCGAAGTAGACCCGGTCGCGCTCGGCGTCCTGCGCCGCGCGGAACGCGGGCACCGTCGCCTCGTGGCGCCAGGCCGCCGGGAAGCCCGGGTCCAGACCCTCGTGCGAGTCCGACCCGTCCACCCTGCGCAGCGCCGGGAGATAACCGGCCAGCCCGTTGTCCGGATGCTTCCTCGTGTACGACTCGACGAGCGTGAGCAGGTCGTGGGTGCCGGTGCAGAACCCGATGATGCCCGCCGTGTACCCCTGGCCGTCACCGATGTCCTCGACATAGGCGTACGCCTCACGCCAGTCGAGCGTCGAGTTCTCGGCACTGGCGACGAGTTGCTGGGCCAGCTCCTTCTTGTCGGGTGCCGCGAGCCCCGCCGGTACGGCGGCGACCCTCCTGTCGTCCCCGCCGCGCTCGGCCGTCGCGCCGCCCCGCTCACGGGCCTGCCGCGACGCCGGTGCGGGCGACCCGGCGTCGGCTCTGGCCGGGTGCTCGGGCAGCGCGCAATAGACCGCTGTCGTGACCAGGACCGGAACAACCGCCAATAACAGGAAACCCGCACGTTTCATGACGGACAGGGTACGCAGGGACGGTGCGCGCGGGGACGGCGTACGGGTGTGCCGCACCGGAAGTTCACGCGCGCACCCGCCCCGGGTGGGCACCGTCCCGTCCGGAGCCGTGACGTAACCTCGGCGTACCGCAACCCTCGTACGACGGGAGCTTCCGCGTGGCCGGAATCAGCCTGACCAAGGTCGAGGAGACCGCGCCCGCGCTGGTCGACCTGTACAAGAGCGCCGGGGTCTCCCTCACCAAGCACGGGCTGAACGGGCAACGGGCCGCCGTCTACCTGGTCGTCGACTACTCCGGTTCGATGAAGCCGTACTACAAGGACGGCAGTGTGCAGGCCCTCGCCGACCGGGTGCTCGGGCTGTCCGCCCATCTCGACGACGACGGCATCGTCCCCGTCGTCTTCTTCTCCACCGATGTCGACGCCGTCACCGACATCGCGCTCGACAACCACGACGGGCGGATCGAGCGGATCGTGGCCGGGCTCGGTCACATGGGCAAGACCAGCTACCACCTCGCCATGGACGCGGTCATCGACCACTACCTCGACAGCGGCTCCACGGCGCCCGCCCTCGTCGTCTTCCAGACCGACGGCGGACCGATCAACAAGCTCGCCGCCGAACGCTATGTGTGCAAGGCCGCCCGGCTTCCGCTGTTCTGGCAGTTCATAGGGTTCGGTGACCCGTCCAGCAGGCAGTTCGAGTTCCTGCGCAGACTCGACGAGTTGGCCGTTCCGCAGAAGCGGGCCGTCGACAACGCCGGCTTCTTCCACGTCGGTCCGGACCCGCGGAAGGTGACCGACGGGGAGCTGTACGACCGGCTCGTCGCGGAGTTCCCGCAGTGGCTGGCCGCCGCCCGGGCCCACGGGATCCTCACGTGAGCGTCCACCTGATGCCCGCCGCGGGCCGGAGCGCCGTGCCCTGGAAGAACGGCGGCGGGGTCACCCGGGAGATCGTCGTCCACCCCGAGGGCGCCGACATGTCCGGCTTCGCGTGGCGGGTCAGCCTCGCCGACGTCGGCGCCGACGGGCCCTTCTCCTCCTTCGCCGGGGTGGACCGGATCCTCACCATGGTCGAGGGCGCCGGGATGGACCTGACCGTCGGGGACGAACGCCGGCTCGTCGACACCCGGTACGTCCCGCGGCGCTTTCCCGGTGACCTGCCCACCGGGTGCCGGCTGCTCGGGGGGCCCGTCGTGAACCTCAACGTCATGTGGAACCGGGGTGGTTCGGCGGTGCCGGGCGTCGAGGTGCTGTTCCCCGTGAACGGGGTGTCCGTCGGGGCCGGGCCGAGCGTGCTGGTCGTCGCGCTCGGCGACTCCGCGCGGCTCGCGGGGCTGTCCCTCGGCCGCTACGACGCCGCCCTGCTGGCGGCGGAGCCGGCAACTCTCCGGGGGACCGGGCCCGTCGCGGTGATCCGGGTCGGCCCGTAGACGTCTTTCGCCCCCTCCGCCCCGTCCCGTCCCGTCCCGTCCCTGGGAGGCTGCGCCCCCAGACCCCGCTTCGGCCTGACGGCCTCGTCCTCAATCGCCGGACGGGCCAAGACTTTCCAGCGCCGGACGAGAAGAATTCAGCCCCTCCGGCGCTTGAGGAGCGGGGGGTCCGGGGGCAGCGCCCCCGGGTACGGGTCGGGAAGGGGCGGAGGGGGCGAGTCAACTGCCTTGTGGGGATGCACCGTTGGCTTCCCGCGGGGGGCATGGCACCCTGGGGGCTGAGGGGGCTGCGAATGAGTGTGCGTGAGGGGCGGCGGGTCGAGACCCCCAAGGGGGAGCGGCTGGCGGACTGGGCCGACGGCAGGCTCGGGATCTACTCGCTGGCCAAGGCCAACATGCGCAAGGTCTTCCCGGACCACTGGTCGTTCATGCTGGGCGAGATCTGCCTCTACAGCTTCCTCGTCCTGATCATCACCGGCGTCTACCTCACCCTGTTCTTCGAACCCAGCGGCGTCGAGGTCGTCTACCACGGCTCGTACGAGCCGCTGAACGGCATCATCATGACCAGGGCGTACGAGTCCACCCTGGACATCAGCTTCGACGTCCGCGGCGGACTCCTGATCCGGCAGATCCACCACTGGTCGGCGCTGGTCTTCCTCGCCGGGATGCTCGTGCACATGATGCGGGTGTTCTTCACCGGCGCGTTCCGCAAGCCGCGCGAGGTCAACTGGCTCTTCGGCTGGACCCTGTTGATGCTCGGACTGCTCACCGGGCTGACCGGCTACTCGCTCCCGGACGACCTGCTCTCCGGAACCGGCGTCCGCTTCGCGCAGGGCGCGATCCTGTCCATCCCGGTCGTCGGGACGTACATCTCCTTCTTCCTGTTCGGCGGCGAGTTCCCGGGGCACGACATCATCCCGCGGTTCTTCCCCATCCACGTCCTGCTGCTGCCGGGCATCATGCTGGGGCTGGTCGTCGCCCATCTGATCCTGGTCTTCTACCACAAGCACACGCAGTACCCGGGGGCCGGAAAGGACCAGAAGTCGGTCGTCGGCATGCCGTTCATGCCGGTCTACATGGCGAAGGCCGGCGGCTTCTTCTTCCTCGTCTTCGGCGTGCTGTCGATCATGGGCGCGATCGCCACCGTCAACCCGGTGTGGGCGTTCGGGCCCTACCGCCCCGACCTGGTGACCACCGGCGCACAGCCCGACTGGTACCTCGGGTTCTCCGAGGGGTTGATCCGGGTGATGCCGGGATGGGAGATCAACGCCTTCGGCCACACCCTCCAGTTGGGTGTCTTCATCCCGTTCTCGCTGTTCCCGCTCATCATGGTCGCCATCGCCGTCTATCCGTTCATCGAGGCGTGGATCACCGGGGACCGGCGCGAGCACCACATCCTGGACCGGCCGCGCAACGTCCCCACCCGTACCGCGCTCGGCGTGGCGTGGCTGACGCTGTACGCCATCCTGCTGGTCGGCGGCGGCAACGACCTGTGGGCCACCCACTTCCATCTCTCGATCAACGCGATCACCTGGTTCGTCCGCGTCGGCGTGTTCGTCGGACCGGCCCTCGCCTTCGTCGTCACGCGGCGCATCTGCCTGGGGCTGCAACGCTCCGACCGCGAGAAGGTGTTGCACGGCCGGGAGTCCGGCACCATCAAGCGGCTGCCGCACGGCGAGTACGTCGAGGTCCACGAACCCCTCACCCCGGCCCAGCGGTTCACCCTCACCCAGCACGAGCAGGCGCCGCCCTTCGAGGTGGGCCGGCAGGTCGACGCGAACGGCGTGGTCCGCCGGGCCGGTCCCACCCGACGGTTGCGGGCCAGGCTGGCGCGCGGCCTCCACGGTCCCGCCGCCCGCATCCCGAAGCCGACCGCGGAGGAGTACCGGGAGATCACGAGCGGGGACGATCACCACTGAGACCGGCGAGCACCTGCGCCCGGCACTCGGCCGGGGCGCCCCACGCGGTGCGCAGGGCACGCGCCTTGGTGAGCCAGAGCGACAGGTCGTACTCGGCGGTGTAGCCGATCGCGCCGTGCAGCTGCAACGCGGTCCGGGCCGTGGCGTACGCCGCCTCGACCGCCGTGACCTTGGCGGCGGCCACGTCCGCGGGCGTCATCGACAGGGCTGCTCCGAACAGCAGGGGGCGGGCGAACTCCAGGGCGATCCGCGCGTCCGCGAGCCGGTGCTTGACCGCCTGGAACGAGCCGACGGGCACACCGAACTGGGTGCGCCGCCCGACGTATTCGACGGTCCGGTCGAGGAGCGCGAGGCCGACGCCGAGCGCCTGGGCGGCCGTCGCGAGCCGGGCCCACGTCACCGCCTCCCGCACCGCGCCGGTGACCTGCGGCCCGTGTGCCAGGAGTTCGCCACCGGTCTCCGGCCGGGCCAGGCGCCGCGCGCGGTCCACGGACGCGCGCACCGGGCCGTGGCCCGGTGACAGGTACAGGCTCTCGCCCTCCACGGCGAGCAGCACGGTCGCTGCGTCGGCGTCGAGCGCGTACCCGCCGGCCGGGGCGAGCGTGGCGACGCTCCCGCCCGAGGCCAGCCCCGGCAGCAGTCGTTCGGCGGGCTCCGACGCGCCCCGTTCGCCCAGACCGCTCAGCAGGGCGGCCACCGCGACCGTCTCCACCACCGGCCCCGGTACCGCGTGCCGACCCAACTCCACGTAGGCCACGACCAGTTCGACGGGAAGAGGTCCGACCCCCTCGTACGCCTCCGGTACGGCCAGCGCGAAGACCCCGGCTTCGGCGAGGCGGGACCACAGGGCCGAGCCGGGCGCGAGATCGCCCTCCGCCCAGGCCCGTACAGCGGTCGGCGTGTCCGCGGCGGACAGCATCGCGTTCAGGGAGGCGGCGAAGGCACGCTGTTCGTCGTCGAGCAGGAAACGCATCAGCGGCGGCCCTTCGGAAGGCCGAGCAGCCGCTCGGCGATGATGTCGCGCTGGATCTCGTTCGTGCCCGCGTAGATCGGACCGGCGAGCGCGAAGACATGTCCCTCGGACCACGCGCTGTCCGCCAACTCGCCTTCCCCGCCCAGCAGATCGAGCGCCGTCTCGTGCAGCGCGATGTCGAACTCGGACCAGAACACCTTGTTCAGGCTGGACTCCGGACCGATGCTCTCCCCGTCGAGGAACCGGGAGGCGCCGGCGTACGTGAACAACTGATAGGCGCGGGCCCCGATCACCGCGTCGGCCACCCGGTCGCGCAGCGCCGAGTCCGCCGGGTCGCCGAGGTCGCGCCACAGCGCCACCAGCCGGTCGGCGGCGGCGAGGAAGCGGCCCGGTGAACGCAGCGTCAGACCACGTTCGTTGCCCGCCGTCGACATCGCGATCCGCCAGCCCTGCCCCGGCTCGCCGATCACGTCCTCGTCCGGGACGAACACGTCGTCCAGGAAGAGTTCCGCGAACGCGGGCCTGCCGTCGAGCCGCCCGATGGGACGCACGGTGACGCCGGGCGCGCGCAGGTCGAACATCAGGTACGTGAGGCCATGGTGGGATTTCGGCAGGCCCGGCTCGCTGCGGAACAGGCCGAACGCGCGGTCGGCGAACGCGGCCCGCGACGACCAGGTCTTCTGACCGTTCAACCGCCAGCCGCCGTCCACCCGCACCGCGCGCGACGACAGCGAGGCCAGGTCGGAACCGGCCTCGGGCTCGGACCACGCCTGCGCCCAGACCACCTCGCCCGTGGCCATCGGCGGCAGCACCCGCGCCCGTTGCTCCGCCGTGCCGTGGTCGAAGAGCGTCGGCGCGAGCAGGCTGATCCCGTTCTGTCCGACCCTGCCGGGCGCGCCCGCCGCGTGGTACTCCTCCTCGAAGGCCAGCCAGCGCATCAGGTCCGCGTCGCGGCCGCCGTAGGCCGCGGGCCACGACACCACCGACCAGCGGTCCGCCGCGAGTTCGGCCTCCCAGACGCGGTGCGCGGCGAAGCCCTCCTCGGTCTCCAGCGAGGGCAGCGGGACCGCCGGGACATGCGCGTCCAGCCACGCGCGGGCCTCGGCGCGGAACGCGTCGTCGGCGGGGGAGGGGGTGAGATCCATCGGCGGCACCTCTCGGCTGCGGGCGGTGGGACCACGGGGACCTGCTCCGCCGGGTGACGGCGCTTCCCTAACAAGTGTTTGGTAGGTTAGCTTGGGGTCATGAGCGACGTCGAGAGTCCGGCGTACGTCCCCGGGCACGGGCTGCTGAAGGGCCGCACCGCCGTCATCACCGCCGCGGCCGGGGCCGGCATCGGCGGCGCCACCGCACGCCGGTTCCTGGAGGAGGGCGCGCGCGTCCTGATCAGCGACGCGCACGCACGCCGGCTCAAGGAGACCGCCGCGACCCTGGCCGGGGAGTTCGGCGCCGGCCACGTCGCCGCACTGCCCTGCGACGTCACCGACGAGGACCAGGTCCAGGCCCTCCTCGACACCGCCGTCCGGATCCACGGCCGCCTGGACGTCGTCGTCAACAACGCGGGCCTGGGCGGGACATCGGCTCTCGTCGACATGACCGACGAGCAGTGGTCCCGCGTGCTGGACGTGACACTGAACGGCACCTTCCGGTGCACCCGGGCAGCACTGCGGCGGCTCAAGGACCAGGGCGATGGCGGAGCCGTCGTCAACAACGCCTCCGTCGTCGGCTGGCGGGCCCAGTCCGGGCAGGCCCACTACGCCGCCGCGAAAGCCGGCGTCATGGCGCTCACCCGGTGCGCGGCGATCGAGGCCGCCGCCTACGGGGTCCGGGTCAACGCGGTCTCGCCGAGCCTCGCCATGCACCCCCACCTCGTGAAGGTCACCACGCCCGAACTGCTGGAGGAACTCACCGCCCGCGAGGCCTTCGGCCGGTACGCCGAGCCCTGGGAGATCGCCAACGTGATCGTGTTCCTCGCGTCCGGCTACTCCTCGTATCTCACCGGCGAGGTCGTGTCCGTGAGCAGCCAGCACGCATAGGACGACAATGACCGTGTGCCTACCAAGAAGAAGCCCCAGGTGACCGCCACCCCGGAGCGCCGCCGCGAACTGCTCGGCACCGCCGCCGAGGTCTTCGCCGAGCAGGGCTACAACGCCACCACCGTCCGCAAGATCGCGGACGAGGCCGGAATGCTCGCGGGCAGTCTCTACTACCACTTCGACTCCAAGGAATCGATGCTGGAGGAGATCCTGCGCACCTTCCTCGACGAGCTCTGGGACGGCTACGACACCGTCCTGGAAGCCGGACTCGGCCCCCGGGAGACCCTGGAGGCACTCGTCACCGAGTCCTTCCGGGAGATCGACCGACACCGCGCCGCCGTCGCGATCTACCAGAAGGAGGCCCGCCACCTCGCCGTGCAGGAGCGCTTCGCGTTCCTCGCCGAGTCACAGCGCAACTTCGAGAAGGCGTGGCTGAGCACACTGGAACGCGGCGTCGACGCCGAGGTCTTCCGCGCCGACCTCGACATCAGGCTGACCTACCGCTTCGTCCGGGACACCGTGTGGGTCGCCGCGTCCTGGTACCGGCCCGGTGGTCAGCACAGCCCCGAGGAGATCGCCCGGCAGTACCTGTCGATGGTGCTCGACGGGATCTCCGTCCGCACGTAGCCGAACGCGAACCACTCATCCTCGCGAGGGAGTCGTCATGGCCGAGGCCTACATCGTCGAAGCGGTCCGCACACCCGTCGGGCGGCGCAGAGGAGGGCTCGGCGCTGTCCACCCGGCCGACCTCGGCGCGCACGTGCTCACCGCGCTGGTCGAGCGGTCCGGCGTGGACCCGGCAGCCGTCGAGGACGTCGTCTTCGGCTGCCTGGACACGGTCGGGCCGCAGGCCGGCGACATCGCCCGCACCTGCTGGCTGGCCGCCGGACTGCCCGAGGAGGTGCCCGGCGTCACCGTGGACCGCCAGTGCGGGTCCTCGCAGCAGGCCGTGCACTTCGCCGCCCAGGGCGTCCTGTCCGGCACCCAGGACCTCGTGGTCGCCGGCGGCGTGCAGAACATGACCCAGATCCCCATCGCGTTCGCCTCCCGCCAGGCCGCCGAACCCCTCGGCCTCACCGAGGGCCCCTTCGCCGGCAGTGAGGGCTGGCGGGCGCGCTACGGCGACCGCCCCGTCAACCAGTTCCACGGCGCCGAACTCATCGCCGCCAAGTGGGGCATCACCCGCCGCGACCAGGAGGAGTTCGCCCTCCGCTCCCATCAGCGCGCGATCCGCGCCGCCGACGAGGGCCGCTTCGACCGCGAGACCGTGCCGTTCCGCGAGGTCACAGTCGACGAGGGGCCGCGCCGGGACACCTCGCTGGAGAAGATGGCGGCCCTGAAGCCGGTCGTCGAGGGCGGCACCATCACCGCCGCCTGCTCCTCCCAGGTCTCCGACGGCGCCGCCGCGATGCTGCTCGCCTCCGAGCGGGCGGTCCGCGAACACGGCCTCACCCCGAGGGCCCGGGTGCACCATCTCTCGGTCCGGGGCGAGGACCCCATCCGGATGCTCTCGGCACCCATCCCGGCCACGGCCCACGCCCTGAAGAAGACCGGCATGTCCATCGGCGACATCGACCTCGTCGAGATCAACGAGGCGTTCGCCCCGGTCGTCCTCGCCTGGCTCAAGGAGACCGGCGCGGACCCGGACCGGGTCAACGTCAACGGCGGCGCGATCGCCCTCGGCCACCCGCTCGGGGCGACCGGCGTCCGGCTGATGACCACGCTGCTCCACGAACTGGAGCGCGCCGGCGGCCGGTTCGGCCTCCAGACGATGTGCGAGGGCGGCGGCCAGGCCAACGTGACGATCATCGAACGCCTCTGAGGACGGCCTCTGAGGACGGCGTCCGAGGGCGGCCTCCGAGTGCGATCTCCGGGTGAGGTCTCCGGGTGAGGTCTCAGACCGGCGTCGGGGCCCGGACGCGCGCCGTCCGGGCCCCGACGCCACGGTCGTGCACGTCAGTCCGGCAGCGAGACCCCCACCCCCGCGAGCCGGTCGAGGGTCTCCCGGGCCTCTCCCATCACCCGCGCGATCAGCTCCTCGCACGACGGCAGGTCGTCGATCACCCCGGCGACCTGGCCCGACGCCATCACCCCGAGGTCCGTCCGGCCGTCGACCATCGACGCTCTGAGGAGCATCGGGGTGTTGGCCGCCAGCAGGACCTGGCTCCAGGACAGGTCCCTGCCGTGCTTCATCGCCAGACCGTCGCGGATCATCCGGGACCAGGTCAGGCCGGAGAGGCGCCGGAACCCGGCGGCCCGGCGCACGGCCCGGGCGAGGGTTCTCGTGCGGCCCGCCCGCTCCAGGGCCTCCACGAGGTCGGTGCGCAGCATGCGGTGCGGCATCCCGTCGACGGCCGTCGTCACCGTGACGTCCTTGACCGTCGCCGCGAGATACCTCGCCTTCACCGCGTCGGGCACCGTCGAGTCGGAGGTCAGCAGGAACCGGGTGCCCATCGCGATGCCCGCCGCCCCGTAGGCCAGCGCGGCCACCAGCCCCCGCCCGTCGTGGAAGCCGCCCGCCGCCACCACCGGGATGTCCACGGCGTCGACGACCTGCGGCAGCAGCACGCTCGTCGCGACCTCCCCGGTGTGCCCGCCACCCTCACCGCCCTGCACGATCACGGCGTCGGCGCCCCAGTCGGCCACCTTCTCGGCGTGCCGCCGCGCCCCGACGGACGGCACGACGACCACACCCGCCTCCTTCAGCTCGGCGATCAGCTCGCGGGAGGGGGCGAGCGCGAACGACGCGACACGCACGCCCTCGTCCACGATGATCCGCACCCGGTCGCCGGCGTCCGCCGCGTCGGCGCGCAGGTTCACTCCGAACGGCTGGTCGGTGCGGGATCTGACCTCGCGTACGGCGTCCCGCAGGTGGTCGAGGGTCATCGTGGCGGAGGCGAGGATGCCCAGCGCTCCCGCGTTCGCCGTTGCCGAGACCAGGCGGGGGCCCGCCACCCAGCCCATGCCGGTCTGCACGAGGGGATGCCGGACGCCGACGAGGCCGGTCAGCGCGGTCTCCATCAGCGCCCGCCTCCGCGCGGGGCGCCGCCCCCGTCGCCGCCCCGGCCGGCGCGGTCCCGGCCGTCTCCCGCCGGGTCGGGCACCTCCCGGTCCCGCAGCCCCTTCGGGTCGAGCACCGTCCGGATCAACTCCAGCTCCCGGCCCGTCGGTTCGCGGGTGAACGGGACCTCGGCCGGGATCGTCAGCTCGAACCCGGTGGCCGCGCGGACCTGCTCGGGGGTGACGCCCGGGTGGACGGAGGCGAGCCGCATCGCGTGGTCGGGGGTCGCGAAGTCGAGGACCGCGAGGTCGGTCACCACGCGGGGGAGACGGTGGAAGCGGGTGGCGCTCGGGCCCGCGGCGGCGGCCCGGTCGTAGCCCACCCCGCACACCACGTCGACGCGCTCCACGAAGACCCGCGGCGAGTGCCTGGGGATCCAGTAACTGGTCGGGTTGTTCAGCGTGTTGACCGGGGCGCCGCGCATTCCGAGGAGCTGGCGCCGGGGCCGGGACCAGTCGCCGATGCAGGAGATGTTCTGGTTGCCGAAGCGGTCGATCTGGCTCGCGCCCATCATCACGTGCCGCCGACCGCCGGTCACCGCCGTCAGATGCCGCCGGTAGGGCAACCAGCCCTCCGTGGTGCCGTCCGGGCCGACGAGCAGCGCCTCGCCGTCGGTCAGCAGCAGGTCGGGCGCGAAGGTGTGCCGGGCGAGGCGGGCCCCGACGGACGGGACGAGGCCCATGGGGCTGGCGAGCACCTCGCCATTGTCCCGCCACGCCTCGGCGCAGGCGATCACGCAGTACTCGGCTCGGGTGACGCTCACTGGTCCCGCTCCTTCCGCCAGGCCTGGACGGCGCTCTGGTAGGCGTGCTCGTCACCGGAGAGGAAGCGCTTGGCGAACTCCTCGTACGGCGTGGTCGCGTACAGCTTCTGGAAGGCCTCGTCGCGTCCGTGGTCCGGGACGCAGGAGGTGAAGTGCGCGCCGTTGGGCGTCTCCACCACGCCCGTGACGGCCGACCGCTGGAGGAGCAGGGTCTGTGGCGCGGCGTCCTTGGTCAGCTCCGCCGTGTCGACGATCCGCTCGCACGAGACGTACGCGGTGTCGGCGGCCTCGCAGAACAGGTCGTCGAAGTACGGGTCCGGGCCGAGGTACTGGCCGTTGCCCGCGCGGTCCGCGCGGTTCATGTGGACCAGGGCCGCGTCCAGGCGCAGGGCGGGCATGGCGACGAGCTCCTCCCGCACCCCGGACGACGCGTCGGGGTACGGCGAAGTGACCGTCCGCAGGCCCGGGTTGATCCGCATCACGTCCGAGCCGATACCGGCCCGCACCGGGAGGAACGGCAGCCGGTTCGCGGCGGCGTGCAGGCCCCACATGAACATCGCCTCGTCGACCTCCGTCAGCTCGAACGCGCCACGTTCACGGGCCGCGCGGTAGTGCGGTTCGAGCGGGATCGAGTCGAGCGTCGCGAAGGCGGTCACCAGCTTGCGGATCCGCCCGGCCGCCGCGAGCAGACCGACGTCCGGCCCGCCGTACGCGACGACGGTCAGGTCGGTGATCCCGGTCCGGAGCAGCGCTCTCACCAGGGCCATCGGCTTGCGCCGCGAACCCCAGCCGCCGATACCGAGCGTCATCCCGCTCTCCAGCCGGCCGACGACGTCCTGCGCCGACATGGTCTTGTCGCTCACCGGGGGGCCTCCTTGCCGAAGGTGTCGCGGACGCGGCCGGCCACTCCGCCGAGGCCGGCCTCGTAGGTGAAGCCCTGCTCGAAGCGGTAGCTGCGGCGCACGTCGACGGGGTCGATGCCATTGATGGCGGCCTTGGCGAGACGGATGAGGCGTCCGTCCTTCGCGGCGATCTCCCGCGCCACATCCAGGACCACCGAACGCAGTTCGTCGCGCGGGACGACCTTCCACACCGAGCCGTGCGCTTGCAGCTCGGCGGCGGTGGCCGTACGCGAGGTGTAGTACAGGGCGCGCATCAGGTGCTGGGGGACGAGCCGGGCCAGGTGCGTGGCCGCACCGAGGGCGCCACGGTCCAGCTCGGGCAGGCCGAACGTGGCGTCCTCGCTCGCCACGATCACGTCCGCGTTCCCCACGAGGCCTATGCCGCCGCCCAGGCAGAAGCCCTGCACCGCCGCGACGACCGGCACCTCGCACTCGTACACCGCCGCGAAGGCCTCGGCGCAGCCCTGGTTGGCGCCGATCAGCGCTTCGTGGCCGGTGGGGTCGCGCTGGATCTCCTTGATGTCGACGCCCGCGTTGAAACCGCGCCCCTGTGCCGCCAGGACGACGCAGCGGACCTCGGGGTCGCGGCCCGCCGCACGGACGGCGTCGGCCAGCTCGAACCAGCCGCGCACCGGCAGCGCGTTCACCGGCGGGTAGTCGGCCGTGACGAGGGAAATCCCCTTTTCCGGGGACGAGGTGGAGACACCCATGGGCACATCAGCTACCTTTCCACCAAACGTTTGTTAGGTGTGCTGCGAAGCTAGCAGCGATCGCGGCCGTGCGGGAGGCCCTGTGGACAACGTGGACACCACCGGCGACGGCGCCGCGGCGGACCTCGACGGCCGGACCGTCGTCGTCACCGGCGGCACCCGCGGCGTCGGGGCCGGGATCGCGCGGGCCTTCGCCCGAGCGGGCGCACACCGAACATCCGTGGCGGTGGTCGGCACCCTGCTCTCCCTGCTGCTGATCGGCATCCTGGGCTCGGTCTTCATCGACTGGGCCGTCC